>JASHQQ010000272.1 GCA_030039035.1 Acidobacteriaceae bacterium | reverse complement strand
GCGCCGGTTGCGGGATTGTAAACCTCCGCGGTGGCCAGCGCGGTTTTCTCCTTGATCGCGATGCCGCCCGAGATTCCGCCCGCGATCAGGACCTCGCCCCCGTTGAGTAAAGTCGCGGTGTGCCCCTCGCGCGCCGCCTTCATGCTGCCGGTGAGGCTGAACGTTGCCGAGCCGGGATCGTAGATTTCCGCGGTAGCAAGTGGCCTGCTTCCATCGCTGCCTCCGGCGATGAGAACCGATCCGTAGCCTGGCCCGGTAATCAAAGCCAACGCGGTTTGAAGCTCGCGCGGGCTGCTCATGCTGCCCGTGAGAGTGAACTCCCCTGTGGCAGGATCGTAGAGCTCCGCGGTGGCGAGGGCAGCACTGGTCGAGCCGGTACCCCCCGCGATCAGCACCTTGCCGTTCAGCAGCAGAGTCGCCGTGTGATTTTCGCGCGCGGCGTTCATGCTGCCGGTGCGCGTAAATTCTCCGGATGCCGGATCGAAGATCTCCGCACTGGCTAAGGGTCCGCTTCCGTCGTCGCCGCCGGCAATGAGGACCGATCCGTTGGCCAACTCGGTTGCGGTGTGGCTTTTGCGCGCGGTTATCATGCGGCCGGTCAGGGTGAACTTCGCATCGGCGGGGTTGTAGATCTCGGCACTGGAAAGGACGTCGTTGCCGCCATTGCTGCCTCCCGCAACGAGGACGGATCCGTTGTTGAGCAGCGTAGCCGTGTGGCTTTCGCGCGCCGTGCTCATGCTCGCGGTGAGAATTGTGCCGGCGTCGACGGTGATTGTGGCTGCGCCGCTGATCGATCCCGATTTGGCAGTGATCGTTGCCGTACCGGGGTACAGCCCGCTGGCGAGGCCCTTGCCGTTCACGCTGGCCACAGTGGGGGCGCTGGAGGTCCAGGTGGCCGAACTGGTCAGATTCTTCTTGCTGCCGTCGATATAGGTTCCGGTTGCAATGAACTGCAGTGAGCCTTCGAGTGCGATGGACGGTTTGGCCGGGGTCACGGAAATCGATCTGAGTACGGGCGGCAGAGGCAAGGTTGACGAAGAGGAGCCGGATGATCCCTTTCCTCCAAATCCCGCTGCGGCGAGCGCAAAAACAGCAAGGAAGATCCGTGCCAGGCTTGTGCCCGGCACACGAGCGCCAAAACCGTTTGTTTCAAATGATGGATCCGGTCCGGTCAGACTCCTGTTCATGGCGGCTCATCCTCCGTGGCTTGATTGCGGTCGGCTACATTGCGCAAAACGGATGCAAAAAGGCTCACCTTCTCAGGATTTTTCTTGCTGGAGCAGAGAGCAAACCGGCCTGCGGTTGACACCCGATCGAGGCAGTTCCTACCATGGACGGGTCAAACTCCCCACGATTCTCCAGTTCAGGGCAGGCGTGTATGATTCCTCTTCGGGAAACCGCCGGAGATCCTGTCAGGGGTGTTACCACTCAGAGCGGGAAGGGGTTAACCACCGCCGAGTGGACGTCGTTGCTCTACGCGGAGCTGCGCCGTCTGGCCGGGCACTATATGCGGCAGGAGCGGTCAAGCCATACGCTGCAGGCGACGGCGCTGGTGCACGAGGTTTATATGATCCTCGCCGATCAGCGGGGGATCCATTGGCAGAATCGAAACGAGTTCATGGCCGCGGCGGCGCACCTCATGCGACGCATCTTGCTGGATTACAGCCGAAAACACCAGGCCGCCAAACGGGGCGGAAGCGCCACCAGGGTTTTTCTGGAAGAGGCCGTGATACCAGGCAGATCGCGGCCCGCCGACGTAGTCGCACTGGATGAGGCGCTAACCCGGCTGGCTGCATTCGACCCCCAGCAGGCGCAGCTCGTGGAATTGCGCTTTTTCGGCGGTCTCAACATTGAAGAGGCGGCCGGCGTTCTTGAAATCTCCCCGGCAACCGTGAAGCGCCATTGGAATGTCGCCAAGGCCTGGCTGGCGCGAGAACTTGTGCGCGGTCAGGAGAGCCATGCCTGAATGGGAGCAGGTGAGAGAGATCCTGGCGCTTGCCCTGGAACAGGATCCGGAAGCCCGCGGCGGATTCATCCGCGAGGCCTGCGCCGGTGACGCCGGGCTTCTGGAGGAAGTTGAGTCTCTCGCCCGGCATTATCGGGACGCCGACAGCTTGCTCGAGAACTCGCCCGCTGCCGAACTGTTCCCATTCGCTGCCGATCCCATGGTGGACAGATGCGTTGGCTCCTGGCGCATTCTGCGCCGGATCGGTCAGGGCGGGATGGCGGTGGTTTATCTGGCGGAGCGCCACGGCGAGGACTTCCGCAAGTCAGTCGCGATCAAGATGGTCAGGCCAGGGCCAAACACAGATGAGATCTATAAACGGTTTCGCAACGAAAGAAAGGCGCTGGCGGCCCTTGAACACCCAAATATTGTTCGACTGCTAGACGGCGGCGCCACCGAAGAAGGCTTGCCTTATCTGGTGATGGATTATGTGGATGGGCTGCCGGTCGATCGCTACTGCGACCAGAACCAACTTTCGATCGACGACCGCTTGATCTTGTTTCGGTCCATTTGTTCGGCCGTGCAGTATGCGCACGACCACCAGATCATCCATCGCGACCTCAAGCCGGCAAACATCCTTGTCACCAGCGAAGGCATCGCCCGGCTCCTGGATTTCGGCATTGCCAAGCTGCTGGACGCTGAGCTTTATCACACAGCGCTCGTTACGCGAACGAGTGTTCACCCCATGACCCCGGAATACGCAAGCCCGGAACAGGTTCGCGGGCAGGCGATCACCCGGGCGAGCGACATCTATGCGCTGGGTGTGCTCCTCTATGAGCTGCTGACCGGTCACCGGCCCTATCGCTGTGGCGAATCGATGGCGGATCTGGAGCGGGCCATTTGCCACGATGAAGTGGAGAAGCCCAGTGCCGCGGTGACGAGGATCGAAGCGCCTTCGTCCACCGATACCTCCTCCACGATCACGCCAAATCGGGTGAGCAGGGCCCGGGGATTGGCCCCGAGCGAGTTGCGGAGACGTCTGCATGGCGATCTCGACGCCATCGTGATGAAAGCCCTGCGCAAGGAGCCGGAGAATCGCTATGCTTCCGCTGCCTCCTTCGCCGGTGACATCGAGCGATTCCAGGCCGGGATGCGCGTGAACGCACGCCATCCCACGGTTTCGTATCGCGGCGCAAGATTCCTGCGGCGACACAGGGAGACCACAGTTGCGGTGGCAATTGCGCTCGCCATCATAGGCGGCTTGATTGCGTGGGAGGTGCTCCGGCCCTCCAGGCGAATTGCCAACCAGTCTGCGCCGGGCGGCGTGCAGATACGGGTGCGTCCTGCGCTGGCAATCCTGGGCTTCAATAATCTTTCCGGGCGCGCGGATACGGCCTGGGTTTCAACGGCCCTGTCCGAGGCGCTGGCCGCGGAGCTTGCCGCCGGCGAAGAACTGAGAATCGTACCCGGCGAAGCCGTCGCGCATACAAGGCTCGATGTCGGCATATCCGATATGGAGAGCGTTGCGCCGGAGCTGCTCGATCGAATCCGCAGGAACCTTGGCTCCGATTTCGTCATCTTCGGTTCTTACCTTGATTCCGGGATAGCCGGCGCCGCGCAGATCCGCCTGGATCTCCGACTTGAAAACTCCGTCACCAAAGACACGATTGCAACGGTCACCGAGATGGGCAACGAAGCGCAGCTACCCGATCTCGTGATTCGATCAGGGTCGCGATTGCGGCAAAGACTCGGTCTGTCGCAAACTTCGACCTTGGAGGCACAGGCGATTCAGGCCTCAATCGCATCCAATCCGGCCGCCACGCAGCTTTACTCGCAAGGCCTCATCAGGCTGCGCGCTTTTGATTCTCTCGGGGCGCGCGACCTTCTCGTCCGTGCTGTTGCCTCCGATCCTTCGTACCCGCTGGCTCACGCCACGCTTTCCACGACCTGGGGAGACCTTGGCTATGACGGGAAGGCTCAGCAGGAGGCCAGGCGGGCTCTGGAACTGGCCGGGAAACTGTCGCGCGAAGATCATCTGTTGCTGCAGGCCCGTTATTTCGAAGCCAGCAAGGATTGGCTGAAGGCGACCGAAGCCTACAAGACGCTCTTCAATCTTTTCCCCGACAGCATCGATTACGGAATCGGTCTTGCGCGCGCGCAGACCTGGGACGGCAAGGGAGCGGACGCGCTGAAGACGCTGGCCACATTGGCACGGGTGAGCGCTTACGCCGGCGACGATCCCGGCGTCGATCTCGGAATGGCGGATGCGGCCGCGTCGATGGGAGATGACAGGCTGCGCCGTGACGCAGCCGATCGTGCAGCGGCCAAAGCCGGTCGGCTCGGAGCCAAGCTTCTGGTGGCCAGAGCACGCACAACCGAATGCCGGGCGCTGGCCGATCTGGGGGAGAACGACCGGGCAAAAGCGGCTTGCGATGAAGCCCGGCGCATCTTTGCCGATGCCGGCGATAAGGGCGGCCTTGTTCGTGCGTTGCACAGCGCTGCAGAGGTTCCATTGAATCAGGGCGACTATGTTGCCGCCGCGAAGCTTTATCAGCAAGCGCTGGCCATCGCCGAACAGATCGGTGACAAGAAGGCGATGGGCAGCGTACTTGTCAATCTCGGCGTGGTGGATGTTCGCCTCGGCGATCTTGCCCGCGGCCAAAGAATGTATGCCGAGGCTCTCAGGAGTTACGAACAGGTGGGCGACAGGAATGGAATCGTTGTGGCGAGGGGAAACATGGGCAATCTGCTGCGCGCCGAGGGCCGCTTGCCGGAAGCGCTTGCCGATTTCGACACCGATTTGAAACTGTCCACCGAACTGGGACACAAGGGATCGCAGGCCATGTGCCTTCAGGCGATCGGGGAAGTGGAAGCGGAGCAGGGAAACCTTACCGATGCTCTGGCGAAGCTCCAGGAGGCGTTGGCCATTCAGCAACAGATCGGAGCGAAAAGCAACTACGCCGCCACGCTCGACAGCGCGGGAGAAGTCCTTCGTCAACAGGGAGAATTGGGGAAGGCGGTGGACTCCGGGCAACACGCTCTCACTCTGCAGCAGCAGCTCGGAGAGAGAGGGAGTGCCGCGGAGAGCCAGTTGACGCTGGCGGAAACGGCTCATGATTCCGGAAGAGTCGCCGACGCAGAAACTCTGGTTCGTGCGGCTCTCAAGGAATTCCAGGCCGAGAGGGAACCTGTACCGGAAATCGCCGCGGAGGGATTGCTTGCGCGGATTGCGCTCGATCGCAACAGGATCGGTGACGCGAACGATTGCATCAGTGAAGCTCTCAAGTTGTCAAAGACCACTCCCGACGTAACGAGAGGGCTCTTGCTCCTGGTGGACGAAGCCTATGTGCTGGCGGCTCAAAAGAGAACGGATGCCGCGGAAGGCGCTGCCCGCCGGGCGATGACGCAAGCGCTCAGACTCGGCCTCGTCCGCACCTGTTTCGAAGCTTCCCTGGCATTGGGCAGGATTCAGTTGCAGACTCCAGGCAAAGTCGCCGGTCAAGCACGCTTGCAGAAGCTGGCCAAAGATGCGCAATCCAGGGGCTTCGTACTCATTGCCAAAGAGGCTTCGGCCTCATTGTCAGGATCGACCTGAATTACCCGTTACCGCCTTGTGTTCCCGTGAGCCAATCTGACCACGGTTCCCGATATATATATGCGTAAAGGGAGAATGCGCGCTGCGCGCACCCAACGGGAGGAAAAGATATGCGGAAACGAGCGATATTGGCTGGCCAAACCACCGGCGCTTCAACACGGCTGGACGGCATCGTCAGAGGAGGCAGGATGCGCACTGGTTCGAAGCGTTGGCGTCTCGTAGTGCTGGTTGCCGTTTTGCCGGCATGGTGCGCGCCTCTCAAGGGACAGTCGAAGGTGACGCTTGCACCTCAAGCCCCCTCACCTAACGGGCAACCATGCGGAGTCGGCGCATCCACCTCGATCGTTTGCCCTGCAGCCAGTATCTCCGTTTCCCCGAATACCGGCCGGCCAGGCCAGATCGTGACCGTTAAGGTGAAAGGGACCAACACAAGCTTCGCAAACGGAATTACCACGGCCAGTTTCGGGGACGGAATATCGGTTGGCGATACGAAAGAAGGATCGGGGGGGCCAGTGACCGTCTCCAGTGCGACCGATGTGACGGTCCAACTGAAAATCGATGCCGACGCACAGCCAGGGGCACGGAACGTTCGGGTTCAAACAGGGGTTCAGGCCGTTCAGCTTTCGGCTGGATTTTCGGTGCTCGCATCGCCCGTCAACACCCAACCGACGGCTGACTTCAAAATCAAAACGCTGCTGAAAAGCGGTGGAACGACGACTTACGACGGATACGGGGTCGCGGCGGATGCTCTGGGGAATGTTTACGCCACGGGAAGCGTGATCCCCTGCAACGGAAAAGCGGGTTTCTGCAGCAGCGCCTCGGTTCTGAAAAAGAGTTCGTCCGGGGTGACGATAGCCGCCGGCGACAGCACGGATGAAGTCAACCCGGTTAATTGCTCTTCCACGCGGGCGACTTCTTTAGCGCTGACGGACCTCGGCGGCATCGGAGTCGATCCTTCAGGAAATCTGTACGTGGCCCAGAGTGGAAACGGTCCGGTGTTCGAGGTGAGTGAGGGGATAGCAGGCTTCTATAACAAATGCGAGAACTTCATTGCGGGGGGTATCGCGGCGAACGACCCGGGCCGTGTCTATTTCTCGGCCCCGGAGAACTACCTGGTCTACGCCGTGAAGTCCGGGGGATTTGCCGCTCCGGTAGCCGGGACGGGAGAACCGGGGTGCTCGGGCGAGAATGTTCAGGCCTTGAAGGCGAAACTTGGCGGCCCTACCGGGTTGGCCATCGACAAGGCCGGCGAAAATCTCTATATCGCCGACCCAAACTGCGACGCAGTGCGCAAGGTCGATCTGGCGTCAGGAAAAATCACCACGGTTGCCGGGGTTTTGGATAATAAGGATCTACCCACGGGCGACGGCGGCCCAGCTACAAGTGCGCGCCTCTTTCAGCCGAATGGCGTTGCCATCGATGCCCACGGCAACCTCTATATCGCGGATACCGCGGACTATCTCATCCGCCAGGTGAATACGAGCGGCATCATCAACACCATTGCCGGTAACGGCACCGGTGGTTTCACCGGCGACGGCGGTTCCGCGACCAGCGCCGAGTTCAACTGGCCGTACAGTGTCGCCGTCGCGCCCAACGGCAAAGTCTATGTCGGCGACCACAGCAACGAACGAATCCGCGAACTGACGCCGAACGTGGCGCCCACGACGGGCACTGTTCCCTACGATTTCGTTGGGGACGGCTTCGCCGGAGCGCTGGGCTACGATTCCGTGAGCGGCCTGTTTTTCACCGCTTTGAGCGATGGGAACGGCAAGTACCAATATGTACCCAATTCGTATGCCGACGGATTCGTTACCGCTGTCACGGGCGACTTCAATGGCGACGGCAAGGCCGACCTGATCTTGTACAACTCGCAGAACGGAGCGGGCAGCATCGGCCTGGGCGTCGGCAACGGTACATTCAAATTCCAGCAACTGCCTTGGGCAGCCGGCTTTACCCTCATTGCGCTGGGCGACATCAATGGCGACGGGAAAACCGATGTAGCGCTCTATGATCCAGTCTCCGGAGCGCTTTACACCGGACTTAGCAATGGCGATGGCACCTTCACTTACACGGAGCAGACCGCCGTGGAGAACCCCGGTTATACGTTCGTCGGCTTGGGCGACACCACCGGCGATGGCAAGGCGGATCTGATTGTGTACAGCGCTTCCACCACCCAGGGTTTCATCGGTTTGAGCAAGGGCAACGGCAAGTTTAATTTCCAGGCACTGGCGTGGCCTGCCGGTTACGACGAGATCGCGCTGGGCGACATCAAAGGCGATGGCAAAACCGATGTGGCGCTCTACGACAGTGCTTCCGGATTGCTTTACACCGGACTCAGCAATGGCGCGGGCTCTTTCGCATTTACCGAGCAGACAGACGCGGAAGCGAAGGGCTATACATTCGTGGGATTTTGCAACTGCACGGGCAACGGTAAGGCAGATCTGATCGTTTACAACGCCTCGCCAAAAGCGAAGAAGTTCATCGGCTTGAGCAGCGGCGATGGCGCGTTCAGATTTCAGTCTTTGCACTGGAGCAGCGGCTATAACAACATCGTTATGGAAGATGTAGAAGGGACCGGCAAGGACGATGCCGTCTTATACGACAGCTCGACGGGCATCGAGGTCACCGGCATCGGCAACGGCAACGGAACTTTCACTTATACCGGCGGTCAATTCTGGGGAACGGACAAGATTCTGGCGAGATTTGGACCTTAAGATTCGGTCCGGTTCCCAACCACCG
>JASHQQ010000271.1 GCA_030039035.1 Acidobacteriaceae bacterium | reverse complement strand
CAATCAAGTCGCCGCGACCCCTGGGAGCGGCGACCCTGCAAGACAGAAAACAGGCCATACCTTCTCTGGTTTTGCCGTAGCCCCTGAGGGCCGCTTTTCGCGCCTGATCCGCAGGTTTTCGATTCGTCAGACACTGCCTAGAGCGTGGTGGTAAACGCCAGGGTTGTCGTGGTGCCGCTGGCCGGCAGCGCCATCGGTCCGCCGATCTGGATGGTGGAGCGTTTCGTATTGTCCCGAGAGTCGACGTCCGCCGCCGCGAAACCAACGAATAGACCTTCGTCGGCCGAGGCATCGGTGATGAGAGTCCACTCGTAAGGAATGCTCAACGTGCAGGTTGCCGTTTTGGTCTTCCAGTCGACCATGGCGTCACCGCTTGCGGTTTCGATGCCGCCGTCGACGATCGGCACGGAAGTGTCGGCTTCCCCGCCGATCAGGATCGCCGCGCACGGGACTCTTGCATCATGGCCGATTTTGGAAACGAGATTGATGGTGATGGTGAGATTCACCGTGCCGGTCACGCTGGTAGTGCCGCTCGGGGTCTGCAGCGGATGGGCCTTGACGGTGTATCCGCTCGCGGTCAGTTGGCCGTGCAGTGCGTCAAACGAGAGACTGAGCCCGCTGGGGGCCTGGGTTCTGGTGGTGGAGGCGGCCTGCTGCCCGGCAGCAACGCCCAGTTGGGCGGCTACGAGCGCGGCGACGACGAGAAATCCGCGAAAACGCATCGTTCTGCTCCGATAGGTTTGGAATGTCATGCGTCAGAGCGTCTCAGGAAACGATCGGCCGGTTTTTCGGCAATGTGGGAAGCGGCTTGTTATCTAATCTGTTGCAAAAGCTGCACTTCACGATCCAAGGCTGGGAGATTTCAAGAGACGCTGTATGGGGCCCATTACAGCGGTTTCGATTCAAGCGTTGACAGGATCGGGAACGCCGAGTGGCTTTTTCCTCAACAAAAAGCCACCTTCGAGGCATCCGAGATGTCGAGAAGTGAAGCGAAACCGCTCTAGTGTCAGACATATTCCCATACCGGATGCAACTTCGGCAACAACAAAAAGAAAGCACGGGGGTTACCAATTCCCTGTTCGGGATGCCCAGGCGATTCCCCCTTTGGCGTAAGGCCGCTTTAGTTCCGGATGCCGCCCAGCAGTCCCTCCACTTCGGCCTTTTCGGCGGCGCTCAACGGGAGCAGCGGCAGCCGGGGACGACCGCCATAGTAGCCGTTGAAGTCGCAGGCGTACTTGATTCCGGCGATGCCGAGGCCGGCGCCGATTCTCAAGCTCGGCGCGGCGATGCGGCGCTGCTTTTCTGCGGCCAGGATCAGGTCGTGGTCCTTCCAGGCGAGCCAGATCTCCTGGCAGGCTTGCGGAGCGCAGGCGCCGAACCCGAGGATGGCTCCGCTGGCTCCGGCCTTGAGAGACTCGAGCACAATGCCCGAGGCGCCGGTGAGGACCTGAAAGCCGACTTCTTTGGTTCGGGTCCTGATCGCCGGCGCGGCAGGGGGAACGGCCACGGCAACGCCGCCCGCCAGATCGCCGGCCGGAACGAAGGATTCGGTAGGTTCGGGCTTCGGCGCCAGCATTCGCCCGGTGACGGCCTCGAAGACCGGAGTCACGGTCACCGTCCGCCGGTACGAGTTGCCCGTCTGCTCGACGGTGGCGCGAATGCGTTCCAGGCTGCCGCTCGAATCCTTGATCGCGATGATGTTGGGATGCCGGGCCAGTTCCGCGACGATCTCGACAGGAATGTCGTAGGGCACGCATCGCGGAATGTTATAGAGCACGACCGGTAGCGGCGAGCGATCGGCCACCGTGCGGTAGTAGTTGAGCACCGCCGCAGGGCTCATTTGCGCGGGATAATACGTCGGCGTGCGCACCAGCACCGCGTCGTACCGGAATTTGGCGGCCGCTTCCGCCTGTTCGAGCGTGTGCTTCGCGCTCTCGCGTCCCACGCCGGCGATGAGGACTTTTTCCGCCGCGGCTGCCTCCGCGGCGACGCGCAGGATGTCGAGCGTTTCGGCATCGGTGAGCGCCATCGTCTCGCCGGTCGAGCCCAGGACGACCATGCCCGAAAGCAGGCTCTTCGAGTAGCGGCCGATGTTGGCCTCAAGCTTGCGGAAATACACGCGCTCGTCGGGATAGAAGGGCGTGGTGACGGCGGCGAAGATGCCTTCGATCAGCATGAGACGATTGTAAGGCCGCCAATGCCTGCGCCGCCTTTGCGCGTTCAGCCTTCGCGTGGCTCCGTCTTCGTCGCAGCGGACGAACGACTCTGCTCGTCGTCACCCAAACGCATCTCAAACCGTCGTCCCCATCCAGCCATCGGCACTCCAGCCGATGGTTTGCAGGGCTCCGACCAATCCGCATAGCCGCTCCTTCCCTTCTCTCTTCGGCAAGAATGGCGCAGCCATGCGCGAAATTCACATTTTTGGCGGTTCAGGATGATCCGGAATCACTTGACTCCGACCACCATCGAATCCGGTCCTGCCAGGTGCTCGACGCGTGCCTCCCTGAAGCCGGCTTGTTTCATCCAGCCAATGCAATCGGCGCCCGTGTAGTCGAACCCTCCATGCGTCTCGATCATCATATGCAGGCTCATCATCAGGCCAAACGCGTTTTTTGAGCGGTCGTCGTCAATGATCGCGTCGTACACCAGCAGCGCGCCGCCTTCGGGTAGCGCGTCGTAGGCCTTTTCGATCAGCATGCGCTTCTCGTCCAGATTCCAGTCGTGCAGGATGTGCCCCATCATGATCACGTCGGCCCTGGGCAGCGGATCGGTGAAGAAGCTGCCGGCCTGGAATTGCACCCGCGACGACAATGCGTTGTCTTCCACGTACTCCTCGAAGATCGGGCCCACCTCCGCCAGGTCGAAGCCAATGCCCAGAAGGTGATGGTTCCTGAGAGCCACCTGCACCAGCAGATCGCCCTGCGCCGACCCGGCGTCGACGACGGTCCTGTATTTCGCCCAGGGGAATTTCTCCGCGATCGCCAGGTTGGCGCCGTGGCTCACGCCGGTCATCGCCTTCAAAAACCCTTTCAGGCGTGCTGGATCGGCGTAGAGGGTCTCAAACACCGGCGCCCCTCCGCCCTTCAGTTCATTCTGCGGCAGCCCGGTGCGCAGTCCTTCGGTCAGATGGTTCCATTGCCCATACGATCGATGGTTGCACATCTCCATAACCCCGCCAATGTAGGACGGTTTCTTCTTGTCCAGATACTGATCCGTCGCGGGCGTATTCGAGTAAATGCCCTCGTGCCGCTCCAGAAATCCCAGCGCCACCAGCGCATCGAGAAAATCCCGCGCCGACCGAGGATGCAGTCCCAACCGCCCCGTCAGTTCCTGCAGGTTTTCCGGGTGCTTCGCCAATTCGGTAAACACTTCCATCTCCACTGCGCTCAGGAGCGTTTTTGAGGCCCAGAATCCGAAGCCGATTTGCAGAATGTGTTCGGGGCCGGGCGCGGAAGTGGATGCGGCCAGCGATTCGGGTGCGAGCGCAGTTGCGGGATGGCTCATGGATAACCTCCTTGGGGTCGCGTTTCTCCGTTGTCGAGGGGGAAATGTCCGAAGAAGTCGTATCGGAAGCAAACTGCTCTTCGAAAAGAAAGCTGCATTGATTTGGACCAGATGAGTCTAATGCACGCGCAGGCAGGTCGCCAATGTATTTTTCCTGCTCCGGATTTGGCATGGCCCATCGGTCGATGGCTCTTCGAATCTGCCCAGGGCTCCCCGCCCGGACGCTCCGTTGCCGTTTTCTTCGCGGCGCCCACGAGCCCGAAGCGGCCGATTCAACTCGCTTCAATCCGCCGACCTGTATACTGCATATTCTCTATCTTCGATAGAGTTGTCGCACCGCGATTCAGCCCGGGAGGGATCGACATGCCGCCAGATCAACTCAACCTGACCGCCGCCAACATTCTCGACTTGGCCAAGAGATATTCCTTCTACCCGATGGACAAGGCTGTGGGCTACACCTCGCAGAATGAAACGGCCCTCACAGGGCAATTCGAGGGCTTTCGGCACACGCTGGTAAGCCAGAATCGGGAAGGCGCGGATCAGCGAGTGGCGCGCATCGCGGTGGAGCGTCCTCAGATTCCAGTCATGTATCGAGGCACCGACTACCTCGTGTCGCCTTCGCTTACGGCGACGACCGGTACGCCGGCCTATTTTCTGCCTTGGGACAACCGCGGTGCGATTGTAGAGATGACTATACCGCCGTTTGCTGTCGGCGGTGATGAAGTGGCCAACCCACCGATCTTCTTTACCGCCGTTCTCAGCGGCTGCACCATCATGTTCAAAGGGACTCCGGCGAAGCCTACCATTTTTCACTGCGGAACCGGAGGCTCGGGTGGCGGAGGCACACCGACAAGCGGCGATCCCAACCAGTTCTTCCGCAGGATGTTGCGCGACATCAAATCCAGGGGACTGGGACGGTCTAACTACAACGTTGCAAGCCAGATCCTCAGCACCGATTACATGGACCGCGGCGCCGTGCCAGGATTGGCAAGAGGCGAACAGGACCGGTTCAAGTCAAAACTCGAATCGCATTACCGGGGCACGCTTTTCATTGAAGCGGTGACGATGTGGGGGATTGTCTTCGGGTTTCGCAATGGCGTGAATTGGGAGTTCTATCTGCAGGAAAACGCGACCATTATCTACCGCAATATGGACGACATTGCACAATACATTGATCTGTTGAAGAAGGCCGTGGCGGACCAGGGGAAATCGAAATCCATGCAATTCAATCTTTCCCAGGCGATAACGGACCAGACCGTGGCGAACAAAGCAGGCGCGGACGTAAAAACCTGTTGCCGACCGGCCGTCGTCACCCGGGTTTTCCCCGGAGGGGCCGGCCATGCGTCGGTGACGAATCGCTGGAGGACGTTAAGAACGTAGCGGCTGTTTGCCGACTTGTACGCTGCTGTCCCTTTGGGTCCTTCCGCAATGATTGCGCGCGAAGAAGGGCCGTCCCGCGGGTTGTCCTATGCGGCGTCGGGACGCGCATCGGCAACCGACCCGGCTTCGCCCCTGGTGCGCGCAAGCCACAAGCAACTGAGCCCACGGTCCGAAACACGCCACACGCACACCAATTCCGAATCAGGAATGGATCTTTCCTTCCGCATGATTCCCCCTGCTCTTCTTCTATCGGCATTTCCTGGAGAACCATCCTGGAAGCTCGGCGCGAAGGACGAGCACGAAGCGGTTTTGGCAAGTAGCGTGTAATTCCCTGCGCAGCTCATCGTCGCCGTTTCGCGCTGCGCTGAGTCGAGTTGGCTCGGCAATCATGGATTCCGCTCCAGAATGTGCTGAAACGGTGTCAGTTGGCGATTACGGATGGTCCGGAACCCGAGCTGACGGCGGCGTGCAACTCCTGCAGGGCGTAGACCGTAACCCGATGCCGCTGCATGGCGGCAATTCCCTCCACCGCGGCCTGCGCGGCGGCGATGGTGGTGATGGTGGGAACGCGCGCCACCACGGCGGCGCGGCGAATCGCCTTTTCGTCGAAGAAGGTGTCCTGGCCGCGCGGCGTGTTGACGATGAGCTGGATGCGGTCGCCCTTGATCAGATCGACGACGTTGGGGCGGCCCTCCTTGACCTTGAAGACCGTATCGATAGCAAATCCGAGCCCTGCCTCGAACGCTCGCGCCGTGCCTTCGGTGGCGACGATCTTGAATCCGAGATCGACGTAGCGGCGCGCCAGCTCGATCGCCGCCGGCTTGTCGTGGTCGTTGACGCTGAAAAAGACCGTGCCGCTCGTGGGCAGCACCTGGCCTGCCGAAAGCTGCGCCTTGGCGAAGGCCTCGCCGAAGGTGGCGGCCACGCCCATCACCTCGCCGGTGGACTTCATCTCGGGACCGAGAACCGTATCCACGCCGGCAAACTTGTTCCAGGGAAACACCGGCGACTTCACGTAGTAGTGTGCGCCGGTTTCGAGATCCTTGCCGTTCAAGACCTGCTCGGGGAGCAGATCGCGAAGCTTGCGGCCGGTCATGAGGCGCGAGGCGATCTTGGCCAGGGGCACGCCGGTGGCTTTCGAGACGTAAGGCACGGTGCGCGAAGCCCGCGGATTGACTTCGATGACGTAGACGCGGTCGTTGCCGTTGCCGTCGCGCTGGATGGCGAACTGCAGATTGACCAGACCGATGACTTTGAGGGCAAGCGCAAGCTTGCGCGTGTAGCGACGCAATGTGTCGAGCGTCTCTTCGCGAATGCCGACCGCGGGTAGCACGCACGAGGAGTCGCCGGAGTGGATGCCGGCCTCTTCGATGTGCTGCATGATGCCGGCGATGACCACGTCCTCGGAGTCGCACAGCGCATCGACATCGACTTCGATTGCGTTCTCGAGGAAGTGATCGACGAGCACCGGCCGTTCCTGCGAATACTCAACGGCCTGGTGCATGTAGTGCGCGACGGCCTCGGCATCGTAGGCGATGACCATGGCGCGGCCGCCGAGCACGTAGCTGGGCCGCACCAGCACCGG
>JASHQQ010000046.1 GCA_030039035.1 Acidobacteriaceae bacterium | reverse complement strand
CGCTCGCTGTGGAAACCGGACCAGACGATCGTTGCTTCATTGCCGCCGCCATCGATCCGCGGCTTGCCGGCGTCCTTTTCGCTGAGATAGTGAAAGCGATGCTCGGGAGCGGGCACATGCAGGCGCATTCCCGCGCCTTGCACCTTCCAGGCACTATCGCCGCTTCCCATCGAAACGACACACCCGGTCGCGCGATCGATTGAGATTTTCCAGCGCCCGTTTTCGAGTGCCAGCACATCCGCAGACACCGCGGTCTGGGGCGCTGCGAAGCGATTCACAACCAGGCTCGATGCCCCGCCGGACAACGCCGTTCCCAGAAACCTGCGCCGCGAAACCGTCATGGAGAATCTCTCCTTTCGCCGACATGCATTCGGGAAAGGATCAGACTAAACCTATGGCGCGCGCACTACGTCGTTGAGTTCCCGCATTTCGATCGTTCTCAAGGGGGCGAACGGCCCGGATCGATCTCCGCGGATCAGCCCAGAAGCTGCCTGGCCACGCGGACGTAGAGCTCGACCGCTTCGAGCAGCTCTTGCTTGGCGACTTTTTCGTGCGGAGTGTGGGCCACGTGGATCGAACCGGGTCCGAGCAGCAGCGGTTCGCCCCAATTCGTCAGCTTGGGAATATCGGTGGTGAACCTGGCGATCATCGTCGGAATGCCTTCGACGGCGCGCAGGCGAACGAATGGGATTTCGAGCGTGAAGTCGACCTCGGCCAAGCCGGCGGCGGCTTCGAGAATTGCCGCGCGCACCGGCGCCGAGTCGCCGACCAGCCGTACCGCGATCTGGGCGTCGGCATGGTCGGCGATGACGTTGGGGGCGCGGCCGCCTTGAATCAGCCCTATATTGAGCGTCGACGGACCCACGTCATCCGCGACCGGAAGGGCCAGTGCGAGGACATTGGACAACGCCTGAACCAGCTTGTGAACGGCGCTGTCACCCAGCTCGGGATAGGCCGAGTGGGCCATCTTGCCGGTGGCGCGCAGCGTCACGCGAAGCGTCCCTTTTGAGGCCAGCGCCAGGCGATTGTCGGTGGGCTCGCCGTCGATGAGAAAGCGGCTGCCTTTGGGTTGCAGGTTGGCGATCATGGCGCCTGCCGAGTCGCGCTCTTCGCCGCTCACGAAAAGCAGTCCGACGCGATAACAGTCCGCCCGCAACGCTTCGGCGGCGGCAATCTGCGCGGCGATGATTCCCTTGGCATCGCAGACGCCGCGGCCGTACAGGTACTCGTCATCTTCGCTGGGAGCGATCCAGGGCGGCACCGTGTCGATGTGCGTGGAGAAAACCAGATCGGGCGTCTCGCCTTCGCGGCCGGCGTAGACATTCCAGCGAGCATCGTCCGATCCGCTTTCCACCGGCTGCGGAACCGGCGTCTTTTCAACCTCCCAGCCGCGCCGGGCGAGGAATCGGGCGAGAAACTCGCCCGCCGGTCCCTCGCGGTAGGTAGTGGAATCGATCCCTGCCAATTCCCGAGTGAATCGGATGGGATCGATCGGCGGCTCTACCATGATGCAGCAAGAATATCCCAGCCATGCCGCAAGCTTCGGCCTGCCAATCGTTTCGCGGAAGAATCGTCGCCAAGTGCCCGGCTTGGGTCGCGATCTGGAATCAATTTCTCTATCGGATGGAACGGCGAGACGACTGCGAGTAAAATGTTTTACAAGTGAGCCCCGCTGACGAACCTGTTGGCTGTTGGGCCGATCGCGCAGGCCTCCCGAACAGAGGCGCTTTCGCGACCGGCATTGCGATTTCACAGTTGCTGTCTCCCGGAGCCGCACAAGCCCGGTGGCTGTTTCCCCAGGAAAGAACCACCCTCGATGGCGCCCGGGATCGGGTACGGGATCCGTGGAACCGCTCCAGGGAGCAGTCGAAATGAGGCCAGCGACCGATTTCGCGATCGAAAGCCTGCACGCCACCGCCAATGCGATCTTCACCGGGGCGCTGGCGGCTTGCAGCATCGAATCGGCGTTTGACCGCCGACTCCGCTTCGAAGGAAATGTGCTTCACCGCCTGATGCCCGACGGCAGCGGCCCGGACGACATCAACCTGGCGAGCTACAAGCGCATCTTCGTCATCGCGCTGGGCAAGGCCGCCGGACCCATGCTGGAAACGCTGCTCGACCGGATGCACCGGCGCAAGGGCTTGCGCGGAATCTGCTGCACCAGCCCGCTGCCGAAGAACCGCAACTGGCGCTTCCGCTACTTCGAAGGAAGCCATCCCCTGCCCAACGAGGACTCGTTCGAAGCCGCCCGCGCTGCCCTGGCATTGCTGAGAAAAGCGAAGAAAGACACGCTGATCTTCTTCCTCATCTCCGGCGGCGGCTCGGCCATGTTCGATTTGCCGCTGGATCCGGAGATCGGCCTCGACGACACCAGGGCGTTTCACCAGGCGCTGCTCGGCTCCGGCGCTCCGATCAACGAGATCAACACGCTGCGCAAGCATTTTTCCGCAGTCAAGGGCGGGCGGCTGGCCATCGCCGCGCCGGAGGCGTTGAAGGTCTCGCTGCTCTTGCCGGACGTGCCGCTGCGCGAACTCGACGCTCTTTCCTCCGGGCCCACGTCGCCCGATCACTCGACCGTGGCCGACGCGCGCGCGCTGATTGCGCGCTACGGGCTGGAATCCAGGTTTCCCGCGCCGGTGCGCGAGTTCTTCGCGCGCGACGATCTGCCCGAATCGCCCGGCAACAAGGTTTGGCGGCCGCCGTTTTTCCCGCGACCGGCCCGAACCGGCGCCGCCGGGGTGCGGCGCGTCACTTCGGCGGCCAGCATGAGCGGCGAAGCGGATGCCTTTCGCGATTCGGTCTTCGAGATTCTGCTTTCGAGCCACGACCTCGTGGAGAACGCACGCATGCTGGCCGCCCGGGCCGGCTATCACGTGGCGGTCGACAATTCCTGCGACGATTGGGATTACGCCGACGCCGCGCGCTTCCTTCTCGACCGCTTCCACGCGTTGCGCCGGCGTCATCCGCGGCTCTGCCTAATCTCCGGCGGCGAGGTCACGGTGACGCTGGGACCCTCGCCCGGCGCCGGCGGTCGCAACCAGCAGTTCGCGCTGGCCTGCGCGCTCGAACTGGCCAAATATCCCGGCGAGCACTTGACGGTGCTCAGCGCGGGATCCGACGGCATCGATGGAAACTCCCAGGCGGCCGGAGCCATCGCCGATCCGACGACGACCGCGCGCGCCAAGGCTTTCGGATTCGATCCCCAGGCTTCCCTGGCGGCCTTCAACGCGTGCCCGTTGTTCACGGCCATCGGCGATTCGGTGGTCACCGGCCCTACGGGTCACAATCTGCGCGATCTCAGGCTGCTCATCGCCGATCCGGCGTAGCCGGCCAGGCGCAAGCGCGTGGCATCCGGCGCGGATCCTCCGCGGTGCGCCCAGTCAGGCGAAACAAGCGAAAACGACTGTGTAAACTTTGGTCAAGGTGCTTGAAGTTCCAACGTATTCGTTACCCCGCTTCTTGTGAATGAAAGTTACAATCGTTTGACATCGGTTTTTTTCCGATGCGCTCCCTCTCGCACAGGAATACCCCGTGGCTCGCAAGGTAATCCGCAAGGCCGTCGCCAAAACGCCCGATATCCGCACCGTTGCCGCCCTGGCAAAGGTCTCCATCGCCACCGTTTCGCGGACCATCAACGGCTCGCCGGCCGTGAGCGACCGGCTGTCGAAACGCGTGTGGCAGGCGATCGAGCAATTGAATTACTTTCCCAACACCCATGCGCGCAGCCTGGTGTCGGGGCGCAGCCGGCTCTTCGGAATCATCGTCGAAAACATCACCAACCCGTTTTTCCCGGAACTGATCCAGAGCTTTGAAGAGGTCGCCGTGGCCCACGGCTACGAGATCCTGGTCAGCTCGTCGAACAGCGATCCGGCGATCCTGACCACCTGCGTGCGGCGCATGCTCGAGCGCAAGGTGGAAGGCGTGGCCGTGCTGACCTTCGGCGAGGAGGAGCCGGTGCTGGACAAGCTGGCCCACCACGATGTGCCCATCGTGCTGGCCGAGTTCAGACTCGACGACCCCAAGGCGAGCACCATCCTGCTCGACTACACGACGGGGATCCGCGCCGCGGTCCGGCACTTGCAGGATCTCGGACACCGGCTCATTGCCTTCCTTGCCGGCCCGCACACGCTGCACTCGGCCATCACGCGCGAAAACGACTTTCGCGCGGCCATGCAGGACGCCGGATTGCCCATCCAGAAAAAGTTCGTTGTGGAGTGCGATCACACCCTCAAGGGAGGCGTGGCCGGTTTTGCCCAGTTGTGGTCGCTGCCCACGCGCCCCACCGCGATCCTCTGCTCCAACGACATGACCGCGATCGGCGTGCTGCGCGCCGCCTTCCACGAAAGTCTGCGCGTGCCGCAGGATCTCTCCGTGGTGGGCCTGGACGACATCGACTTCGCCGAGTTCACGCTGCCGCCGCTCACCACGATCCGGCTGTCGCGAACCGATCTGGCGCGAGCCGCGTTTGAAGCCCTTCGCCAGCAGGCCGAGGACCCGTCGAACCCCGTTCTGCAACGGGAGTTTCTGGTCTCGACCAGCCTGGTGGTGCGCGGGTCTACGGCCGCGCCGGCGGTCAATGGCCGTTAGGCCGTCCGATCTCCCCGATCGCCTTCGGAACTCACGGGCGCGCGAGCCGCACCGCGCATGGCGACAACCTCCTCGTGCGTCGCCTGCGCGGCGTCGCGGCGATTTGGCCAGACCTGCGGCGCGCCGAATTGCACCTCGGCGGAGAATCCCCGGGAAGCAAGAACCCGCCACAGGTGCGGAACAAACGGCATGTCGCCGTACCAGCACAGCTCGCGCTCGGAGCCCCCCTTGTTGACGTAGCGGATGGCCGCGGCCGTGATGGGCGCCTGCGCGACAATGGCCGGCTCATAGAGCCGCGGATGAAAGCGCAACACCCCGCTGCCGTCGGTGCTGGTGCCCTCGGGGAAAAGCACGATGGGCACGGCCAGCCTGAGCCGCTTGCTCATGGCCTGCGCAACCATGTTGGCGCTGGCGCGGCGCTTGCGATCGAGAAAAAGCGTTCCCCCGGCGCGCGCCGCCCATCCGAAATAAGGCCAGGAGGCGACCTCGGCCTTGGAGATGAAGAAACACGGCATCGCGGCGCCGAGAATCAGAATGTCGACGTGGCTGAGGTGATTGGAGACAACAAGCCCGCGCGCGGGCACGGGACCCTCGGCCCTGCAGCGGATTCCCATGCTGGCCACCACCAGCCGGCAGGACCATTGCAACCAGCGCGCGCGGCGCTCGAGGGTGCGACGGCCGCGCATCCGGATCAGCCAATAGTACGCGAAGCAGGCTGCCAGGGCCGCGCCCAGCGTCACAGCGCGCCGGGCAGCACGAAGATGGTTTATGTCAGCGGCGCCAGGAAGCGGTTGCGCGCGGACGGCGACAGCAACTCAAGATCGAGCAGCGTGAGGAAATCGATGGTGCCGAAGTCGCGGTCCCAGGCCGGCGGGCCGCAGATGCGCGCCCCGATGGCCAGATACGTTTTCAGCAGCCTGGGAACCTTGGCCGGCTCATGCGACGAAAGATCCTGCCGGGTGGGCGAAGGCTGTGCGCATTCGCCCACGTGCTCGCTGGGGCAGGCATAGGCGGCGGTGGGCACGGTGTGGAACCCGGGCGTGGCGCGGAACTGCTCCAGTTGGCGGTACATCTGCCAGCCCTGCTGCGGGTCGTTCGAGTTCAGCGATGAGCAACCGACGAGATAGCGCAGCCCCATGTGAGTAGCATACTGCGCGATGCCCCTCCACAGCAGCGTCAATACCTCCGGGGTGCGGTGGTCGCGATCGATGGAGGCGCGCCCCAGTTCCAGCGTGCCGGCGCGCAGCGGCTCATACGGCGCAAAATCGAACTCCTGTTCGGAGTAGTAACCGAGATTCTGCGCCGCGGTGGCGCCGGACTGCATGCGATAGGTGCCGACAATGCGGCGGGCCGGATTCGTCTCCAGCTTGTCCTCGACCAGAAGATGCTCGCAGAAGAGATCGAACTGGTCGGTGTCCATCCCGGTGCGGTAGGAGCCCTCGAGCCCTTCGCCGAGTTCGATATTGAAGACCTTGAAGCGCAGCCGGCAGGCGGCGTCGCGATCCTCGACCGATTGCGCGAGCCGCAGTCGATAGCGCCCCACCTCGGCGTGAATGTGCGGCTGCGACGGCGCTGCCAACGGCGCAAGAAGTCCCGCAGGCGGCGAGACTTCAAGAAGTGAGGAAGGTGCGCCAGCCAGATTGCGTGGGACTCTTTGCTGCTCGCGTGCGATCACGAGCGCAGTATCGCCAAGGATCTGTGAGAGGACTGTCAATCTGCTGCAAATGCTATGCAAATTCCGCACGAAACGTGAACCGGTGGTTAATATCAAGGTTCATTCAACGTCTCGTACGCTTCCCGGATCTTCCCATCGCTCAACCCGATCGACACGAGCTTGGCTTGGATCCGCTGGCGAATCGCGCAGGCTTGCGGAAACTCCTGATCGGTCCAAAAGCGATCCTGAGGACTGAAGAAGCCGGAATCATGGAGGAACGAAACACCATAGTAATACGCATCGCCGACCGTATCGTCCAGGTCGCTTGTTTTGAACGAGCCGTCGGGCTGCAGCGAATGCTTCAGGCACCAGTCGAGCATGTGCGAAATCCCGGCGCGGACTTGCCCCCGTGCCGGCTCATCGAGGGTTGGCCAGGCGTAGCGAAAAACAATCACCAGATCCCAATTCAAGTGATTCTCATAATGACCGTTCAAGCGCGGTCCGGCGGGAAAATTCAGGCCGTCAAGCTGCAGCAGCCTCTTGGCAATCGCGTCAAGGCGATTGACGTGGCCATGAAGATCGGACACAACGTGGAATGTGATTCCGGTATCATCCATCTTCCATACGCGCCCGTGGCGGTCGACCAGCCACTGGCCAAAGCATCCGGTTGCCGGATTCTGCCACTTGGCAACAAACGCCCGCAATGCATCCTCAAGCCCCGGATCGAAGGGATATCCCGTATGCTTGTGCCCAAACAACAGTCGCGCGAGCGCCGAAAACGTCTCATCGAGCTCCTCGCGCTTGAACTCCCCTGTCTTCGTAAAGTCATCGTAGAGCGCCGAATCGAGCTGAGCCGTCAGCTTTTCCGGCGAGTTGATGCGATCGAGAAACCGGAGCGGATATTGTGGCGCCGAACCGTCACCTTCGCCTTCGCCTTCGTCCACGGAATAGTAGAGCCGCAGATACCAGGCATCGATGCCCAATCCCCAACTGCCGTCGGACGATTGCTGTTGCGTAGCAAGCTTCTGCATTTCCGGCTCGCTGAGGCTGCGGCGAAGTTCGTCGATTTTTGTGCGAGTCTCGCCGTCCCGAGGCGTGAAGTTGAGCAGCCAGCGAATCTCGCGATAGATGTGCATGGAATATTGCATTCCATCGCCGGCTGCCTGCCTGCGGTCGATCTCGTCGATCAGCGGGCGGAGCTCGGGGTTGAACCGTTTCAACCGCCTCTGACGATCGATGGGAATGCGCGAAAAATCCCGGTAGAACTCAGCGCCATACCATGCCCGGCGCAGCCACGATTCGCCCGGAGCCGGTGGCGGCGGCGTGAAGATATGCGAGCGATAGACCCGTGCCGCGATATAGACGCGTTCCAGGTGCTCGAGGTTGAACCCGACCCCCGATGCGACCGCGGCGACAACAATCGACCCAACAATCCAACGCTTGCGTCTGGTCACGTTCTGTCTCTCGCCGGGAAAAGGACCGTGCGACCGGTTCGACTCATGCCAGAATACTTCGTTCCTCTTCAGGCCCCCGGCGGCAGAAGAGGAATTCGGCAAACGAAAAGGCCCTCCATCCCGGAGAGCCTCGTCCGGATGAGGACCTGAAAGATCAGTCGCAACCGCCGGCGATGGACGGAATGACCAGCACCTCGTCGCCTTCCTGGAAGTTGTACTTCTCGTTGCCGAGGAAGCGAATGTCCTCCTCGTTGACGTAGAAGTTGATGAAGCGGCGCACATGGCCGTCTTCGCCGCGCAGGTGCTGGCGCAACGCGGGAAAACGGCCCTCGATTTCGGCGACAAGCTCGGGCAGGTTGGCGGCGGAGCTCGAGATTTCGCGCACGTTGTTGGTGTGCTTCTGGAATGCGTTCGGCAACAGCACTCTGACGGACATACTTATCTCCCCGCCAGGCTCAGCCCCTGGCTCGCTGCGGTTTGCTCCTCGACGAATTCCTCAAAATCGGCGAGGCGCGGACGGATGGCCTTGTTCTGCTCGTAGGCGCCGTTCAGGCAATCGGTGGTCTTCAGGCCGTTGCCGGTGATGCAGGTGACGGTTAGCTCGTCGGGTTGAATGCGGCCGTGTGCATAAAGGCGCGCCGTCACTGCCGTGGTCACCCCGCCGGCCGTCTCGGTAAAGATGCCTTCGGTTTCGGCCAGCTCCTGGATTGCCGAGACGATCTCGACATCCGATACGTCTTCGGCCCAACCGCCGGTCTTGCGAATCGCGCGCGCGGCGTAGACGCCGTCGGCTGGATTGCCGATCGCGAGAGATCGCGCGATGGTATTGGGCCGCTGCGGCTCGATGAATTCGCTGCCGTTCTTCACCGCGGTGGCAATGGGCGAGCAGCCGGTGGCCTGCGCGCCGAAGAAGCGGACTTCCTTGTTCTCGACAATGCCCAGCGCGATCAGCTCGTCGAAGGCCTTGCGGATTTTGGTGATCAGCGACCCGCCGGCCATGGGGACGACGACGTTGTCGGGCAGGCGCCAGCCGAGCTGTTCGGCAATCTCGAAGCCGACGGTCTTCGATCCTTCGGCATAGTACGGCCGCAGGTTTACATTGACGAATCCGCAACTATAGCGGTCGGCGATCTGCGAGCTGAGGCGATTGACGTGATCGTAGCTGCCATCCACGCGCACCAGCGTGGCGCCGTAGACCTGCGTGTTGAGGATTTTGGCCGGCTCCAGATCGGCGGGAACCAGAATGAAGGTCTTCAATCCCAGCCGCGCGGCCTGGGCAGCGACGGCGTTGGCCAGATTGCCGGTCGAAGAGCAGCCCACCGTGTCGAAGCCGAAGGCCTGGGCGTTGGCCAGCGCCACAGCCACCACGCGATCCTTGAAGCTGAGTGTGGGCATGCAGACGGCGTCGTTCTTGATGTAGAGGTTGCGCGCGCCGACGTGTGCGGCGAGTTGCGGCGCGGGAACCAGCGGCGTAAAACCCGCGGGCGTGCGCGGCACGTAGTCGTCGCTCACCGGCAACAGCGCGCGATAGCGCCACATGTTCAGCGGGCCCTGCGATACGGCTTCTCGGGTAAAGCGGGTGCGGGCATATTCGAGGTCGAAGGCAACCTCGAGGGGAGAAAAGCATTCGTCGCAAATGGAAAGCGGCTGGACCCCGCAGGTCTTGCCGCATTCGCGACATCGCAGCTCATAAACAGTCGTCACGCGTCCCTCGCAGCGCAAGGCGGCTGGAAGATGCGTGGGCGCGTGACCGGCTCAACAAGGAGCGAACCCGATTCGACTCGAAACACTTGCGAGCTGCTTTGGCTTAGGGCGCCGAAGCAACCCCCGAATCTCATGTTCCCCGCCTTCTCGGCGAGCGAGAGTTGACACCATACTCCTGGGTTGCCCAGGCAGGTTGTCGTGGCGTCACAGGGCCCGTCCCTCAGCCACTCTGCATGAAATTCAGGCCTGCCCTTTGGGGGCAAACTTGAATGATTCGTTTTTACCACAGGAGAAGCCCGAGCGCAAGCAGATGTTGATCGGACGGGGAAGACCATTGCCCCAATGCCTCGATATCCTGGCCAAAACGCCGGTTGACGCAACGCACAAAACCGGACCGGCCTGGTGCAGCAAAAGCCTCCGGACGACGAAACCGCTGTGCCAGCGTACGAAGTCACGCGGTCACGAATCCCGGATCTTCGCCACTATAGATACGCCGGCCCCCGAAGCGCCAACGGTTCTTGTCAGGTTGGGATCCGGACTCCGGCGCAAGCCGGTTTGCACCGAAAAGCGGTAGTTGACGGGGCAGATGCGGGGTGCTACAGTGAAATCCTCCCCTTCTGCGTTTTTGCAGACCTCTGTCCCCATGTGCTGGTCTTGCCTGCGAACATTCCGCGGAAGCTATGTAAAGTGTGAAATCCGGTAACCTCTCTTAGCTTGCTTTCATATGCGTAACTGAGATGACTGAACAGATATCCGGGCCCGTAGAAGATCGTTATGTAGATCCGCCGCATATCGCCCCGCGAGCGTCGATGAAGCTCGTTTCCTGTTCAGCCTATGGCGTTCAGGTCGCCCTGCAGACCCGGTTCGACCTTCTTGAGCACCTTCCCTCACCCTTGATACCTGTGCCGACCCGCGAAGCCTCGGGTACGGCCCCGCTTGTGCGTTTCGAGTTCGTCGAAGCACGATCCTCCGCAGGGCGGCCGCTGTTTGTTGTCGCCGAGGACGGAGCCAGGCTTTTTGCCTCTCCCGACGTAAAAGCCGCGGCGCGGACACTTGAGTCGCGCGTTCATCTGCAGGTGGCGGCGCTGACCGACCAGGCGGTCTTTGTGCATGCCGGGGTGGTTGCCTGGCGCGGGCGGGCGCTGGTCCTGCCGGGGCCTTCGCAAAGCGGCAAGAGCACTTTGGTCGCATCGCTGATCGCTGCGGGAGCGAAGTATTACTCCGACGAATACGCGGTGATCGATCTGGAAGGCCGAATTCACCCCTTCCCCCGCCGGTTGCGCCTGCGCGACGCCATGGGGCAGGAATCGTCTGCGGGTCCGGTCATTTCCATGGTGGACGGAGAAGACCTCGAGCCTCTTCAGCCTGCCTGGATCATGAATCTTCTTTACCGGCCCGACGGCGCGTGGGACCCGAAGGAGCTTACGCCGGGACAGACGCTGCTGGCATTGCTCAAGAACACGGTCGCGGTGCGAAGGCAATCGGAGTTGACCCTCAAAACGCTCAAACTTGCTGTGGAATCGGCGATGGGATGGCAATCGCAGCGCGGAGACGCCGACGCCGCCGCCCGGGAGATCGTTCAACTGATGGATGCAGGGAATCGACGCAGTGAATCGAACGAAAATGCCTTGGAAGATGGAAATCCGGATCAGCTTTACGACGAGATCCTGTGAAGAAGGAGACGAATATGACTCTGCCTTGTGCCCGGAAAAACGAGATCCTTACGCAAGAACTGTTCGAAGAGACGATGGTCTACGACAGGGTCAGTCATCGTGCGCATGTCCTGAACCAGACGGTGGCTCTGGTGTGGGAGTCTGCGGATGGCCAAAACTCGATCGACGAGATCGCCCGGATTCTCCATCACAAGCTGGGTCTTCCCGCCGACCGTAGCGTAGTTCTGCTGGCCTTGCAGGAACTGGGCGAATCCGGACTTTTGCAGGAGCCTGTGAACGCAGAACCTGCCCCTGATCGGCTCACGCGACGGCAGGTAGCGCAAAGGCTGGCCCTGGCAGGAGCTTCTTTGGCTCTGGTCCCGCTGGTGACGTCGGTGCTGGCGCCTACGCCGGCCATGGCCGCATCCTCGGTGAGCCAGTCGCAGGCGGAGACGGACCTGATCGACGTCGCCCTCGAGGCGGAGCTCGATCCAAACTATTACACCAACAAGACCGCTGAAACAGACCTCAGCGCCGCCGAGACAGCCTTCAGCAAGGGTAATTACAGCAGCGAGATCTCGGATTTGGATGGGGTTCTCAAGGCTCTGGGGCTGCCGCCGCTTTCATAGTCGATGCGGACCCGGACAATACTCCTCCTGCTGACGCCGGCCGTCGCTCTGATAGCCGCGGCAGCAGGAGTCTTTCTGCTGCATCGCCACCTGCATGCGCGCGACGGCGTTCCGGCCAAAGCGACTACCCAACTCACGCGATTGCCTTTCGCGCTGCCGTGTTCGGTGAACACGGCCGACGCCAGCCTGTTCTACGCGGCGCTTCGCCGCGGCGACCGCGCCGAGGTGACAAAAATGTTCGCGGCCGACAAAATACAGTTGATTCGAAAAGACACGCCTCTTTCCATCTCTCCCGGCAGCTTGTTTGCCATGGTCACGACTGAAGACGACAAGCAGGCACCCATCAGTTGCTTCATTCCGGGCGATGTCGTGCCGGCTATCGAACGCAAGGCTTACAAATAAATAAACGGGATCCCCCGCAGTCGACTGCGTTGCAAGGGTGAGAAGGCCAACTCCGCTTGCTCCGCCAACCCCGCTAGCTCCGCTGCTTTTCCAGATGCTCGCGCACCGCCTGCTCCAGCCGCGGGTTGCCCGACTTGCGCGCCGCCGCCTCGATGCGCGCGCGTGTCTCTTCCGGCGGGCCCGCCCGCCCGATCGCCTCGATGGCCGCGGCGGCCTTGCGCTCGTCGCGTTCGACGATGCCGGTCAGATAATCCATCGCTTCAGAGATTCTGCTCAATGCAATTGCGCTCAGCAGCACGCCGTCGAACCAGTCGTCGGAATACCTGGCGCGCCGGGCTACCAGCGCCGCCAATGCTTCCGGCTCACGAACTCCGGACAATGCAAACGCAGCCTCCGCCGAGTTGTCGTCGCCTTCTTCGAGATATTGCGCGACGAATGGAATCGCCCGCGTTTTTTCAAGATCGAGCAGCGCCGAATAGCACGCGCCGAGGACTTCCGGTTCCTCAGCTTTGCCCAGCAGAGCGCGCAACCGCAGCAGCAGCACCGCGCTTGGCCCGCCGACGTTTCCGATGGCCCGCGCCGCTTCCACGCGAACGGCCTTGTCCTTGTCGAGGAACAGCTCGATCAACGTCACGAGCAGTTCCTGATCGGAGAGACCGGGACAATTCACCAGCGCGTGCGCGCAGATCCCGCGCAGCGTTCCGGCTGTGTCGGTGGTGCCGCCCCACGTCCCCTCCATCTGGTGATGGCGCAGCCCGCGAAGGTACGCGTCCTTGTCACGATGCTCGAGTTTGACCAGCGCCCTGGCGAGCTCGTTCTTGGCCCAGCATTGCGGATCGTTCTTTTCCGCATCTGCGAAGAAATGGTCGCAGGCGGCGAGCAAGTCGGGCAACAATGCATGAAGCTCGTTTTCGGCGACGAGTTTTGCCGCTTTGGAGACGACGAAGTTGTTGCGATGGCGAAGAGCCTTGCGCAACTGCTCGACGGCTGCGGCCTCGAAAGGCCCACCCCTGAGCGCCTCCAGCTCGGCGAGCTCCGCGTCGAAGCTGCGCGATGGAGAACTTCGGGATTCCGAACGGGAAACACGCCTGGCGCACATGCTTGGCTCCCGATTGCCGAAGAAACTCGACGCCTATGGCCTGGCGGCGGGTTCGTAATTCAGATTCGCCCCCAGCCATCGCTCCACTTCCGCCACGCTCATACCCTTGCGCCGCGCGTAATCCTCCGCCTGGTCGCGCTCGATCTTGCCGATGCTGAAGTAGCGCGACTCGGGATGGGCGAAATAGAGCCCGCTGACGCTCGAGCCGGGCCACATGGCGTAAGACTCGGTGAGCTGGATCCCGGTTTTCGCTTCCACATCGAGCAGCCGCCACAGTGTAGCTTTCTCGGTGTGGTCGGGGCTTGCCGGATAGCCTGGCGCCGGGCGGATGCCGCGATATCGTTCGTGGATGAGATCGTCATTGCTCAGCTTCTCGTCGCGGCCGTAGCCCCACTCTTCGCGCACGCGCTTGTGCAGGCACTCGGCAAAGGCCTCGGCCAGGCGGTCCGCAATCGCCTCGGCCATGATGGCGTTGTAGTCGTCGTGCGCGGCGCGGAAGCGCTCGCACAACTCCTTGAGGCCAAAGCCACTGGAGACGGCGAAGGCGCCGATGT
Source organism: Acidobacteriaceae bacterium (assembly GCA_030039035.1). Classification (GTDB taxonomy): domain Bacteria; phylum Acidobacteriota; class Terriglobia; order Terriglobales; family Acidobacteriaceae; genus Telmatobacter. Next base: position 736 of record JASHQQ010000046.1, on the reverse strand, counting down.
GATCGTGCATCCCGGTTTCCCCGGGCGCAATGTAGTCGGCGAGCGACCGGCAAGGTTCTTTTTCGCCTTTATCGAGCTGCTGGCGGAGGAAATAAAATCGATCCCGCACGATGCTGCGCGTTGCGTCGGAAAAGAGCTCCACATCGTCGCCCACCGCGCTGGCGGGAAAAAATCCGTAGACGGCCCGCGCCGTGAGCTGCTTCTTCCCGACGATGGCATCGAGCAGCGCGTTGGCTTCGGCAAAGAGCTGCCGCGCCTGCGCGCCCTGCCTTTCGTCGTCGAGGATGCGCGGGTAAACGCCCTTCAGCTCCCAGGTGTGGAAGAACGGCGACCAGTCGATGAACTCGCGCAGAGTGGCCAGTGGAAAGTCATTGAGCACGCGCACGCCGAGAAATTCCGGCCGCGGCAAATCCTCTCGTCGCCACGCGACCGGCGTTTGGCGCGCGCGGGCCACCTCGATGGAAACGGTCTCCTGCCGCGCACCGGCATGAGCCTTGCGCACGGTTTCGTATTCGGCGCGGTGCTTCGCCACGAACTCGGGCTTGCTTTCGTCGCTCAGCAGGCTCGTGGTCACCGGCACGGCGCGGCTGGCGTCGAGCACGTGCACCACCGGCTCGCTGTAATGCGGAGCGATCTTGACGGCGGTGTGCGCGCGGCTGGTGGTGGCGCCGCCGATGAGCAGCGGCAGCTTCAGGCCCGCGCGTTCCATTTCGCGCGCCACGTGCACCATCTCGTC
>JASHQQ010000045.1 GCA_030039035.1 Acidobacteriaceae bacterium | reverse complement strand
CCATAGGCGAACATCAGCAGCCGCTCGCTTCCATCCTGCTTGAGGCCCTTCTTGCCGGCGATGAACATCGGCACTTTCGTTCCATCTTTCGACTGGAAGAACACCTGTTTCAATTCATACTGCGAGGTGTCGAAGGAAATCTTCGGCTGAAAGAAGACCTCGTGCTTTCCGGTAATGGTGTCGAGGCGATAGATCGTCGGCGGCTGAATGAACGAGGAGAACTCGTAGTAGCCATAACGGTCGATGGTGCGACCGCTGACGCCGGAAGCCGAGCCAATGCCTTCGTAGTCGATAGAGCCGGTGAGCTTGCCGTCGAGCGTGTAGATCGAAGTCTCCGGCTTCACGTCTTTCAGCCGCTTTACGTACATCTTCCCGCCCACGATGCTGAAGCCCTCGATGGCCTCGGCGCTTTCGGGAACGATGGTCGTCCACACGTCGGGCAGGATGCCGGGATCGGCTCTCAGAATGCGGCCGTTGGGAGCTTGGTAATCGGTCTTCACATACCACGCGCCTTTCGTCCAGATCGCCGAGAAGCGCGAGTCGAGGCCCCATACCAGAACGTCGAATGGCGAGCCCGGCCTGGTCAGATCGCGAAAGACAATGTCCACGCGGCTGGGTGGAATGCCGCGGGCGATCCGAATCACCAGGTATCGCGCATCGTCGGTCACGTGGCAGTTGAGGATGTCGTTGGGGCCAAGGTCCTCGCCGTGAAACTGGCGCCCGAAGATGAGCGTGTCGTGGACGTCGCGCGTGCCCAACTCATGCTTGTAGAGCAGCGTGCCCTGCCGGTTGGTACGCGTATAGTAGAGGCCTTTGCCGTCGGGCGTGAATTCGACTGACCAGTAGAGACCGCTGGGCTCCTCGTCCTCCAGAGTCTTGTGCGCCTTCACATCGAAGATGCGGAGCGTGGCCTCATCGGCGCCGCCTTGTTTGACGCCATAGGCCACGAGGTTGCCGTCGCGCGAAACATCTTCGAGATCGATGGATGTGTTTGGGTCGCGGCTCAATGTGGCCGGATCGAGAATGCGCTCGTCCTTGCCCGACCAGCCATGGCGCACGTAAATGGAGAATTGCTGTTCGCCGGCCAGGCGACGGTGGAAGAAGTAATTGTTGTTGCGCTCGATGGGTGCGCTGGTGACCGAGACATTTTCAAGAGGGTCGAGAGCGTCGACCACGTCGGGCCGGATGCGGGCCTGCTTGAAATAGCGTGCGGTGTATGCGTTTTCGGCGTCGATGAAGGCGCGGGTATCGGGGCTTTTGGCGTCCTCGAGCCAGCGATAGTCGTCGGTGAGTCTGGTGCCGAAGTAGTCGTCGACGACCGGATTCTTGTCGGCCGCGGGCGGGGATGGCAGAACAATGCCGTCGCGGCCGCGAATCGTTTGCGGCGCCTGGGCGAAGGCGGCGACTTCTGGAATGATGGCGAATCCGAGACAAAGAAGAGCTCTCCGCAACACTCACCCCCTGGTGATAAGCATACGCAAGCGGACGGAATGTCGACCTGGAGAATCTCTATTGTGGCATCCCGGAAGCTTGTATGCGATGAGAAGGAGGAAGCAAGCGCGGATTCTTCGCTTTCGACCCCCAGACTGAATAGCGTTTGGGGCCCCGAGCGCTCAGAATGACGTCTGCGTTCCTGTTGAGAACCTTGGGGACAGGGAACCGGGTTGCTCCATCCTTTTCCGCTCGCCGTGACGTGGGGAAAGGGTGGGATTGGTTCCGCCTTTCACGATCGGGCAGCAGCGAGGCGTCTCGCCTTGCGTTGCGCGGCAACGAAAACCGCAACGCCGAAACCCACGAGTGCCGCCGTGCCTCCGACAACCTTGAGCACGGCGAGGGGTTTGTCGGTCTCGTCGGGGCCGGGAATGACCGAAAGAACGATGGTCACCGCAGTGCTGATGAAGCCAATGGACGCGAGCACGATGGCGACGGGTTTCCCGCCGGGAACGCGGCGGATCCCGGGGCCGACGGAGCGCTGTTGCAGGCGGATCATCGAGGCGAAGAGAAGCAGATACGGCAGGAAATAGGCGATGATGGCCATGCTGACCAGCACCTCGTAAGCGCCGCGCACGGTGGTGCCCGCCTGGCCGAGAAGGGCCACGAGCATGCCCGCGACGCCATTGACGGCGATGGCGATCCACGGAGTGCGATAACGGGGATGGATGCGCCCGAACACGGCGGGCAAGTAATGGTCGATGCCGGCGACAAAAGGCAACCGCGAAGTGGAAGACAGATAGGCGGCGGCGCCACCGACGGCGTTGAGTCCGACGAGCAATGCGACCGGCGCCAGCAGCCAGCCTTGACCGAGATGGGCGCTGAGCTGATGAATTCCATTGACGAAGCCATCAGGGCCGCCAACGGCGTCGCCGGGCAGGGCGACCAGCAGGGCCGCGGTGCCGGCGAGGTAGCCGAAGGCAAGAATGCTGCCGCCGGCGAGGATGGCGAGGGGAATGGTGCGGCGCGGATTCTGGATCTCGTCGCCCATGGCCGAGCCGGCCTCGACGCCTCCGAAGGCAAAGAAGACGCTGGACCAGAAGACGGCATTGTCCAACGACCAGTGCGGCGTGAGCGTCGCCCAGGTGAAGTGCGTGGCCGCACCGAAGCGCTCATACGAAATCGCAGCGAGGACGAGCAGAACCGTCAGCGGCAGAATGCAGCCCAGCGAGCTGATATTGTTGAGCCACTTGCCGGCATCGACGCCGCGAATGTTGAGCAGCGTGATGATGACAAGCCACACGAGGGCAAACGCCATGAAATAAAGCGGGCTGCTGTTGAGCGCGCGGCCGCGCGGGCCGAAAGCGAAGAGCGCCGACGCCGCGCCGAAGTAGAGCACGCCCGGATAGTAAGGAAGATTGCTGATCCAGTAGGTCCATGCGGAGATGAAACCGGCGAAGTCGCCGAAGGCCTCGCGGGACCAGACATAGATGCCGCCTTCTTCGGGGTGGCGCGAGGAGAGTTCCATCACGCTGGCCGCGAGCGGGATGAAAAAGCAGGTGAGCGCCGCGATCCAGATGACGAGAATGCTGGGTCCGGCAGCGGCAGCGGTGGCCGTCCAGCGCACGCTAAGGCCGCTGACGACATAGAACAGCATCAGATCGCGGAAGCGGATTCCTCGTTTCAGCGCGGGAGCGGCAGGCATGCACGGCGGAGGATAGCAGAGCGGTGCGCCCAGCCGGAAGCGGATTATCGAGCCGGGCGCGACGTTCGGCGTATGGAAACCATTCGCAGCAGGTTCGATGCGCTGCCCCGGACGGATGAAGCGCCCCGGATCCCGCCGCCGGTTGCTCGCCGGCGCGGTATACTCATTGCCAAACCAGCAGTCGAACAATACGAGCGGTTGAGGGTTTTTGAAACCATAGGAAAGAATGGAAAGACCTTATGAAAGTCATAATTATCGGCGGTGGAATTGTCGGGCTGGCTACGGCGTTGCGTCTGCTGGAGCGGTTTCCCGCGACGCATTTGCTGGTGCTTGAAAAAGAGGATGGCCCGGGCCGGCATCAGAGCGGGCACAACAGCGGCGTGCTGCACTGCGGTTTGTATTACAAACCAGGCTCGAAGAAAGCGCGAATGGCGGTCGAGGGCATTCGCCGGATGACCGAGTTCTGCCGGCAGCACAACATTCCTTACGAGTTGTGCGGAAAGACGGTGGTGGCGACCGAGGAAGAGGAACTTCCGCGCCTGAACGACCTGTTCGAGCGCGGCACGGCGAATGGGCTGGAGGGACTGGAGTTGCTCGGCCCCGAGCAGATCCGCGAGTACGAGCCGCACGCCGCGGGCATTCGGGGAATCCGCGTGCCGCAGGAAGGGATCGTCGATTATCCGGCGGTGACGCAAGCCATGGCGGCAGAGATTCGCGGGCGCGGAGGCGAGCTGCGATTCTCCTCCGAAGTGATCGGCCTGAAGAACGGAAACGGCTGGAATGTCGCGACGAAGAGCGGAGATTATTCCGGCGATTTCCTGATCAACTGCGCGGGCCTGCATTGCGACCGGCTCAGCCGCAAGGCCGGCAATCGCGACGCGACGAAGATTGTGCCCTTTCGCGGCGAATACTACAAGCTGAAGCCGGAGCGGCAGCACCTGGTGCGCAATCTGATCTATCCGGTGCCCGATCCGAAGTTTCCGTTCCTCGGCGTGCACTTCACCCGGCTCATTCATGGCGGCGTGGAGGCCGGTCCCAACGCTGTGCTGGCGTTTGCGCGCGAGGGCTATCGGCACCGGGATATCTCGCTGCGCGACTCGATCGAGACGGCCACCTATCGCGGGTTCTGGAAATTCCTGACCCGCTACCCCTCGATGTGCTGGGGTGAGTTCCGGAGATCGCTGAGCAAAACGTTGTTCTGCCGGTCGCTGCAGCGGCTGGTGCCGGAATTGACGATGGACGACCTCGTCGCGGGCGGGGCGGGCGTGCGCGCGCAGGCGCTTTCGCCGTCCGGCGAGTTGCTGCAGGACTTCTACTTCGTGCGGCAGCCGGGAGCCCTGCATGTGCTCAACGCGCCCAGTCCGGGAGCGACGGCCTCGCTTTCGATTGCCGACGAAGTGATCGATCTTGCGCGGGATGCGTTTCCAGACTGACCGGCAAAAGCGAGCCGGCCGCGCAATGCGTTGGCGCCGGTCGCCGCGAGTGCGTGGTTCGCCAGGGCTGCGAAGTGTACGATTGAGTCCGGCAACGCAGCGATAGAATAGCCTGGAGTTCGACCGGTGCACTCAAAACCCACGATGAGCGACGTCGCCCGCCTGGCCGGCGTCGGAACCATGACAGTTTCTCGCGTTCTGAACGGGACGGTTCGTGTCTCCGAGGAGACGACGCGGCGTGTCCAGAAGGCCATCGAACAACTGAAGTATCGCCCCAATCAGCTCGCGCGCGTGTTTCGCAGCCAGCGCAGCCAGACGATCGGGCTCATCATTCCGTACCTCTACGATCCTTTCTTCGCCAACTGCGCTCATGCGGTCACGACGGTGGCCAAGGATCGCGGTTTCTCGGTCATCATCACGACGACCGACGAGGATCCCGATACGGAGTACGCGCAGGCCGAGCAGATGCTGCAGCGTCACGTGGACGGGCTGGTGGTGATTCCCGCGCACCGTCGCCAGTCACGCCTGACGCGAAACATGTTCGGCCGCACGCCGGTCGTGGCTTTCGACCGGCCGGTCTCCGACCCGGCGCTGGACGTGGTGCTGGTGCAGAACACGGCCGGCTCGCGGCGGATGACCGAGCACCTGATCGGGCACGGACACAAACGCATCGGCTTCATGGGTCTCAGCCGCAGGTTGTTCACCATCAATGCGCGATTTCTCGGCTATCGGCGCGCCATGCACGATGCGGGCCTGGAAGACGATGCCTATTTCGGGTGCGATTCGCCGGACGATACGCTGCGCATGGTGCAGGAGAAGCTGGGCGGACCCAATGCGCCGACGGCGTTCTTCACCTCAAACACCCTGGCCACGCGCTATGTTCTCGGCGCGCTGGTGAGCCTGGGCGTGAAGATGCCGCACGATCTCGCGCTGGTGGCTTTCGACGACTTCGATCTCGCCGACATGACTTCGCCGCCGCTTACCGTGGTTCGTCAGCCTGCGCAGGAGATGGGCCGCGTTGCGGCGAGCCTGCTCTTCGAGCGCATCGCGCGCGGCGAGTTGCCGCAGACGGGGAACCGCATCGTGCTGCCGGTGGAGATTGTCCTGCGGCGCTCCTGCGGGTGCAAGCACCGGTCGCCGGTGGTGATTCACTGATTCACTCACAGCATCTCTCCCAGGTCTCAAAACCGAGACCTGGGGCACGCGCGTGCCGGTTTTGCCGCAAGGGTGGGAGGGGTGCTCTACGCCAGCAGCACTTCGACCCCGCTGGCGCGAAGCAGATCGACGAACTCGGACGCAAGGTCGCGATCGGAAACGACGATGTCCGCAGCGCTGAGCGGAGCGACGGGAAACAGCCCGCCGCGGCCGAACTTGGTGTGATCGGCCACGATGATCACCTTGCCCGCGATTTCGATCATCTTCTGCTCCGAGCCCACGACGAGCGTGTTGTTGTTGCTGAATCCCGCCTCGGTCACGCTGCCGATGCCCATGATCAGCACGTCGGCGCGGAGCGCGCCGAGCATCTGCTCGCAGAATGGACCCAGCATCACGCGGATGCGCGGATCGAGATAGCCGCCGGTCAGCGTGAGCTCGATGTTGCGGACAGCCTCGAGGCTTTCGGCGATAGGCAGCGAGTTGGTGATGATGTGAAGAGCTTTTGAAGCCAGCTCGCGAGCCACGGCAGCCACCGTGGAACCGCCGTCGAGTATCACAGTCTGTCCGTCTTCGATGAGGCCCGCAGTGACCTTCGCGATGCGGTTCTTCTCATCGCGCAGGCTCGTTCTGGCTTCATCGTAATCGAAGGCGTGGTCGCCCGGCGGCTGTGTGGGTACCGCGCCGCCGTAGACGCGCCTGAGAGCCTTCTCGTTTTCAAGAATGTCGAGGTCACGGCGAACGCTGGATTCCGAGGCGTCGAGTTCGCGGCAGAGAGTCTCCAGGTCGAGGAAATCCCTTGTCTCCAACATCTGCCGGATTCGAAGTTGCCGCTCAGCAGCTTTCATCGTGGTTTTCGCCGCGATGCCGCATCGGCGACCGCCCGATTACGGCCTGCCAACGCAGCATAGCAATTACTTCGACCCGATCGTTTCCATCACTGCATCCGTGACCGACTTTACGAGTGCATCAAGATCGATCCCGGCAGGCCTGCCGTCGTGGCACTCGCAGGCATTCGGGGCAAGGGCGATCGAGTCGGGCACGTCGAGATCGGAAAGCTGGCACTCCATCAGTTTCGAAGTGTCGAAGCGGATGTCGGGAAGGCCCAGCGTCTTCTTGATGGCCAGAAGATCTGCGCCCTGCTGTTCCGAGATGCGCGAGATCGGAGCGCCGAGCTGCGCAGCGAGCATCAGCGTCCAGCAATAGGTCTCGAGCACTTCGGCGTACCATTCGGCATGCGTGACCGAGTCGGCCCAGCATACTATGCCGTGATTGGCCAGCAGCACCGTGTTGTGCTGGCGCACGAAGGGAAGCACGGTTTGCGCGAATTTTGTCGTGCCCGGAGTCTCGTACGGGGAAATCGCCACCTTGCCGACGAAAACCTCGAATTCGGGAATGACAAGGTTCGGCGGCACGCGGCCGGTGATGGCGTAAGCGGTTGCGTGCGGCGGATGGCAATGAACGACGGACTTGGCTTCAGCGACTTCCTTGTAGATCTCCAGATGCAGAAAAATCTCGCTGGTGCGAGGCTTGGCGCCCGCGACCTGCTTGCCTTCGAGATCGACGAGGCACAGGTCTTCCGGCGTCAAATCGTATTTGCTCACCAGCGTCGGCGTGCACAGGACTTCGTTGGGTCCGATGCGACAGGAGATGTTGCCGCCGTTGCCATCGACAAACTGGCGCAACCAAAGCTTGCGGCCAATGTGGCAGATCTCTTTCTTGACAGCTTCGGCCTCTGGTGTCGAAAACAGTCGCGCATTCGCCGGGCTCTTCGAACTGTTGTTTTGCTGGGTGGCAACCGCGGCTTCGCCGGTTGAGGCAAGGTGAGGCGATTGCCCATTGCCGCCGGGCGCAAACTCAATGCCATGCTGCTGCAGAAAATCGCGAGCCGAAGGCGTAATGACGCAATTTTCCGCGACCAGCAGGCGCGTGGCGCTCGCGGCGAGCGCGCCTTGAGCGTCGCGCAAGGTTACGACGCGCTTGCCCGTGAGATCTACGTCCTTCGCTTC
>JASHQQ010000044.1 GCA_030039035.1 Acidobacteriaceae bacterium | reverse complement strand
TGTTCGGCCTGAATACGCCTGGCGGACTGAATCGCGATTTCACTTCAGAGCAGTGCGAAACCTTGCTCCTTGCGGTCGATAGGGCGGATCAGGATCTCCGAGTTTTGGAGAAGCGGCTTGCAGTTCACTTCCGGACTGCGATTCATCGAAAGCGTGAAGAAACCCACGTCGTGGACCGGATCTTCCTGCGGCCCGTTGGGCGAGCTGTGAATGCGATAGCACGATTCCTCGCCGGCATGCATCACGGCAAATTGAACGCCTACGTGCTCTACGTACTTGCATTCCTTCTGCTCGTCCTTTTGGTTTACCGGGGATCGTAGCGAGAGCATCGTGTGAAATTGGCTTGCGATTTGACGCGTCGAAATCCAGAACGGGAAAGCGGGCTCGAGCTATTCTTCGGCAGACGAGGAGCCGGTCGCGTAATAAGCTTCTGCAAGGTCCGGGAAGCGAATAAGCCAGTGCGTGAGATCGACCAGGTGGCTGCGCTCAAGGGCCGCGCGGAGTCTCGGGTCTTTCAATCCACGGGACAAGATTGCACGAATCACATCTTCCTCATCTAGCATTTCAAAGCAGACTCTGAAGGCTCCCTCGTTCGCGATCCGGTCGCGCAGAATGGCGGCAATCGCGTAGCGAATCCGATACGAGCGCGCGTTAAGATCGTAGAGCCGTGTGCGGTACATCGACTCCTCGGATTGCGGTCAATAGCCGTCCATGCGATGGACGCCAAGCACTTCCCCATGGGTGTCGTAGGCGGTAAACTCGTGCCAGTCATCGCCTGCTTCGCCGAGCAAGTACACTCTCCAGACGATCTTTTCGACCTTTCCGCAGATCTCCTCCGGCCACCACGGCATCGTACGGGTGCATTTGGTTGACAGGGAGCCGAATCGTGCAATCTGCCTTGCCCTGTCGCCGGTGAATGTGCCTCGCACGTGTGGCATGCAGCCAATCCTGAAGCTCTGGACTACTGCTCGGCCTTCCCAGAGCAAGACTTCAGTTCTCGCGTTATGACGTCCAGACTCTTCCTTGCGGCGGCAGCCAGCAGGCGGTTTTCACCCTTGCTGATTCTGCGCAGGAGCGATGTTGAATGTGAAACGCATAAGGCGCCCAGGCCCTCCAAGGCGGCCTTGCGAACATAGAGATCGGGGTCATCCGCAGCCAACCTCATCAAGTCCGATCCCGCTTGTCGTATGCGGTTCTCGCCGATCAACCAACAGATGCGCACTCTTGCTTCGGGTAGCGGATGTGCAAGCGCTCCGATCAACTTCTGTTCGTAGGTCCGTTGGTCCAGCGTCAAATCGGCCTCGCAATCAGGACACACTTCGGCTTCCGAATTCACCTCACGCCAGCAATGGGTGCAGTAGGCGATCATGCCGCAAAACTCTCGAACGTATGCAGAGGATTAGACAAGCGCCAAAACATCCCGCTCCAATAGGTTGAGACGTTCAATTGCAGACTGCACGGCAGGTGTACCCTCTTCCTTGACTTTTCGTGCCCGATCAAGGGCCTGTTCAGCTATGCGGCTGATTTCGTGCAGCAGCTTACGAATCTCGGCTTCCAGGCGTCCCCGGCTATCCTCAATGCGATTGAGAACATCATTCTGCACGCGCGAGCTGTTCGTTTCCAAAAGGTGGCGCAGAAATTCTCGAGCCTCGTTCGTGATGACTTTGCGCGCGCCCACAAGCGGCAAGAAAACATCGGCGACCCAGCGTAGCGGTGAAGGGGGTTGTGCAGTTCCGATGAAGTCCTCAAAGATGAACCTGGAACGTATGCGGAATCCTTTTTCCGGATCGAGTGCATGGGGCATCCGTGTCAGTTCGCTGAGACCCGCACCGGCGAGCTTCGTCAGGAAGTTGTTTCCCATCTCCACGAATCGAGTGGCCACGGCACGATATTGACGTTCGCCTTCCTCCTGTTCTGGTTTGAGCCAGGGAATAACCTTGCGACGCGAGATCTCCTGGGCGAGGTGCATCACCCGGCGCCGGTAATGTGGACCAAACCCGAGTGGCCGAGATGGTAACTCGCTGGCAAACTCAGTTTCCGACTCCTCCCACGCGAAGTGGAGGAACTGCTTGTGCCGTTCAACGAACAGGTCCGAGATCCGATATTGCTCTGCCAAGAAGAGGAAATTCAGCTCCCGCATGGAGCGTTCCGCTTCGCTGATGGTTTGTTTCATCAGCTCGATGCGCCGTTCGGACTCTTCGACTGGCCGGAGAAGGGCGTCACGGTCCTCGCTGATCACAGCCAACAGTTGTTCACTTAGGTTCTGGAGGCCGCGGTCGCAAGCGGCGCGCACTAGATTTCGGCCTGAGTCCTCAACAAGATGATACAAACTCTTCAGCAGTTCTTCCCAATCCCGCAGCGGGCCGCGGTTTTCCATTCGTTCTGCGGCACTCACTTCAAAAACTTCGCCCATGGAGCGATGCAGCCGCTTTTCTAAGATGTCGCGTGTGAATTTAACCGCCGCTGCTCGTTCCGCATCGCTGGTGCGGTCGGCCTTATTAATTACCAGGATCAGATCTTGAACCTGCTTGCCAACTGCTTCGACGAGAGCCAGCTCCTCGCCTGCAATCGGTGGATCAGCTCCGACCACGACCAATGCTGCATCGATGTGTGGAATGAAGGCCCGCGTGGTTGCGGTATTCCCGGTGAAGACCGACCCCAAACCCGGCGTATCCACGAAGCACATGCCCGAGGACAGCAACGCGTTCGGCACGAACACTTCGGCGCCGTCCACGGCCTTTTTGTTCTCGGGGTTCAGTTCTTCGGTCACGTATTCCTTCAAATCGGCCATCGCAATGTTCCTCCAGGATCCGTCCCGCATGCGGACGCGCGCCTGCAGTTCGTCACCAAACCGAATCACAGTAGGCACGGCCGTGACCGGAACAAACCCGGTAGGAACAACTTCGTGACCGACAAGGGCGTTGAGCAGCGTCGATTTACCGCGCTTAAACTGGCCGACACAGGCTACATAGAAACGGCCTTCGGCAACCCGGGCCGCAAGCTCACGCGCTTGCTCGGCGACAGGCTCAGCCCCAAGCTCCTGAGCCAGGTCGGCAAGGCGCAACAGACGGGAGGCGCCGTCAATAGAAACTGATGTCTCAGTCGGGATGCTGCCGTAATAATCATGTACTGTCGAGCTGCTCTTGTATTCCTGCATAACTCTTACTCTCTTCATGAAAACGTTTCTGTCACTTCGCAGGTGCACGTGAATAGCGGATCACCTCGACGCGGGACGTAGCGATCAGGCCTTCTTCCACCATGGCATCCAAGTGTGGTATCAG
>JASHQQ010000270.1 GCA_030039035.1 Acidobacteriaceae bacterium | reverse complement strand
AATACGGCCTCATCCCCGAGTTTGTCGGCCGCCTGCCGGTGGTCGGCGTCCTCGACGAGCTCGACGAACCCGCCCTCATTGACATCCTCACCAAGCCGCGCAACGCCATCCTCAAGCAATACCAGCGCCTGCTCGAATACGAGAACGTGCGCCTGCACTTCACGCAGGAAGCTATCGGCGCCATCGCCCGCGAGGCCTTGGCCCGCAAGGTGGGCGCGCGCGGCCTGCGCATGATCATCGAAGAGCTGATGCTCGACCTGATGTACCACCTGCCCAACAACAAGCGCGTCCGCGATCTCGAAATCACGCGCGAAATGGTCGAGCGCCGCGATCTGTCGCTCTGCCTGCTCGAGAAAGCCGGCTGATTCCCCGGAACATTGAAGAACGGGGTGCTCCAGGTTCCTGTTTTGGCGCCAGGCATCTTCGGATTCGGCGTGTCGCGAATCAAGGATCGCCGCTGGAGTTCTCCCTTCCGATCACAAGGGTGATCCACCCATCTCTTCTTCCTGTTAACTTCCCGCGAATCACGCGCACCATCCCCGTCGCTCGCCCGAGCGAGCGCCGGGCATGGGATGGCAGAATCCGGGAACACGGACTGGGCCGCTGCTATCTGAATCGGCGCTTCAGGTTACTCCGCCCACTTCGGTGGTATAACTTTGGCATAAGCCTTCTTTGGTCTTTGAGCGAGTTTACAGTCGCGCCCTTCCGCAGTCGCAAACTCTGCTTGAGTGCGGAGGAGAATCATACCGGAAGTGCAACGGAACCGGAAACGGGGACGCCGTGAAACTGCTCGGAATCTTGCTTATTGCCTACGCCTTCTTCTCCCCCCCATCTTTCTCCCCAGCGCAAGCACGCGAAGCCAGGCTGGCGGATTCGAACAGCACGCCAACCCCGGCCACAGGCATTATCTCGATTGTTGCGGGAGGGAACGATTCGGGCTTTTCCGGAGACGGGGGCCTGGCGACCAGCGCACAACTGAATTGGCCGAACAGCGAAGCGATCGATGTGAGCGGCAATACTTATATCGCCGATACCGACAATTCCGCGATTCGCAGGGTCGATGCCGTCACGCACGATATCTCCACGTTTGCCGGAACCGGCGGTAAGTCGGGCTATTCCGGTGACTACGGACTCGCCAGTCTGGCCTTGTTGAACCATCCCCAAGGGGTCGCTTTCGACGCTTCGGGAAGCAATCTCTACATTGCCGACAGCGGCAACTGCGTCATCCGCAAGGTAGATATGGTCACCAGCACGATCACTACCGTGGCCGGGCAGGGACCATCCGGTCCCTACACGACATCGACCTGCCTGTTTGGCGGTGACGGCGGGGCGGCGCTCAGCGCCAACCTCAATAATCCGGAAGGGGTCGCGCTGGACAGCGCCGGCAACCTCTATATCGCCGACACCTCCAATCAGTCGGTCCGGCGGGTCGATGCGAAGACAGGTGCGATCGCAACCATAGCGGGCATGTGTGGTTCCGATATTTACTATTGCGAGCCCGGCTATTCCGGCGATGGCGGAAAGGCCGTCGATGCGCAGCTCGATCAGCCCGCAGCGATCGCGTTCGATGCGAGCCAGGCTCTCTACATAGCGGATCGATATAACAACCGCATCCGGCGCGTCGACGCCGATACCAGCGTCATCACAACCGTGGCCGGAAGTTGCAAGCTGAACGGGACCGAGGTATGCCCAACCGGATATACCCCCGATGGGGAACTGGCGACCGATGCGTTGCTGAATGAACCGCAGGGTGTGGCGATCGATCCACTGGGCAACATCATCTTCTCCGACAGCTTCAACAATCTTGTTCGCAAAGTGGATGCGAAGACCGGCATCCTGACGACGATTGCCGGGCTTTACCCGTACGCCGGCATTTACCGCAACGGCGGCGCGGCCACCAACGCCGCGCTGCAGCAACCCACGCAGCTTGCATTCGACCGTGCGGGCAATCTGTACATTGCCGACAATGCGGACCAGGCCATCCGCGAAGTGACAGGGTCCAACCAGCCAACGGCGCTGCCTCCGGCCATCAGCCCGCCCGGCCAGGCTTTCTACAATTCTCTGAGCGTCTCCATCACCGACGCTTCTTCCGACGCGATCATTTACTACACCCTCGACGGCTCGGTGCCCACCACCGGTTCCCCGGTATATTCCAATCCGGTCGAAGTGAGCCAGAGTTCCACAGTCACCGCCTTCGCCACTTCGCCCGGGCTCGCGAACGGGCCGGCAGCGGCCCAAACCTACACCTATGAAACGCCGACTCCTGCGCCCACCCTATCGCCCCCGGGAGGGACTTTCACTGCCGTGACACCGGTGGCCCTTGCAGACGCTCTGCCTGCCACCTTTTACTTCACTCTCGACGGATCGACGCCCACGACCAACTCCTCATCTTCCGGCGGCCAGGTGATCCTCAATGCTTCCGCCACATTGAATGTAATCGCGGTTGCCGACGGATATCTGCCCAGCCCCGTTGTCAGCGGCGTTTACACGCTGAACCTGCCGGTTCTGCCCGCGCCGGCTTTTTCTCCCCGGCCGGGAACCTATGTCGGGACGCAAACCATCGGCATCATCGATTCGAACACCAGCGCGGATATTTATTACACCACCGATGGCTCCGCACCGGCCACGAGCAACCAGGGCCAACGCTACTGGGGCCCGTTTACCATCACGGGGACGACGACGGTAAAGGCCGTTGCCTCTCTCAATGGATACAACAACAGCCCTGTTATTTCGGCCCCTTACGTCATCGACATCCCTGCGCCAAAGTTTTCTCCCGCCGCGGGGACCTACAAACGTTCGCAAACGGTAACGTTGACTGAGAGCGACAGCTCGGCCGTCATCGAATACGCTCTGGAAGGCGCAACGCCGGGCACGGCCGCGTTTGTGCGCTATACGGGTCCCTTCACGATCGGGGAGACAACCACGCTCGCCGCAAAAGCCCAACACAAAGGCGCAGTTTCCAGCAAAACCGTTACAGCGAGGTACATCATTGAAAAAGCGCCGGCGGTGACCACTTCTGCCGCTACCGATGTGGGTTCGAGGTCCGCCGCGCTGAATGGAACCATCGGTCCTGAATACGCGTCGACTGCCTGGTGGTTCGTTTACGGAGAATCTCCGAAAGCGCTCACCCAAAAGACCGCCGTTCATACACTCGCCGGCCAGCCTGGCCGCGACAAAGTGATCGCTGGCGTGACAGGGCTGGTGCCGAAGACCCGCTACTACTTTCAGCTTGTCGCGAGGAACGTGGTAGGCACAAAATCCGGCGCTGCTCTCACGTTCATGACTCCATAGGGCCGGCAGCCCGCTCATCTTTTTGCGCTGCCCACGAATGGGGTGCCCATCCGCCGGGAGGGGCTGCCCTCATTCGGAGCCGGCACACTCCTTCACTCGGCCGGCCTTGCGCGTATGCTGAACAACATGCGATTGCCGCGCTTCATTATCCTAAGCGCCACTCTGTGTACAGCCGCGCTCGCGCAGCCCCAGCCCGCGCAACCCACCTTCGAAGTCGCCTCGGTCCGGCCGAGCGCGCAAACCGTCGGCCCCGATTACAACAACCAGATCCGTTGGACTGCGGATCGCTTCACGGCAAAAAACGTCACGCTCAAGCGCCTGGTCGCGGATGCCTGGAGCCTGCAACTCAACCAGGTCATCGGGCCGCCCTGGCTCGACCGCAACGAGTACGACATCGAGGCGCGGCCGGCGGCAGAGGCGAAACCGGAGCAAAGAGCCCGGATGCTCAAGGACCTGCTCGCCGAGCGCTTCGCGCTCAAGCAGCACAGCGAAACACGCGAGATGCGCGTCTACGAGCTTACCGTCGCGAACGATGGGCCGAAGATCAAGCCGGTTACGGGCGAAGAGCCTCACGCCGGTGCAGGTCTCCATTTCCATGGGGAGATGCGCCAGTTCGCCGATCTGCTCGCGGTGCAGTTTTCCATTCCCGCCCCCGAGCGCCCCGATGCGCCGGCGAGAGCGGGCGGTCCACTCATTCCCGTGATCGACAAAACGGGACTGCAGGGCACCTACGACTTCAGCGTCGACATTCGTCCGGAGATCGGCACGGATTCCTTCGCTGCGTGGCAGCGCGCGCTCAACGATCAACTTGGACTCAGGATTGAAAGCCGCAAGGGAGATGTACCCGTGCTCATTGTCGACAATGCCGCAAAAATTCCGAGCGCCAATTGAGATTCGCGGGCAACTGCCGCGCTCCACGTTCGGTCAGTGCTGCTTGCCTCCGACGGGCGAAGGCAGGTCCGAACTGGCCGTGTCCCGGATGATCTTCCAACTGCCGTCCGCCTGCTTTTTCCTGACCGTGAGCCACTTGCCGCGGTCGGTCACCACTTTGCCGGTCTTGGGGTCGGTCGTAGTGTAGGTCTGGGCGCCCAGCGTATAGCCGAGTTCACCCGATTGAGCCACGTCAAGGTCGGTGAGCTGGTTTTGGATCGTAAAGGACGGATCGGCAAAGAACTGTTTCTCGTAGGCCCTGATCGCGTCCTTTCCCACGATTGCCGGCGTGTTCGGATACATCACAACGGCATCGTCCGCACAGAAGCTCATGACTTTCTCCAGGTCCCTCGAGCTCCACGCCTGGTCCTCGGCGAGTTCGGCGTTGCGGAGCGACTGGAGATCGGCTTGGTGCGAAAGTGCAGCGGTCTGCCGGTTGCGCTGGCAGCCCGCCGCAATCAGAATCGCGAACACGGATGCGGCCATAAGACAACGTGCGCCCATGGATCGTCCTCCAACGGCGCCCATTGTATCCGGGAACGCCAGATGCGCGTCCGCGCAAAAGCGGGCAATTCCCGCCGGCGAATTCTCTCCCCGGTTGCACAGGGCTCAAATCTCGTCCCCGACTTGATTCCGCTGTACAATTCCCAATATGAGTTGTGTACCCACCCCCGCAGCCGCACGCGCGCGACTCTCATCCTTTTCTAACCTGGAGGGCCGATGACCGCCTCCCGCGACCGCAGCAACGACCCGCGCAAGCTGCCCATGATGCCCATCCGGGACATGGTGATCTTTCCCTACATGATGACCCCGTTCGTCGTCGGCCGCGAGTCCAGCGTGCGCGCGCTCGAAGAGGCGCTCAACGGCGACCGCAAGATCTTTCTCGCCACGCAGCACGACGCCAGCGTCGACGAGCCCAAGGCCAAGGAGATCTTCCAGGTTGGCTCGATCTGCAACATCGTGCAGAGCGTGAAGATGCCCGACGGCAACATCAAGGTGCTGGTCGAAGGCGTGGAGCGCGCCAAGTCCATCGAGGTGAGCGACCGCGACGGCTTCTTCGTCGCCACCGTGCGCACCGGCAAAACCAACTTCGAAGTGACGCCCGCCATCGAGCAGCTCATGCAGCGCGTCATCGGCCTCTTCGAGCAGTACGTAAAGCTGCAGCAGTCGCTCAATTACGAGACCATCATCGCCAGCGTGCGCATGGACGAGGCCGCCAAGCTTTCCGACACCATTGCAGCCAACCTGCAGCTCGGCATCGAGGAAAAGCAGGAGCTTCTTGGCATTTTCGACCCGGCGCAGCGGCTGGCGCGCATTGCCGACGTGCTCGACATCGAGATCGAAAAGCTCGACCTGGACCGCAACATCCAGTCGCGCGTCAAGCGGCAGATGGAGCGCGCGCAGAAAGAGTACTACCTCAACGAAAAGATCAAGGCGATTCAGAAGGAGCTGGGCCGCGGCGAGAAAAACGAGTTCGACGAGTTGCGCAAGAAGATCGAAACCGCCGGCATGCCCAAGGAAGTCCTCGACAAGGCCATCCAGGAGCTCAAGAAGCTCGAAGCCATGCCGCCCATGTCGGCCGAGTCCACCGTAAGCCGCAACTACATCGACTGGCTGCTGGCCGTGCCGTGGAAGAAGCGCTCCAAGGAAACGCGCTCCATCGACTACGCCGAAAAGGTCCT
The DNA here is from genome assembly GCA_030039035.1 of Acidobacteriaceae bacterium. Lineage (GTDB taxonomy): Bacteria > Acidobacteriota > Terriglobia > Terriglobales > Acidobacteriaceae > Telmatobacter. The sequence goes on along the minus strand of JASHQQ010000270.1, from coordinate 757 downwards.
CAACGAAGACCATTATGGTCTCGAAAAAATCAAGGAGCGCATCCTCGAATTTCTCGCCGTCCGCCAGCTTGTCAAGAATCCCAAAGGATCGATCCTCTGCTTCGTCGGCCCTCCCGGCGTGGGCAAGACCTCGCTGGGCATGTCGATTGCGAAGTCGACGGGCCGCAAATTCGTGCGTCTTTCGCTCGGCGGCGTGCGCGACGAGGCCGAGATTCGCGGCCATCGCCGTACCTATATCGGCGCATTACCCGGCCAGATCGTCCAGCACATGAAGAAGGCGGGCACCAAGAATCCCGTCTTCCTGCTCGACGAAGTGGATAAGATATCGTCCGACTTCCGCGGCGACCCCGCCTCGGCGCTGCTTGAAGTTCTCGATCCCGAGCAGAACACCACCTTCCAGGACCACTACCTCGACGTCGACTACGATCTCTCGCAGGTGCTCTTCGTCGCCACGGCCAATGTGTTGCACACCATTCCGCCAGCATTGCAGGACCGCATGGAAATCCTGCGCCTGCAGGGCTACACCGAGCAGGAAAAGCTTGAAATCGCGCGCCAGTACCTCGTCAAAAAGCAGCGCGAGCAGACCGGTTTGAACGAGAAAAACATCGTCTTCAAAGACGATGCCATTCTTGAAATCACTCGCTACTATACGCGGGAAGCCGGTGTCCGCAATCTCGAGCGCGAACTGGGCAATGTGTGCCGCAAGGTCGCGCGCAAAGTGGTCAAGCTCGGCGCCAAGCACAAAGAAGAGATCTCC
>JASHQQ010000269.1 GCA_030039035.1 Acidobacteriaceae bacterium | reverse complement strand
CCGACGAAGTGGCGCATGAACTCGGGCCGCGCATTGGTGAGCACGATGCCCAGCAGGGCTCCGGCGAGCGCGACAACGACCGAAGCAGCCACATAGCCGATCTGGCGCTGGAAGATGGACGGGTATTCGTCGCGGAAGAATCGAAAGAGCGTGCGCAGGCTCGTCTTGCGGCCCGAATAGATGATATGGTGTGCGCGGGCCAGCAACTGGTTGACGTGCTGCGCGTAGGCGCGCGCGGTTGCATCCTGGCGGAGCACGGAAAGATCGCCGGCGACCTGGCGATAGAGCAGCGCCAGTTCCTGCAACTCGGGGCGGGAAAGCTGGGCGAGGCCGCTCGAGTCCGATTGCGCCAGCAGCGCGGCCAGCCGGTCCCAATGGGGCCGGCGCTTCTGAATCCACTGGTTGGAGAGAATGTGCGCCATGGACCCGGCTTCAGACCAGCTTAGCATCGAAACACCCGAGCTGGTGGCGATCGAGATGCCGCTGGCCGGCATCGGCAGCCGGTTCATCGCGCTGCTGGTCGACTATCTCATCTGGTGCGCCGGCATTCTCGTCCTCGTCTTCCTGGGCGCGCTGCTTTTGCCCGCCATCTACATGTTCTCCCGCATCTCCTCGCAGTGGGCGGTTGCCCTCGTGATCTTCGTCGTCTTTCTCGTCAACTGGGGCTACTTCACGCTGTTCGAGGCTTTCTGGAACGGACGCACTCCGGGCAAACGCGTGGCGCGCATCCGCGTGATCCAGCACTCGGGCCGTCCCATCGGCCTGTTCGAATCCATGGCGCGCAACCTGATCCGGTACATCGACCAGTTTCCCTTCCCGCTGCACGTGGTGGGCGTGATTTCGATGTTCGTGACCCGGCAGCACCAGCGGCTGGGCGATCTGGCCGCAGGGACCCTCGTGGTGCGGGACCGCGAAGAGGAAGCTCCGCTGTGGGGCGAGACTGGTGCGCGCACATTTACCGCCCAGGTCTTCGCACCCCTGGTCCCCGCGCCGGAACCGCACACTTCCCTCGCCCTGCCTTCCAATGGCGTCGCCAGGCTCTCCGCAACCGACCTCGAGGTGCTGGAGGGCTTTTTCTCCCGACGACTCGATATGTCGCTTCCCACCCGCGAAGCGCTCGCGAAGCGGATCGCCGCCGCGATTCAGGCGAAGTCCGGTGTGGAGATTCCACCGGATGTGAGCGTCGAAACATTTCTGGAAGCCGTGGCGCGTCAGCTTCGGGACCTTTCGCGGCTTCGGTAGCCCACGCTGGAAAGGCGAAGCGAAGTCCCGGTCCCACGGCAACCGGCTTGCTTCAGGAGATCGAATGCAAGAACCCGATTCGAGGCGGCATGGATTGGGATCATCGGACGATGCTGTCAAGCGGACCGGGGCGACGAAATATCGTCAGGATTCGACGCGATGCGAGAGACCGTGGCTTTGGTTGCCTCCAACGCTCCGGCTTCGCCGTATCGGGAGGGTCTCCGATTCGATCCGTGATGGTGAGGCTCCCGAAGTGGCATCCATACCTAACTTATTTGTTTTCAAGGCAAATCAGGAGAGATCACTCGCATCCGCATCCAATCCCGCTCGGACATGCAAAAAGTATCGGTTACGGCACTTGACAACTGCTTCTTGATGCGTTTTTAATGCTTCCGACTCCGGGGTGCATACTTCCAGCTCTCTCTGCTCAAACGTTTGAGCGGGAAGATTCTAAAAAGTGGAGGAACGGAATATCCGATCTTCCATCCTACGGAGAAAAAGGCCATTTACGGTTCCCAGCGAGGTTCGAAACGCAACTGCGGTGCGGGCCGAAGTGGATAGAAATGCCGGAACTGAAGAGGAGAACTCCGGCAAGAGCAGTAAGAACACCCCGCAATCCGGCATCGGTCGAGATGCCGGCGGCCAACGCGAAAGTCGCTTGACGCGGTCAGGCCGGAGAGACGGGCAAGGCGGAGAGGGATCGGGAAGTAAATTGATTTTCTTCTTGACAATTCCAAATCCGCGAGCGTTAAATGGCTCGGTCGAATCTCCGAACCCACAGGTAAATCGGTGTATTTGAGCGAATCTGTGTCAGATCGCCGGCGGCAGCCGTCGCGCCACCTCTTCATGGAGAGGTGTATCGCGGGGGCGCATTTCTGTCTTGATGGAACACCAACGGCCACGACCGAAGACGATCGCCAGGCCGCATTCCAGCAGCAGCCGCGCGTCCTTCGCTCCCGCTCCAATTAGCCGGTTTGCTTCGGAGTCTCCAGGAGAGCCGACAGAGAAACGCAACAAGCAGCACCAACTTTGAAAAGGATGGTCACATGAGACAAGCGAGATACAGGTACCTCCTGTTGCCGTTGTTCTTCGTGTTGGCATGTGCCGTGGCAATAGGACAGGCCAATTCGGAGCTCACCGGTATCGTGACGGATAAAACCGGCGCGGTGGTGCCCGGCGCGACAATTGTCCTCACCAATCCGGCCACCAGCGCGGTCCAGACGACCCAGAGCGGAGCCACCGGATTGTACGACATCAACGGGCTGAACCCCGGCACCTACGCACTGAAGGTTACGGCCAAGGGTTTCGAAACGTTCCAGGAGAACGGCGTTGTCATCAACGTTTCGCAGACCTTCCGCCATGACGTTCAGCTCACCGTGGGCGCCGACACCGAGACCGTCACGGTCGAGGCCGATGCCCTGGCGGTGCAGACCGACTCCAACGTGGTCAGCACGCTGATCAGCTCCGAGCAGATCAGCGAAATCGCCACCGAGAACCGCAACTTTGCCGCGTTGGCCGCGCTGGGCCTGGGCGTAAGCTCCGCCCTGCCCGACTCGAACACGCCGACCTCGGTCGCAGCCAGTTTCACCATCAGTGTGAACGGCCTGCGCCAGAGCCACAATATCTGGCTAATCGACGGCGGCGAGGCTGACGACCGCGGCGGCGCCGGCGGCATGGACATCATGCCTTCGCAGGACGCCATCGCCGAGTTCTCGATGCTGTCGTCGAACTATCCGCCCGACTACGGCATTTCGTCGGGCGCCACCATGAGCCTTTCGCTCAAAAGCGGCACGCAGAAGTACCACGGCGAACTGTGGGAGTTCAACCGCAACACCGACTACGACGCCGACCCCTACTTCAACAAGCTGTCCACACCCGTGACCCCGAGGACAAGCACGCACTACAACATCTTCGGCGGCAACGCGGGCGGACCGGTGTTCATTCCCAAGGTTTACAACACCGACCGGCAGCACACCTTCCTGTTCACCAACTGGGAATGGCGCAAGATCCTCACCGGCGCGGGCACCAACGAGCAGTCAACGATCGACCCGGCCGATGTTCCGGTGGCCGGCCAGACCCTGACCTATGTGCCGCCGGCGTTCGATGCCACCAACCAGCTCGTGGTCCCGAACATTGCCACGTCGACCTGGTACTACCAGAACAAGCTGAAACCGCTGGGCCTCACGCCCGGAGCGTGCTGGGACGGGTCGGTCCAGTACACCAGCAGTGGTGCCGTCACTTGCACTCACCTGACGGGACAGAAGATTCCCGCTTCGCTCTTCGACAACAACGGCATGCTCTATCTGCAGTCGCCGGTATTCCCCAAGCCGAACGTGACGGGGCAGGACAAGAACATCACCAACGTCTCCAACCCGATCAACGTGCTGGACATCGTCGCCCGCGTGGACCACAAGTTCAACGACAAGTGGGCGGTGCTGGCGCACTACATGCACGATCAGGTGCTCCAGGGCTACGCGCAGCCGGAGCTGGGCTGGTGCTGGTGCGTATACAACACCATCACGAGCACCCTCTCCAACCCGTCGAACTCGGCGGCCGTCAAGCTGAGCGGCACCATCAATCCCAACCTGCTGGTCGAAGCCAGCCTCAACTACGACGGCAACGTGCTGAACATCACCAACAGCGCGGCCGGCGACCTGCCCACGGGCTGGGTGGCAAGCCCGGTCTCGCCGCTGTTTTCGATCACCCGCAACTCGCTGCCGGGCACCGGCTACATCGGCCCCTACGGCGTTGCGGAGGATACGGCTTCGGCGCCGTGGCACAACGCGGCCGAGGACTTCGAGCCTCGCGTGGATGTTTCGTACACCATGGGCAAGCACGCCATGAAGTACGGCTTCAGCTACAACCGCTACACCAAGAACCAGCAGTTGTTCGGCGACGAGCAGGGATATTTCAATCCCAGCAGCACCACCAACGACAGCCTGATGGACATCCTGCTGGGCCTCACCGGCAGCTATTCGCAGTTCCAGGCCGTGCCCATCCGCCACTACGTCAACCAGACGCCGTCGGCCTATGTGATGGATAACTGGCACGTCACCCCGCGACTGAGCCTGCAGATCGGATTGCGTTACGACGCTCTGCCGCATGCCTGGGAACGGAGTAACGACGTTTCCAACTTCGACCCCAACGCCTACAACTTCGGCGGGCTTCCCATCTGGACTTCCGCCGGCACCATCGCTCCCAACAGCCCCACTGTCGCCAAGGTCGGCGGAATCGAGTTCTACCTCAACGGCATGGGACTGGCCGGACAGGCGGGCTTCCCGCGTGGCCTGGTCGACAACCGCTATGACACCTACCAGCCCCGCATCGGCTTCTCTGAAGACCTCTTCGGAAACGGCAAGACCGTACTTCGCGGCGGCTTCGGAACGTTCTTCGAGCGCACCCAGGGCAACGACATTTACAACGCTGCCACCAACGCGCCCTACGCCTATAACCTGAGCATCAGCAACACCACCTTCACCTCGCCCGGATACAACTGGCAAACCGGCGCCAACGCCTCCGCGCTGGGGCTCCCGGTATTTGCCACCAGCCCGGAAAATCTCGCTCCCAACAACTATGCGCCTCCGGGCGTCGCGCAGTTCAGCCTGGGCGTTCAGCGCGAGGTCAGACCCTCCATGGTCTGGGTTGTCCAGTACGTCGGCAATCTGGCGTGGCACCAGTGGGATGACCGCTACATCAACAACATCACACCGGCGGAAGGCTCTACCACCGTCAACGTCGGCAGCTCGTCTACACCGAATAACCAACTCGTAGATTGCCTCGCCGGCGACTCGGGCAACCACGTGAATCCGATGTACGGCAACGATGCGGGCTGCGTCTCTGGCCTGGGCGGGTTCAATGGCGGCCTGAACGCTTTCCGTGAATACCAGGGCTACGGCAGCATCACGCAGCAGGAGATGGCCACCAACGGAGGCTACAACGGCTTCGAGACCGGCCTTCGCGTCCAGAACCGGTGGGGCCTGAGCGGCGAACTCGACTACACGTACTCGCACGAGATCGACATTCAGTCCTACGACAACAGTTGCTGCGTCAGCGACCCGTGGTACATCAAATACGACAAGGGCTCCGGTGCTCTCGACCGGCGCCACATCGTCAACGCCAACTACATCTACAAGCTGCCCTTCTTCGACAAGAGCCAGGGACTGGTTCACACCATCGCTGGCGGGTGGGAGGTTGCAGGTACGTTCGTCGACGAAACCGGCACGGTTGGGACAGTGACCGGTACCGGCGGCGTCAATGGCGGCGCGCCTGACACCGTCGGCCTGGGCGGCGGATATACGGTGCGTCCGAACATCAGCGGAAAGATGCACTATCCCAAGCAAATGGGCCGCTGGTTCAACGTGGCCCAGTTCTCCGACGTCGTTCCACAGTGGCTCGGCGGCCCGAATATGGGCTTCGGCAACTCGGCCAAGGACGCCGTGGTTGGACCCGGACGCGTGAACTTCACGACTTCGCTCTACAAGTCGTTTGCGGTCACCGAGCGGGCTCACTTCGAGCTTCGCTTCGAGTCCTTCAACACGTTCAACCACACCGAACCCAACGGCATCAACACCGGTTACGCTCCTCAGAGCGGGGCCTTCAGCAATGTGCTGAATCAGGGCAACACGTTCGGCCAGGTGAACTCCACCTGGGATCCGCGCGTGCTTGAACTGGGCGGCAAGTTCGTTTTCTAGTTCACTCCGCAACCTGGGCGCGGCAGGCATTCCCTGCCGCGCCCTTTTTCTTTGCCTCCAGGATTTGCTCCGCGCCGTCGGATGGAGAGAAAATCAATCGATAAGAGAACCTTGTGATTCGGACCATCCAACGAGGAATCGGCCTGGTGCTGGCGGCGACGGCTGGAGCCGCACTGGGCCAGGCGGGCGCAACCCAGGGCGCGAACCAGGTGCAACTGCGGCAAACCGCACTTACGCTGGAACAGCAGGGACGAAACGCCGAGGCCGAGGCGGCATGGCGCGCCTACCTGAAGGCTCGCCCGACGAGCCCGGAGCCTTACGCGCACCTCGGCTTGCTCGAAGCGCGACAGCAACACTATAAGGAGGCCATTCCGCTCTACAACAAGGCGCTGGAAATGGACCCCAATGTTCCCGCCTTGCGGCGGGACCTGGGTCTGGCGTACTTCAAGAACGGAGACATGCGGGGAGCCATCCAGGAATTTGGCATCCTGCTCAAGAGCCAGCCAGGCGATTTCCAGCTCACCACGCTGACCGGCATGGCCTATTACGGTCTGGCCGAGTACAAGGAAGCGGTTCCCTACCTGAAGGACGCAGCGGCCGAGGACAAGCAGAGCCTGCCGCTACGGCTGGCGCTGGCGCACAGTTGCCTCTGGTCGAAACAGTATCAGTGCGTCATGGACACGTATCACGAGATTCTGGCCCTCAACTCCGAGTCCGCCGAAGCCGACATGCTGGCCGGCGAAGCGCTCGACGAGATGAAGGACAATGCCGGCTCGACGGCGATGTTCCGCGCCGCAGTCAAGGCCAATCCAAAGGAACCGAACGTTCATTTCGGGCTGGGATACCTGCTCTGGACGCAGCAACAGTATCCCGAAGCAGCCAGCGAATTTCAGGCGGAGCTGGCCAATGATCCCAACCAGGTTCAGGCGATGGTGTACTTCGGCGACGCCGAGATCCAACTGAACCAGATGGCGGCAGCAAGACCCGTCCTCGAGAAGGCCCTGCGCCTTGACCCGAAGCAGGGACTCGCTCACCTGGATTTGGGCATCGTGGATGCCCAGGAAGGCGAGAATGCTTCAGCGCTGAAGGAGTTGACCGAGGCGGAGAGGCTGATACCGAACGATGTCAATGTGCACTGGCGGCTTGGCCATCTCTACCGCACCATGGGCAAAACGGAGTTGGCCAAAGCCGAATTCGCCAAGGCCAGCAACATCACCCAGCAGCAGGATCAAGACCTTTTCGACCAGATTTCCCGAGGCAAAGAACATCCCCCGGCAAGTGCACCGCCGTCAGCCCCTTCCCCGGCACCGGCTCCGCAGCCATAAAGCAGTCACACCGTTGCCACGTCCGGATTGCGCCGGCGCTCCCTCCGATCGTGGATCACAGGTTTGTCACCTGGTTCCGGTGGCGGCGCAGCCACCAGCAGGGATTCTGGCCGCCATGAGGGAACAGCGAGACGGAACATGGCTCGTCGCTGGAACCGAGATAGTCGTACTCGTACTTGTGTCCCTTCAGCGGAACACTCTGGTAGCTGTTGATAGTCACCTTCGCGGACGGAGAGCCCCGCAGCCTGAAGACCGCCCAGTCGCAAAGGTAAGCGAGGACGAAGCCGATCCCGACGGCCAAAGCAGTCCATTTCAGCCAGCGAAGCATCAGTGTTATCCCTCCAGAGCCCTGGCCGATTCCAGCTTCAACGCCACGCCTGTCATTTTGCGGCGGCGGGCCTGCGCGAGAAGGGACGCCAGTTGTCCGGCGCCGTCGGCGTAGCCCAGCCCTTCGGCGCGAATGTTGGAGATGCAGTTGCGCTCGGCGTCCGTGCGGCCCGGACGCGGCTGCCACGTGATGTAGGCTCCGAGCGAATCGGGAGAGCTCAGGCCGGGGCGCTCGCCGATCAGCACCACGGCAATTTCGGCGCCCAGCAACGATCCAATCTCGTCGCCGATAGCGACACGGCCCTGCTCAACCACGCACGCCGGCGCGATCCGCCATCCTTCAAGGCGTCGAAGCAGCTCGCAGAGCAGCGGCGCCGCGTGGCGCTCCACGGCGAGAGCCGAGAGGCCATCGGCCACGATCAGCGCCAGATCGAATGGGCCGGGCTGCAACTGCGAGAGGCGAACCCGGCTGGGCTCGTCGAGAGCGCGGCCCAGATCGGGGCGCTGCAGATAACAGGTCCGGTCGGCAGCAGCGGAGTGCAATCGCAATACGTCCCTGCCCGTAGTCGCTTCCATTTCCGCCGCGAGAGCGGCAGTCTCCAACCGCGCGTGGACCGCGTCGCGCGCCTGGGCGTGGCAGCGCTGAAACGCAAGCTGCTCGCGAGTGGGCTGGCTCACGCCGGTGCGACCCAGCGCCACGCGCGCCGGAGTGAGCGCCCTGAGCCTTGCCGCCAGCGTCGGAAGCATCTCGGGATACGCGATCCCGCTCATGCCGGCAGCAGCCTTTCCGGGTTGGCGGCATCGAGTGCGAGGCGGCCGAACCCGTCGCCCTGCAGCCAGGCTTCGAACTCCGGCGCGGGCCGCAGGCCCAGCACGCGTCTCAGATAGAGAGCATCGTGAAAGCTGGTGCTTTGATAATTCAACATCACGTCGTCGGCGCCGGGCACTCCCATGATATAGTTCACCCCGGCCGCGCCCAGCAGCGTGAGCAACACGTCCATGTCGTCCTGGTCGGCCTCGGCATGATTGGTGTAGCAAACGTCGCAGCCCATGGGCAAGCCAAGAAGCTTGCCGCAAAAGTGATCCTCCAGCCCCGCGCGAACGATCTGCTTGCCGTCGTAAAGATACTCGGGGCCGATGAATCCGACCACCGTATTGACAAGCATTGGCTCAAACCGGCGCGCAACGGCGTAAGCGCGCGCCTCCAGCGTCTGCTGGTCCACGCCGTGATGCGCGTTGGCCGAGAGCGCCGAACCCTGGCCGGTCTCGAAATACATCACGTTGCAGCCGATCGTTCCATCTGCGCACATCGCGCCGCGCCCCAATGATTTTCCCGCTTCGTGCGCCTCCTCCAGCATCGCCAAGCTCACGCCGAAGCTGCGATTCGCGGCTTCGGTGCCGGCGATGGACTGAAAGATCAGGTCGACGGGAGCGCCCTGTTCGAGCGCGGCCATTTGCGTGGTCACATGCGCCAGCACGCAGCTCTGCGCGGGAATCTGAAACCGTTCCCGCAGGGCATCCACCAGGCGCAGCAGGCGCGTGGTCACCTCCACGCCGTCTCCCGCGGGGTTGATGCCGATCACGGCATCGCCGGAGCCGAGCAGCAATCCGTCGAGGATCGACGCCGCAATCCCGGCCGCTTCGTCAGTCGGATGATTGGGCTGCAGGCGCGCGCTCAAACGGCCAGGCAGGCCGACCGTGGTGCGAAAGCGCGTCACCACGCGGATCCTGGCCGCAGCGCCGATCAGGTCCTGCACGCGCATCAGCTTGCTCACCGCCGCGGCCATTTCCGGCGTGAGCCCGGGCGCGAGCGCGGCCAGGCGCTCCCCGGTCGCTTCGTCGGAAAGCAGCCAGTCGCGCAGTTCGCCCACGGTCAATGATCGCACCGGGGAAAAAGCCTGCGCGTCGTGCGTATCGGCGATCAGGCGGGTCACTTCGTCGATTTCGTACGGAATGACCGGCTCGGCCAGGAAATGCACGAGCGGGAGATCGGCCAGCGCGAACTGCGCGGCCACACGTTCTTCAGCCGTTTCGGCGGCCACGCGGGCCAGCACATCGCCGCTTCGTGCAGGCGTGGCCTTGGCGAGCAGCTCGCGCAGGTCGGCGAATTGATAGCGATGATTGCCGATGCTGGACGAGAAGCTCATGAGCGGTCCGCCGATGGCAAGATCAGAATACGGCGTTTTCGCCGAAATCGGCGCGATCGGAAGTTGGCTCAGCGTTCTCCAAGGCTGCATCCCGTACCCTTCGCGCTGAAGCCCGTACCCTTCACGCGAGCATCCTGCCGCGCAATGTATAGTAGGTTCGGTTCCCGTTGGAAGGAATTCCGGGCATGGAAAAGCGCAAATTGCGTTCGCAGGCATGGTTTGGCGGCAAGAACAAGGACGGGTTTATCCATCGCAGTTGGATGCGCGGTTATCCTCCGGATGAGTTCGATGGACGGCCGGTCATCGGCATCTGCAACACCTGGTCGGAGCTGACGCCGTGCAATGTGCATTTTCGCGAACTGGCGCAGCGTGTGAAGAACGGAGTGTGGGAAGCCGGCGGATTGCCGCTCGAGTTTCCGGTCATGTCTCTGGGCGAAACCAACCTGAGGCCCACAGCGGCGATGTTCCGCAATCTGGCCAGCATGGATGTGGAGGAATCGATCCGCGGCAACCCCATCGACGGCGTGGTGCTGATGTGCGGCTGCGACAAGACGACGCCTTCACTGGTGATGGGCGCGGCAAGCTGCGACGTGCCGGCGATCGTGATCTCGGGCGGACCGATGCTGAACGGCCGCTACCGTGGCGAATGCATCGGCTCGGGCACGGCAATTTGGCGATTCAGCGAAGCCGTCAAGGCCGGCACGATGTCCAACCAGGAATTTCTGGATGCGGAAACCTGCCTGCATCGCTCGATTGGCCACTGCATGACCATGGGCACCGCGTCGACGATGGCGTGCATGGTGGAGTCGCTGGGGCTCTCGCTGCCCGGCAACGCCGCCATTCCGGCGCCCGACTCGCGTCGCGGCACACTGGCCCATCTGACCGGCCGGCGCATCGTCGAGATGGTGCGCGAAGATCTGCGCATTTCGAAGATTCTGAAGCGTGAGGCTTTCCTGAATGCCATTCGCACCTGCGCCGCAATCGGGGGCTCGACCAACGCGGTGATTCATCTGATCGCTTTCGCCGGGCGCGCAGGCGTGCCGCTTACGCTCGACGACTGGGACAAATACGGGCGGGACGTGCGCACCATCGTCGACATCCAGCCGTCCGGTCGCTTTCTTATGGAAGAGTTCTACTACGCCGGCGGCCTGCCGGCGGTGCTGTGGAGGCTCGCCCAGCAGAAACTGCTGGACGAGGGTGCGCTCACGGTAAACGGAAAGACGATCGGCGAGAACGTAAGAGATGCGCCCAACTGGGATCGCGAAGTGATCCGCGACTACGACAGGCCGCTCGTAGAGCATGGCGGCATCGCCGTGCTGCGCGGCAACCTTTGCCCCGACGGCGCGGTGCTGAAACCCTCGGCTGCTTCGCCGCACCTGATGAAGCACCGCGGAAAGGCTGTCGTCTTCGAGTCGATCGAACAGTACTATGAGCGCATCGGGAATCCGGATCTCGACATCGACGAGAAAAGCGTGATGGTGCTGAAGAACTGCGGGCCGCGCGGCTATCCCGGAATGTCCGAAGTGGGCAACATGGGGCTGCCGCCCAAGGTGCTGGCCAAAGGCATCACCGACATGGTGCGCATCAGCGATGCGCGCATGAGCGGAACGGCCTATGGAACGGTGGTGTTGCACGTTTGCCCTGAAGCCGCGCTGGGCGGGCCGCTGGCGCTGGTGCGCGAAGGCGACTGGATCGAACTGGATGTCCCGGCGCGGAAACTGCATCTCGATGTCCCGGACGCGGAACTTGCCAGGCGTCGCACCGAGTGGAAGGCGCCGGAACCGGCCTTCAGGAGCGGATATCAGTTCCTCTTCACGGAACACGTGATGCAGGCCGACAAGGGGATGGATTTTGACTTTCTGGTCGGCTGCCGAGGACACGGAATTCCGAGAGAATCACACTGAGGTTTCATTCCCAATCTCAAAATCAGGGTCTTGCAAGCCAGCGAGTTGAATAAGGGAAACGGAAGATGAATGAATCCGAATCGAATTTCGCCCGCTATCCAAGCCTTGAAGCCCGGGCTGTGCTCATCACCGGTGGGGCAACAGGTATCGGCGAATCGCTGGTGACGAACTTCGCGCGACAAGGCTCGCGCGTAGCTTTCCTCGACATTCTCGACGAGCCGGCAAAAGAGCTCGCCGGCGCGATTTCCGCCGAAGGCCTCTCCGCGCCGCGTTTCCTTCACTGCGACGTGACGGACCTTGACGCGTTGCAAAGCGCGGTAAAGCAGGTCCTCGCCGAGTTCGGCACCGTGGACGTGCTGGTGAACAATGCGGCCAACGACCAGCGCCACACGAGCGAAGAGGTGACGCCGCAGTTGTGGGAGGACTGCATGTCGGTGAACCTGCGGCCGCATTTTTTCACCATGCAGGCCGTGGTACCCGCGATGAAAGCCGCGGGCCGGGGGTCGATCATCAACTTCTCCTCGATTTCGTGGACGGTTCCTTCCACGGGACTGCCGGTCTACACCACCGCGAAAGCTGCCATCGTCGGGTTGACGCGAACCATGGCGCACGAGCTCGGGCCGTCGAACATTCGCGTCAACGCCATTCTGCCCGGCGCCATTTCAACCGATCGCCAGGTGCGGCTGTGGTACACGCCCGAGTATGTCGACAACATCATGCGCCGGCAGGCGATGAAGGTCACCATCTACCCCGACGACGTGGCGCGATTGGCGCTGTTTTTGGCCGCCGACGACTCGCGCGCCATCACCAATCAAAGCTATGTGATCGACGCCGGCTACACCTGAGCCGGCACAACCATCCCACCCTTGCGGCAAAAAGTCGTCGCGGCGACACGCCGCAAGGAATGGCCGCCCCGGTGGTAGAAGTACAAGCGGCCAAGGTTCGGGATTACGGGCCCGGCATCGTGTAATAGCCGGCCGTGGTGCGAACCGTGAGCCCGGGTTTGCCGAGCCCGATCCTCAGCGCGTGGTACTCCGCCTTGTCGCCGGCGCGCGCCGCCTTGAAACGGATCTCATAGTATCCGCCGGCATCGCGGACCGCGGTGTTGATTTCATCCCTGATGTCGTTGCCGTTCACGATCACCGATCCGCCGCTGTGCTCGGCGAGAACCTGCACCGAGAGATTGGGATATTGCGCCTGGCTTATCTTTGTTACAGCCTTGCGGTAGCCCTGGTAGAAAAAGGGATTGGTTCTGCCCAGGTTGAAAGGATCGAGGCAATACAGCGTGATATTCGCCTCGCGCAGCCGGTTGGTGAAATGAACGATGGCGTCGAATATCCAGGTGCGCTGTTTGGTGTCGGTGTAGATTGAGGAGCCGGCGAGCATGGGCCAGCCCGAGCCGATGATGAGCACCAGCTTTCGGCCCGGCCGGGAAGATTGTTCGCGAACCAGTTGGTCCAGCTCATTCAGGGACTGCTGCAGCCGTTCGGTGGCGCCCCAGAAGCCGGCGGCGCGGCCGATGGCGCGTAGCCCCGACTGGCTGTTGCGGAGGTTGTCATCGAGCGCTTTGCCGTCCTGCGTGAAAGCGGCCGGAAGCGTCAGCCCGCGATCCGCAAGAAAACCGACGGCGGTGGGCGAGGAAAGCTCGCCGTCTTTCTGGCGGAGAAACTCGTCAATCTGTTCCCGCTCCCGCGAGACCGTGTCGATGCTGTTGTTGATGGTGTCGATCAGGATGAGAACGCGCACCGGCTCCGCGGCGGAATGGCTGGAGTCGATGGCCTGGAAGCCGAGAACCTCGGCGGGCTGGTCGTTGTCGAAAACCGAGAAATCGCCCTGCTGCAGTCCGCCGATCGGATGGCCGGACTTGTCGGTGACGGTCACGTCAATGGATATGGCGCCGGGGAGCGCGGGCGCAGCGGCGTTCGCAGCCGGGGGCGGCTGCAAAGGCACAGGCGAAACGCCGGTTTGCGCGAAGGAATGCGCGCCCGGACACGCCAGAGCGGCAGCGGCAAAGGCAAGGACGTGAATTCGCGGAAAAATGGCCAAAGTTCCTCCGTCTGCAGTTCCGGAACGCTTCTGTCGATAGGACGGACTGCAGGCGGAAATGGTCACGCGTTTACTGCGCGGAATCCGTGGATCGACCCTGAACCGTGGGCAGGAGCCTTGCCCGTTATGCTGAATGCGTGTTGAAAACGACGCCTTCGCTTCTGCTGATTCTCGCGCTTTCGGCTGCCTTCGAAGCCGGCATTGCCGCCGCGCAGGCCAGCGGTTCGGCCTGGTCGTTTGCCGTTTCCGGCGACAGCCGCAACTGCGGCGACTTTGTGATGCCGGCGATTGCGGCGAAGGTGAAGGCGGAGAAAGACGTTTTCTACTGGCACCTCGGCGATTTCCGGTGGATGTCCCAGCCGGACCAGGATCTCGAGGCCATGCAACCAGGCGGGACGAAGCTGACCCGCTCGCAATACCTGCCGCTGGCGTGGGACGATTTCCTCACCCACCAGATAGCGTCGTTCGGATCGACGCCGGTGTTTCTGGGCCGCGGAAATCACGAGACCGTGGATCGCTCGCGGGAAGATTACATCGCCAGATTCCGCGGCTTTCTCACACGGCCTGAAATTGTTGCGCAGCGCCAGGCCGACGGCGACGGGAACCTGCCTGTCGAGACGTGGTATCACTGGACCCGGAACGGCATCGACTTTATCACGCTGGACAACGCGAGCCACGACGAGTTCACCGAGGCGCAATTGAAGTGGCTGCGCTCGGTGCTCGATCGCGACCTGAAACCGGATTCGGGCATTCACACCATCGTTACCGGCATGCACGAAGCGCTGCCGCACTCGACCAGCTCCAACCACGCCATGGACGACTGGGACGCCGGCCTGCACACCGGCGAGATCGTTTACACCTGGCTCTTCGCCGCGGAGGCGGCGGGCAAGCATGTGTACTACCTCGCCAGCCACTCGCATTACTTTTCGCCGAATATCTTCAACACGCCTTACTGGAAACAGCGCTCCAGCCACGTGCTGCCGGGCTGGATCATCGGCGCAGCGGGCGCGCACCGGTACAAACTGCCCAAGGGCGCCGACAAGGCTTCCCTCACCGACATCTATGGCTACTTGCGCGGCACGGTGCACGCCGACGGCACGATTGAATTTGCGCTGCGGCAGATTTCAGAGGATGATATGAAGCAGGCAAAATGGCCCAATGCGCCGCTGGATGCGATCCACGAATGTTTTGTGGACAATTCCGACAGCGCCGACTGGAAGTAGGCGGGGAACATGGAGTGCGGGATGGGCTTTTGCGATGGCGGCGGTGGTTATGCGACACGGAGATCGAGTGGCTATGGTCGCTGACCACTCAGAGGCCGACAATGGGACATGTTCGTGAGGCCCAGGACCGCCGGCGCATCATTCCAAATCCATAAAGCCGGCCTTCGGCAGCGAGCCCGGAGCTGAGCGCCGAAACGATCCTCCGAAAGACTCGGCCGGGCTCCTGCCGGATGAAGCAGGGTTCTCACGAAGGCGGTCATGGGCTCGAGGTCGATCATCGTATTGGCATAGATAGAGAAACAAAATGACGCGAAGGGACTCTATCGCCGGATTCGCGCTTCGCCTGTGCCAGGCAACGGCGCTGGCTGCAGGCGCCGGCGTGCTGTTCGCGGCCGATACCGGGATTCACACAGCTCCCCTCGATATTACGCACGACAAGCCGTTCGTTATGGTGACGGTCAATGGCAAGGGGCCGTTCCGGTTTGTCATTGACACGGGCACTGGCGGCGAAGCTTTTGTAACCCAGGCGTTGGCCGAGCAGGCCGGGCTTCCCGTGACTGGCCAGGCGCGGTTGAGCGACCCGAGCGGCCAGGGCGGACAGCGGGCGCCGATGGTGTCGATCCAGTCGCTGAAGGTCGCCGGCGTGGAGTTTACAGGCGTGAAGGCGGTTGTGCACTCGCTGAGCCAGGATGACGGCGAATGCCAGGGCTTGCTTGGCTTTCCGCTTTTCCGCGATTACCTGCTCACGCTGGATTTTCCCAACCGGCGCCTGACTTTGGCCAAGGGCGCGCTCGATCCCGACGGCGGCCTCAGCGTGCTGCCGTTCCAGATGCCCAACGGAACGCCGATTGTCGCCATGCGCATCGGTGGTATGGAGGTCGAGACGCAGGTGGACTCGGGCGGCGCCGGATTGAGCCTGCCCGATCAGCTCGTGGCGCGATTGAAGTTTGCCGCGGAGCCTTCGGAGTTCAGCCGCGGCGAATCGCTTTCCACGCGCTTCCAGATCAGGGCGGCCAAGCTGGCGGGCGACGTTCGCTTGGGCAGCTACACGTTTACGCGGCCGTTTGTCGAGATCAATCCCGCCTTTCCGCTGGCCAACTTCGGATCGAGTCCGATGCAGAACTTCGCCCTGACCTTCGACCAGAAGGAAGGGTTGATCCGCTTCGAGGCGCGGCAGAAGTCGATCCGGCTTGCCGCCACGCCCGCGCCGGTCCGGCTGCAGACCGCACCGCTGCCGAAACCTCCCGACATTTCGCTGGTGCCGGTGGGATAGGGTACGAACGCCACCCAATCATGAAATAGGGCGGCGGAGTGGCCAGCCGCTGGAAGGCATTGTGAGCTGCCAGCGCTGACCACTACAATGGCGCCATGCGCAGCACACCTGCGGGCGTGTCGCCGATCATCCCCATCGATCGCGCGTCCGGCGTCTCGTTGCACAAGCAGATCTACGATGGCTATCGCAGCGCGATCCTGCGCGGCGACCTCCGGCCCGGCCAGCAAATCACATCGAGCAGGATGTTTGCCGCCGAGTTGCGTGTTTCGCGCTTCCCGGTGCTGAACGCGTACGCGCAACTGCTGGCCGAAGGATACTTCGAGAGCCGCACGGGAGCCGGGACGTTCGTCAGCGCCTCGCTGCCCGAACAACTGATGTCGGTCCCGAAAACGGCCACCGTGCCGGCCCAGGAGCCTTCGGGTCCGCGGCCGCTGGCGCGCCGTGCGTTCCTTGTGCCTTCGTTTTCTCCGTCCACCACGCTGCCGGGATGGGGGGCTTTTGGAGTCCATCAGCCGGCGTTCGATCAGTTCCCTTTTGCGGTCTGGTCGAGCCTGGTGGCCAGGCACAGTCACAGCCCGCAGGCAAACGCGATTCACCACGTCGATCCGCAGGGTTCGCCGCGCTTTCGCGAGGAGATCGCGGCCTATCTCCGCACCGCGCGTGGCGTGAAATGCGATGCCGGCCAGATCATGGTGGTTTCAGGTTCGCAACAGGCGCTCGATATCACGGCGCGCGTGCTCTTCGATCCCGGCAATCGCGTATGGGTGGAGGAGCCCGGATACCTGCTGGAGCGAAGCGTATTGACCGCCGCAGGTTGCGAGCTTTGCCCGGTGCCGGTGGACAACGATGGCATGGATGTCGAAGCGGGCATGGAGCGATATCGCAAGGCGCGGGCGGCTTTCGTCACGCCATCGCACCAGTATCCGCTGGGATCGACGATGAGCGCGTCGCGGCGGCTGCAGCTCCTGAACTGGGCGCAGAGTTCGGGCGCGTGGATCATCGAGGACGACTACGACAGCGAATACCGGTTTGAAAGCCAGCCCGTCGCCTCGCTGCAGGGGCTGGACGCGAACTCGCGGGTGATTTACATCGGCACCTTCAGCAAGGTGCTGTTTGCGTCGTTGCGCATCGGGTATATCGTCATTCCCCCCGATCTGGTGGACCGCTTTGTGGCGCTGCGCTTCGCCATGGACATCTTTCCTCCGTACCTGTATCAGGAGGTCTTGACCGATTTCATGCGCATGGGCCATTTCGGGCGGCACATCCGCCGCATGCGGCAGCTCTACGGCGAGCGGCGCACGGTGCTGGTGAATTGCCTGAAGGAGGAATTCGGCGACAGGGCGGAGGTGCATGGAGCGGAAGCCGGCATGCACCTGGCCATCACTTTTCCCGACGCCATTCGCGATCGCGAGACTGCAGCGCGAGCCGCGCAGGAGCGGCTGTGGCTGTGGGCGTTGTCGCCGTCTTACCTCGGGGACAAGGCGCGCCAGGGATTCATTCTCGGATTCGGCAGCACACCGGCGGAGCAGATTCCGCGGGCCGTGAGCCGCCTGCGCTCGCTGATCACGGCGTGACGCGCGGCGGCCGAAGCAGCAGCATCAACAAGTGGCGCCGGTTTTGGGATTGGGGAAAGTGTCCTCGTTCAGATCGGCTTTGCGATCGATGCAGGCAAAGTCTTTTTCGATGAGAAGCGCCAACCTGTTTTCGCCGGCGCCGGTCTCGGCGCTGATTCCCACCGCATCTCCATCGGCCCATTGCTGCGCCTGCGCGCGAGGGACAAGAACCACAATCTCGCGCGCTATGGAGCGGACGGAGAGATCGTGGCCTTGATCCGGCGCGAGTTCCAGAGCATAGGTGAGCTTCGCGTTCTCGCCTGGAGCGAAGTGTATTGTCTCTTCGATCCGGCCCGAAGCGAGCAGGCGCGCGATCTCCGACGGGCCAAGGCGAAGTCGCAGCGAGTTTTGATGGATGCGCAGCTTCATGGTGCACTTTGCGGCGGTCGCATTTGCCCATTCATTTCGATGGTAGCAGCAGGAGATGAGGCCGCCCGGCGCGCAAGCGGAAGCACCCGGCGACCTCACCGCGCGGCGAGCGATTCGTTGCCCAGCACTTCGCGCGCGTGGGCAACCTGCGGCAACGATGCGTCGGCCGAGGGCCAGGCTTTGAGAAACGCCGCATAAGCGAGACGCGCACCGGCGGCGTCACCGGAGAGTTCTTCGACGCGAGCCAGGCCGTACAGCGCGAAACCGGAGTTGGGCCGCCCGGTCAGCGCCGACTCGTACCCTTTCTTGGCTCCGGCGTAGTCGCCGGCTTTGAGCAGGGCCGCGGCTTCGTTTTCGCCCACGGGCCGGATGTACATCGGCGGCTCGTGATAGCCGAGCTTTTTCTCGTCGTGCAGCGCGGCGGCGTAAAGCTTCTTGCCCTCTTCCAGTTTGCCTTGCGCGATGACGATGCCGGCGCGCAGCTCCTCGGATGCGATGCTCAGCGATTGGACCAGCGGGCCTGAAAGCGCATCGGGCGACAGGGTCGCCATGGGAGGCTGATCTTTCTTGCCGTTTTTCATGATCTCTTTGAGCTTTTCCGATGCGAATTCATCCATCTTCCCGGCCTGGTCGCCCTGCTGCCGCCAAAGCCCCGCGTCCATGCGATCCGACGCCGACTGCGCGGCTGCAATTTCGTTTGCTTCGAGCGCTTTCATGCCGCTCGCGTAGTCCGTCAGCTCCGACGCGAGGAAGCGCAGATTCGTGGTCCTGTCGTTGTCCGGCAGATTCGTCTTGTCGAGAAGCGTGAGCACGGCGTTCCAGTCGGCGACGCGGAGCGCGACCGGAAGGCGATAGCTGATTCGCGCCATCTGATCGCGAGCCGACCAGATGTAGAGTGATTCGGAGAGCTTGCCGCGCGCGCCGGCGAGGCGATCGGAAAGCTCGTTGGCGGCTTCGAGCTTGCCCTGTTCCATCAGGTTGGCGATGGCATACATCATGTTGTGAACGTAGTTCCAGTCGTTGTCGACGCTTACGCGCTGCTCGCGCATGTATCGCTCGTCGGCGGCCATCGACGCGGAAAACCACCGCTCCGCCTCGGGATAGTTGCCCACGCGGTAGTAGATGTGGCCGGGCATGTGGACCATGTGGCCGGAAGTTGGGGCAAGGCTGGCCAGCAATGCGGCGCTGGCAAGCGCGCGTTCGGGATGATTGCCGGGCTCGATGGCGTGGATCCAGTAGTGGTTTGCGGCCGAGTCGTTGGGCGCTTCGCGAAGCACGTCCTCGAGAATGGAGATTCCTTCCTTCTGGCCGGTTTTGGGCTCGCCGTTGTCGTCGTAACCGTCCTCGACGGCATTGGCGAGAAAGATGCGCGCCTCGATGTCATGCGGATTCTTCCGTACCAGAGTGCGAAGAACGGAAACGGCCTCCGGATTCTTGTCGCTGCCGGCAGCGGATTGCGCGGCGAGCGCTTCGATGTAGAGCTTGCCTTCGGCGTTGGCGTGGTTCTTCAGGCGCACAGCCTCGGCCACTGCGCGCTTCGAGTAATAATGCTCCTCCATTTCGCGAAAGCGCTCGGCCTGGGCAAGACCCCACCAGCACATGGCGCAGTTGGCGTCCTGGCGGATCGCCTGCTCGAAGGCTTTGGCCGACTCGTACTCCCAGAAATCGTGCAGCAGGCTCAGCCCCTGGTCGAACCACGCCTGTACTTCAGGGCTCGCCTTGATTTCGATGTGGCTGTTGCCGATGCCCGTCATGTGAATCGGCGCGGGCAACTGCTCGGGCGGCGAGACGGGCTGCATGTCGTCCATCGACATGGCGCTCTGGGCGATTGAACAGGATGCTGCGATCGCCGCGATGACGGCAATGACGGCGATTCGTTCCGGGAGTCGCATGGCAAGACTATACGCGAGCGGACGCCATGATCGGCAAGACGCGGCGACCGGCTTCGCGACTCGCAACAGGGTGCGAATTGACACAGCCGGCCCGGCAAAGTAGCTTGGGTGACGGAAAGCTCGCGGCGGGTTTGTTTCCTTCAGAGGCTATAAAGCTCCGGGAGCTTTTTGTGCCGCAGAACGTGCCGGCTGAAGCCCGCACCCTCCCAAACGACCCGCTGTTGCAATCTCGCTTTCAATTTGTTTCGACCGGGATTCCAGGATGCCTGAGCCAACGAGATCCGCGATGCGTTCGGTCGATCCGGCACTGGTGCCGCAGCGGCGCCTGCGTACCGGCGCGCGGATGCCGGCGATCGGGCTGGGAACTTTTGGTTCGGATCACGTGAGCGCTCGGGAAGTCGCGGAAGCCGTGAAAGGCGCTGCGGCCGCTGGTTACCGTCATTTCGATTGCGCTTCGGTCTACGGCAACGAAAAAGAGGTAGGGGCGGCGCTCAAGGATATCTTCAAAAGCGGCTTGAGGCGAGAGGAGATTTGGGTCACCTCGAAGCTATGGAACGACAGGCACGGCGAGGAGGATGTGATTCCGTCGTGCCGGCAGTCACTGGCCGATCTCCAGCTCGACTATCTTGACATGTATCTGGTGCATTGGCCGTTTCCGAATTTCCATCCGCCGGCCTGCGATGTGACATTTCGCGGGAGCGGAGCGGAAGCCTACATTCACGAGCATTTCATGCAGACGTGGCGGAAGATGGAGGAACTCGTTGATCGCGGGCTGGTTCGCCATATCGGCACGTCGAATATGACGATTCCCAAGCTCAAACTGGTGCTGCGCGATGCGCATATCAAGCCGGCGGTGAACGAAATGGAGCTGCATCCGCACTTCCAGCAGCCGGAGTTGTTCGATTTCGTGCGCGCCAACGGAATTGAGCCGGTCGGGTACTCGCCGATCGGGTCGCCGGGACGGCCGGAACGCGACCGCACGCCGGAAGACACTTCGCCGATCGAAGATCCGGTGATTCGTAAGATCGCGGATCGCATGGGGATGCATCCCGCGGCGGTGTGCATCAAGTGGGCCGTGCAGCGCGGGCAAACGCCGATTCCGTTCTCGACGAATCCGCATCACTTTGCGGGTAATCTGCGCGCGGTCGTCGAGCATCCGCTGACGGAAGACGACATGAAGGCGATTGCGAGGATCGATCGCAATTGCCGGCTGATCAAGGGCCAGGTTTTTTTGTGGAAAGAGGGCCAGTCGTGGGACGACTTGTGGGACGTGAATGGAGAGATCGCACCTCCATGAGCGAAAGCATGCTTGCGGCGTACCTGCCGGGAAACAGCACGGTCGATCTTCGACGCGCACCCGTGCCGGAGCCGGAACACGGCGAGGTGGTCATCAAGGTGATGGCTTCGACGATCTGCGGGTCGGACATTCGATGCATCTATCGCGAGCACACGGGCAAGGGGCCGGAGGGTTACCAGGGAGTGATCGCCGGGCACGAGCCGTGCGGGCAGATCGTCGAGATAGGGCAGGGATGCCGGCGCTTCAGGGCAGGCGATCGCGTGATCGTCTATCACATCTCCGGCTGCGGCGTGTGCAACGACTGCCGACGCGGATTCATGATCTCCTGTACGAGCGCGGAGTTTCGCCGCGCCTACGGATGGCAGCGCGACGGCGGCATGGCGCCGTTTATGCTGGCCGAAGAGAAGGACCTCATCGCTCTGCCCGAAGCGCTGACCTATTCCGACGGCGCGCAGGTGGCCTGCGGATTCGGGACCGTGTATGAGGGCCTTGAAAAGATCGGAATCGGCGGAGACGACGATGTGCTCATCACCGGGCTCGGCCCGGTGGGGCTTGCGGCGGGCGCGTTGTGCCGCAAGCTGGGCGCGAACCGCATTATCGGCATCGATATTTCGCCGGAGCGGCGCGAACTCGCGATCGGGTTGGGCCTTTGCGACACGGTGCTGGCCGCGGGCGAAGACAATGTGGCCGAAGTGCGCGAGCTCACCGGCGGGCACGGCGTGGAAAAGGCAGTCGACTGCTCGGCCAGTGCGGTGGCGCGCGCGGTGGCGATCCGGGCGACACGCAAGTGGGGAAAGATCGTGATGATCGGCGAGGGCGGAACGGTGGAGTTCCATCCGTCGCCCGATATCATTCACGACCAGAAAACGATTTGCGGATCGTGGGTGACTTCGACGTGGCGCATGGAAGAACTGGTGGAGCGGCTGGTGCGCTGGAACCTGCACCCCGAAACGATCATTACTCATCGCTTCGCGCTCGAGAAGGCGGGCGAGGCTTATGCGCTGATGGCTGAGGGCAAGTGCGGCAAGGTGGCGGTTCTGCCCTGCGGCGAATGAGGACCAGCGTGCGGACGGTCAATGGTTCGACTCGCTGTCCAGCCGCACGGGAAGGATCAATCGAACTATGCTCAAGTGTCTTCTTGCAGGGGGATGGTTGTTAATGGTCTCGACCGTCGTTGCCGCGCAATCTTCGATGGAAAGTTCATGGCGGGCGAAGGTCGCCGAGGCGATGCCGCTGCTCGGGCACCGCAACTGGATTCTGGTCGTCGATTCGGCCTATCCGCTGCAAAGCTCGCCGGGCGTCGAAACGCTCGATACCAACGCAAACCAGCTCGAAGTGGTCCGATATGTGCTGGGAGAGATTGATCGCTCCATACAGGTGCGGCCCGACATCTACATGGACGCGGAGCTGCCGTTCGTGCCCGATGAGGACGCGCCGGGAGCCTCGGCGTATCGCCGCGAGATCGGCGACCTGCTGCGCAATGATCAGGTCGAATCGCTGCCGCACGAAAAGATCATCTCCCAGATCGACGAAGCCGGAAAGGTCTTTCACATTCTGGTGCTGAAGACGAATATGACAATTCCGTACAGCTCGGTCTTCATCCGGCTCGACTGCAAATACTGGAGCGCGGATGCCGAGAAGCGCCTGCGACAGAAGATGAGCGCGTCGGGCGCTGGCCAGGTAAAGCCGTGATCTTCCACCCCTCTGAATAAGAAACAACCGGGGAGCCGCAGGTGTCCCGCTGTTCCACTCTTTCGCCAATCCGCCGCAGCGGAAGCGAAAAGGGCGGGGTACGGTTACACGACCTTCGACAGGCAGGAAACCGAGTTGTAGCGCGCACCCGCCGTCATCAGCTCTTCGATTGCTTCGACAGACTGAATGTTGCCGCGCGCGCCGACAGCTTCGCAGTTGAGCGCAGCGGCAGCGCAGGCAAAGTCGAGCTGCCGGACGAGCGGCCAACCCCGATGCAGGCCATAAATGAAGCCGGCGTGGAAGATGTCGCCCGCACCGGTAGTGTCGGCTACCGGCACGCGGTAGGCATGCCTGTGGTGAAAGTTGCGGCCGTCCCACGCCAGTACACCATCCTCGCCGAGGGTCGCCGCAGTCAGCTTGCAGCCGTAGCGGTTCTTCATTTTTCGTAGAGCCTTTTCAAGGATCGGCTCGCGCGTGAGGCATGCGGGAAAATCGCGGCTGACGATCAGATAGTCGGTGTTTTCGATGAGGCTTTCGACCTGCGGATAGATTTCATCGAGATCGGCGATGACAGGAATGCCTGCGGCGCGCGCCCACGCGGCAGCTTGAGCCGCCGCGGCGGTGTCGAAGCCATCGACATGCAGGGCGCGCCCATTCATAATCCATTCGCGGTCGAGTTCCCCGGGGCGAAGAATCAGGCGCTCGTCATGTCGGCCGAGCACGGTCCGCTCACCGGCGGCGTCGACGACGATGATGGATTGTGCGCTTGCGGCGCCGGGCTCTTCAATGATTCTCGTTTCCACTCCGGCTTGCGCAAACGCCTCGCGATGAATCTGCGCCGCGTGATCGTCGCCCAGTTTGCCGACATAGCGCGTGCTCATGCCCCATTTTTGGCAGGCAACCACCGTGGATGCGACCTGACCGCCCGGCAGAACGGTCTGCGAATGGAACCCGATCTTGGAGCCGGGCGCGGGAAAGGTCGACACCGAGATGAGCGTGTCGGTGGCGTTCAACCCGACGCCGACAAGGTCGACCCTGGAGGGTTGCGGCATTGGGTCATTATATTGAACGGCGCGGGTGCAAACGGCGGTTCCGCGCCCTCATGATCCGCCCGGATGGGCGACCTGCGAACAAAGGGTATCAGCAGAATCGGGTGGCCTTCCACAGTCCCCAGGCGCAGGCCGTGGCCGACACCACGAGAATCGCGGCGAGAATCAGGAGCCATGGAACGCTCATGGCCAGCGCGGGAACGTGAGCGTCCATCCCCAGGTAAACGAAGACGCCGGCCGCGGCGGCGAGGATCGCGTAGTCCCACCAGCGGCGGCATTCGTCGCGGGTTTGCGAGACCGATCCGCCGTAAACGTGCACGGGGCGATCGAAATCGAGATTGTAGCGGGTGCACTCCCGCAGCAGCGCCTGGTTCATCGATTCCTGCTCTCGGGCACTGGCAACGGCTGTGCTCACGGCGAGCGCGCCTCCGATCATGACCACGGTGCCCGCCACGACGAGCAGACGGCGAAAGGCATCCGCATGAGCCAGCTCGCCGAAAACGAGCGCTCCCCAGGCGAGACCCCAGATCTGATTTGTATTGGAAAGCGGGATGGCGCGACCGATTCCGAGATACTTGGTGGCAAACTGCTGGAAGAGATCGCCGATGACCCAGACGAATCCACCCAGAAACAGCCAGAAGAGCAGATGCCGGATCTCGGGAGAGTGGAAGACGGCGGCGTGAGTGCCGCCGTCGAATGCGAGCACGAGAGCGAAGACGGTGACCAGCTCGCCGACGGTGAAGATGGTGACGAAGGAAAGCGGATTCATTCCGCTGACGTAGGCCTTGCGATAGGGAATGTACATGGTTCCCCACAGAAGGCTGGCGCCGGCGGCGGCGAGAATGCCGTTGAACGCGTGAGCGGCGTGCGCGCCCGACCCCTGGATGGTGGAAAAACCGAGCATGACCGCGGCGGCGATGATGCCGACCGTGCCGAGGACGACCTTGGCGATGTTCCTGCCGCTGGCATTCTTCAGCTCGCCGAAGAGCAGACGGCCCCACAGGATGCCGACAAGCGAGTTTGTATTCCAGAGCGGAAATGCGATGGTGAGCCCCACGTCGCGAATGGCGAAGACCGTCAAGGTGTTGGCCACGGCCCACAACATGCCGGCGAGAATCGCCATCGCGACAAGATGGCTGTACTCCTTCAAATCGGCGAATACGAAGCGCGTGCCTTTGATCAGGGTGGGGATGGTCCAGCGGCCGGTGAAAACGCCGGCAACCATGCACAGCGAGATGGCGAAGGGCGAAAGGCCGATATCGACAAGCTTTGTCGGCGCCTCTGCCGCGCCGAGCCAGACGCCGGCGGCAAGGCCGCAAGCGACACCGAGCGCGTGAATGGAGGTGAGGCTTGCGGCGGCGCTGGTCCTGGTTGTCGCAGCCAAATGAGCGGCTCCTTTGTCGAGCGGAACTTCGATACCTCTGTGTGCGTGAATTCGTTCATCCCAGCCCTTTTGTTCCGCCCCGGCGGGCCAAAAGGATGGGGCACCCGCCACCTGGACAAATTCAGTGAACCAGAACGAGCAACAGAAGGCCGATGCCGAAAACGATCAGCGGGATGAGGAAATGACTGTCGGTGAAAACGGTCCGGGTCTTTTCCAGGAATGTCATCAGCGCGGCGCCCTTTTTGCTTCGGCTCGCGCCAACATTACGGGGAGGGGAGCGGCGCTGTCAAGGCGGCGCTCTGCAGCCCGCTGCGCGCCAAGGACCCGCGCTGCGACGAATCGCCGGTGCGATTCGACTGGCGAAGGCGCGGCAAGGCCGGATAAGATGGCAGGAGCCTCACGGCACGCACGCGCGCCGGCGTTTTGCCGGACCGGCAAAGTGGTTCATCCCAACCGCGGTGGAATGCCTTGCGAAGCCCATCCCTCCTGCTGACGCTTTTGTTCCTTGCGGCCGCCGATCTGTACGCGCGGCCCGTAGCGCTCTTCTATCTGACCAACAGCCCGGAAGCGATCCGCTCGTTTCTCGCCCACGCTGACAGGATCGACGTGGTTGTGCCCACCTGGTACAACGTCGATGCAGACGGCCTGGTGACGGGCGCGCCCAACCCGATGGTGATGGAAGCCGCGCAGCGGGCGCATGTTCCGGTAATGCCGATCCTCGGACTCTTCGGCAAGAAGCCGTTCCACGATCTGGCTGCAAGCACCGTGGCGCAGGACCGCATGAACGACGCACTGCTGCGCGAGGCCCGACAGAACGGATATACCGGGTTCCAACTGGACTTCGAGAACCTTTTCTGGACCGATAGGGATGGACTGACGTCCCTGGTGAAGCGCTCGGCGGACGCGCTGCACAAGGCGGGGCTGCAATTGACCATCGCCACGGTTCCGAATGCGCCCGGCTATCCCGGCAGCGGCGGATTTGCGAAATGGATCTACACCGACTGGCGCGGCGCCTACGATCTGGCCGAGCTTGCAAAATCCGCTGATCTGATCTGCCTGATGACCTACGACCAGCACACGCGCTGGACGACGCCGGGCCCCGTGGCCGGCTGGCAATGGACGGTGGACAATCTCGACTATGCGCTGAAGCTCGTGCCCAGGGAAAAGCTTTCACTGGGCATTCCGCTATACGGCTACCATTGGTACACCAATGCTCCGATCACCGACAAAGCAACGGGAGTCGAGAAGCCGAATCCGGCGGCCGACTACATCTCCACCCCCGACGCGATGCAACTGGCGACAACCTACAAAGGCACGGTGGAGTGGGACAGCGCGGATCGCGACTCGTACTTTTACTTTTATCGCGACCAGATGCGGGAGTGGATCTACTTCACCGATCTGCGCACCTTTCGCGAGCGATACAAGCTGGCAGAGGATCGCGGCGTGGAAGGCTTCTGCTCGTGGGTGCTGGGTTCGGAGGATCCGGAGATCTGGACGGCGCTGCCGGAGCGGAAGTGAGGCAGTTCGCGCCTGCACCCCGGGCACGCCTACACCTTGATCACATGGATGCCGCCGGCCTTGAAGGCGTTGACCATGTCGGCGGTGATGCCGTCGTCGGTGATGAGACAGTCGACGTCGCCCGTGGGGCAGATCACCGCAGGGCTCACCATGCCCATCTTGCTCGAGTCGGCGACCACGATCACTTCGCGGGTCTGGCGCACCATCACGCGAAACACGGCGGCTTCTTCGGGCTGGATCATCGTGGCTCCGCGCTCCGGGTCCATGCCGGTGACGCCCAGGAACAGGCGATCCATCACGAACAGGTTCAGCGACTCAATGGCGGTCGGGCCGGCCAGCGAGAAAGCGCCGGCCCAGCGCATGGAGCCGCCGGTGAGAGTGGTTTCAATCGCGGTGCTCGAGCTCAGCTCCATGCCGATGTTGACCGCATTGGTGATGATGTGGATGCCGCGCCGGTGCAGGAGCTGGCGCGCCACCAGCGTGGTCGTTGTGCCGGCCGAGAGACCGATGGTCTCGTGCTCCCTGACCATCGCCGCGGCAGCCTGCGCGATGCGTTGCTTCTCGGCAGCGAAGCGGTCCTCGCGGATATGGAACGAGGCGTCGAAGCGGAACGGCTCATAGACAGCCTTGCCGGCAAGCATGGCGCCGCCGTGGGTGCGATGCACGAGGCCCTGCTCTTCGAGCCGCACCAGGTCGCGGCGAATGCTGGCCGGCGATGCGGTGAGCGCGGAAGTGAGATCTTCCACCGAAGTTTTGCCCTGGCGCAGCAGAAGCCGCAGGATTTCCTTGGCGCGCTTGTCGGTCTTGGAAGACATGCAGTGGACTCAGGAGATGCTACACGATCAGAGCGGTTTCGCTTCACATCCCGACATCTCGAACCATTCCGGCGTGACTTTTCCCCAGGGAAAAAGCCCCTCGGCGTTCCCGATCCTGCCAACGCCTGAATCGAAACCGCCCTGGCCCCGCTTCCCGGTCATTGTACGAGAGCCGCGTTCCGGCGCTCTGCGGCAATTGCGTCCACGGCGGATCGCAGCTTGCGCACGTCGCTCTCGCGGACGACATAGCGCGCCAGATCTTCGGCATGCGAACCGAGCATGACTTCGTGGTTCCAGAACGCGACGGGGCTTGCCGTGCGGGCGCGCAGCGAAGCGTGGATTTCGTTCACGGCCGCCGACTGCAGCAACTGGCGCACGTTGTTGTGGCGAATGCCGCCGCCGGCCATGATGGCGATGCGGCCGCGTGCGCTTTCGGCCAGCCTCGCGATGCGCGATGCGCCGCGAACCGCATCGCGACGGCCGCCCGAGGTAAGAATGCGATCGGCGCCGGTGGCAATGACATCCTCGAGCGAACGGGCGAGATCGCAGGACACATCGAAAGCGCGATGAAATGTGACCTGCATGGGACGCGCCGCCGTCACCAATTCTGCGGTGCGCTTCACATCCACGCGGCCGTCGGGAGCGAGAATGCCGAGCACCACGCCGTCGGCGCCCAGCGCGCTCGCCTGCGCGATGTCCTCGCGCATCACCACGAACTCGTCGTCGGTGTAACAGAAATCTCCACCGCGCGGCCGCACCATGACAAACACATCGATCGGGACAGCGGCGCGAACGGAACGAATCAGCCCCACGCTGGGCGTGATGCCGCCCTCGCGCAGCGCGCTGCACAGTTCCACGCGCCGGGCGCCGCCGGCCTGCGCGGCAACCGCGGATTCGACCGAATCGACGCAGATTTCAAGGACCATGATCGTCCGCGTTCCAAGAAGGTAGCTGCCGGATTTCTCATGATGCCAGCACCGTTTGCGCGAAATCCGTGCACGACGCCACAAGCCCAGGAGCGGCGCCGTCGGGGCGCCGGGCCGCCCACTCGCTAAAAGCTGTACTTCAAGGAGAATTGCAAGTGCCGCTCCGTCGATCGGACGCCTTGAAGCGATACATTTCCAAAGGTCGGATCGGTGATGCCGGTGTCCGGGTTGCCATAGCTGACGATGTTGAATGCATTGAAAGCGTCGAATCGGAATCCGATCGTATGCGACTCTGCGATCTGGAAGTCCTTGAAGGCCGACAGGTCGGTATTAAAGAAGCCGGGGCCGCGGACCGCGCCATTGCTTTCGGTGCCGAAGGCATTGGGCGCCGGCACTCCGAATGCGCACACGTCATTGTCGACGCCCGCCGTAGTGCACGGGGTTGCCGACGGATCGGTGCCGAACCAATGCTCGTTGCTGCGATTGACAATCTTCAGCTTGCGATATTGATTCACCCTGAAGACACCGGAGATGCTCTGCGAATTGTTGTTCGGTCCCGTGATCGATTCCGGAAATCCCGAATATGCCACGACGGCGGTGGAAAGCTTCCAGCCGCCGACGACCTCGTTCAGCGCCCGGTTCGCGTTGGGCAGAATCTCCTTGCCGCGGCCCACCGGCAGCGCGTAAACGCCCGTGGCCGAGAGGTCGTGGTGCACGTCGTATCCGGCCGGACCGTAATCGGCCGCGCTATTGTAATAGTCCTGGAACGCGCCGCTGTAGCCGTTCACATTCAATGCGTAGTTCCCGAGGCTGTTGGTCATGGCTTTCCCGTAGGTGTAATTGACCGTGAATTCCAGCCCGTGAACAAGGCGCTGCCGCAGCACTGTCTGCAACGCGTTGTAGTTCATCATGGCGCGGGACTCGGTGATGAGAAGGAAATTCGATCCGATGCCGAGCGTCGAGTCGGCGCCGTTTATGCCGATGTACTGGTTGTTGTAAAACGGCGCCGAAGAGGGCACCCCATTCTGCAGGGGCGCGTTGACGTTGCCGTAGTCCTCGATATGCTGGCCGGACTCGCCGATATAACCCACCTGCAGGGACGCCGTATGCGTCAGCGCATATTCCACCGTCAGGTTGTATTCCTGAACGTAGGCCGGCTGGATGTTCTGCGGATACACGCTGAAGTAAGACGACCCGCTGTAGCTCGTCGTGCCGCCGGTGAATCCTTCCTGTGCCGTGCGCGGCGTGGTAACGGCGCCGGGCGCGGGCGAGTTCACCTGGATGTTCACGGCCTGGATGAACGGAGTGATTGCGGTCAGACGCTGGTTGTACGAGTTGCCCTCAAAGAAGCTGTTGGCGCCGTAGCCGCCCCGGATTACCGTCCGGTCGTTGAGCTGGTATGCCGCGCCCAGATGCGGCATCCACTGCCGGTAATTCGGCTGGTAACACGCGAGCGTCGGGCAGATAGTGGCCTCCGGTGGCGCGCCGGCGGGGATGTGGTCCGCATACATGATCTGCCCCGTGGCGAGATTGATATTCCCGGTCTTGTCGTTCTGCTCGATCCATGGCTGGTCGTATTCGTAGCGCAGTCCGAAGATCAGTGTCAGATTGGGGTGGAGTTTGAAGTTGTCCTGGACGAATCCGGCCGCGCGCCATTGCCGTTGTCCTACAAGGACGCTGCCCAGGGTTACGCCCACCGATTGCACCCGGTCGAGCACGAAGTCCGCCGCGCCATAACCGCCGGCGTTTGTCGCCGAAGGATTCGCCGTGAATGCGCCGGTATAGTTCTCCGAGCCGAGATAGCCATCGTTATTGCCCGTCGGGTAGTTATTCTGGTATCGGATGCCTTGCACGCCCATGCTGAGAAAGTGCAATCCGCGCTGCCAGGTGAAGTTGTCGATATAGCTGTAGGTGTTGTCGATCACTCCCGCGGTGTAAGCCGGAGTGCCCATTCCGCTGATGCCGTTGTTGATGCTCTGGTAGGTAAAGCCATTGTACTTCTGGTCGGGAAAGCTGATTCCGACTTTGGCATTGCCGCCGGTTCCAAAGTCTCCGGTCAGGTCTTCGGGGAATCCCTGATTCCAGTCGGTTCGGGTAAAGCCCACGCGCGCCGCATTCACCATCGAAGACGAAAACGTGTGCTCCCAGGTCGAACCCACGATCCAGGTGGGGTAGAGGTTGATGCCGGGGAAGGAGATGGCCAGCACCGGGATCGAACCGTCGTAGGCGTGCGAAAGAGAATAAAAACCCGTGATCTTGTCGCTCGTGCGAAAGTCATATTCGATCTTCGCGTCGCCCTGGTTGTTCCCCTTGTAACCGAAGTTCGGAGCTTCGTAGTTGTTATCGGCAATCCCGTCTTCGGGCGGCAGACACTTGCCATTGGCAGGCGTGGAAGGATTATCGGATCCGCAGTCCGGGTAGAAATTCGGATTGGCAAACAGGAATTTGGCTACGGGATTGACAATGGGTACGCCCTGATTGTTCTTGTAAGCTGCGAAGTTGTTCTCCGGGTCATAGAGCTGAATGGGGTTGGAACCCGTCAGCAGGACGGAAAAGTCGCCGTGCCGCATCGCGTCGGGAATGATGCTCGCCGTGCCGAAGCCGCCATTGTGGTACCGCGCCCCGAGGTAATCGCCGAAGAAGAACAGTTTGCTGTGCAGGATGGGGCCGCCGATCGTGCCTCCGAACTGCGACTGGGTGAACGGTGCGATCGGTGTTACGGGAGTGGTAAGCCCGTTGTTGTAGGAGTTGGCGTTGAATTTGTAGTCCTGTACGTAGCCGTAGGCCGATCCGTGAAACTGGTTGGTTCCGCTCTTGAGCACGCTGACCACGGCCGCGCCGTTCACGTTGCCATAGTCGGTCGGGGAATCGGCCGTAATCACCTTCACTTCCTCCAGGGCCTCCGGAGCCGGGCTGTAGGAGATCAGGTTGTTATAGGTCTCGTTCATATCGATGCCGTCGAGCGTGTAGTTGTTCGCTTGCGCCCGGTTGCCATTGAAGTTGGGCGTGTCAACGAAATACGTGCTGCGCTCGATGCTCGTTGTGCCCGATGTACCGGCCGTATCCACCGACCCCGGCATATAAAGGGTCAGCGCCGAAAAGTCCAGGCCGTTCAGCGGCAGATTCGAGATCGTATTCGCCGTGAAGGTGCTGTCGATTGTGGGATCCGTCGTATTCAGGATGGGAGCCGCCGCCGACACGCTGACCGATTCCGTGGTGCGCCCTACCTGAAGCCTGAGATTGAAGTTCGCGGTCTGCAGGACTTCAAGCGAGAACGGAGGAACCGTCCCGGTTTCGAATCCGTTGGCCGTCACGGTCAGTTGATAGTGACCGATGGGAAGGAACTCAACGCGGAAGAGCCCCGATTCGTTCGTGGCGGCGGTGGTATCCACGCCCGTCTCAAGGTTGTGCGCGACAACTTTCGCGCCAGAGACCACCGCCCCGCTCGGGTCGGTGACTTCGCCGGTGACCGTGCCGGTCACGGTTTGTCCGGGCGCCACAGAAACACACATCAGCAAGCTGAACGCGCATCCAAGAATGAGCCGGAGGAGATTCGATTTCATGAGATCCTCGCTGATTCCTTGCCTCAAGGGCAGGTGAGAAAGGGTATCGATGCGACCAGATCGGGCCTCCGAAGCGATCGCGCCAGTTCGATTACGTGCATCCACGATAACTCCAAAATGATCGATTTGTCCATAAAAATGACGAAATCGGTCATAATCAGCGCAATTCTGAACAGTTTGAGGCCGCTCCATCGAAGCGAACTTGAGCCAATGGCAGGCTTTCGGGAATCCAAAACCCCGTCCTGGCGTCTGACAGCAGGCGCCATCGCACCATGTGCGCTCCCGCATGGCGGCGAGATTGCGTCTCGCCGGTATCGCCCGATAGACTTCTTGCCGAGCCACAATTCGCCGGCGCACTGCACGTGAAAGTTTCCTCACCCGAGCGACAAGACCCGCAGGATGCGCCCGGGGTCCCGGGACGGAAAAACTCACTCCGCAAGGCGCGATGCTTTGCGGTAAACCCGCCAAGGCGGGAGAACCGATGTAGTTCCAATCGAAAAAGGAGATTCCTTGCGCGCTGGATGGAGGTTGCCGATTTTTGTGTGCGGCCTGGCGGTTGCCACGGCCGCTCTCAACATAAGCCGGGCCCATGCACAAGCGACGGAGGACTTTGCGATCGCTCCGCCGCCGCACGCGAAGACGATCCATCTCAAGCACGTGCTGGTGATCGGCGAAACGAAGGGCTTCGAGCACGATTCGGTTCCCGATGCCATGGCCGCCGTCTACAACATGGGCAAAGCGAGCGGCCTGTGGGACACGACGCTGCGCACCGACACGGAGCTGCTGACCAGGAAGGACCTGGGAAGAAACACGAAAAACCTGAACTACTTCGACCTGATCGTTTTTACCAGCACCACGGGCGAGCTGGATATGGACGACAGCCAGAAGGCCGACATGATGTCGTTCATCAAGGACGACGGCAAGGGGTTCGTGGGCGTTCACGCGGCGCTGGACACGAATTACAAGTGGCCCGAATACGGCGAGATGATCGGCGGGTGGTTCAACGAGCATCCGTGGTTCACCTTCAATGCGCCGATCGTCAACGAGCAGCCTGACAATCCGATCGTGCGCCATTTTCCGCGGGAGTTCGTGAAGTACGACGAGATCTACCAGCCCAAGGAGTGGTCGCGCGACAAGGTGAACGTGCTGCTGAGCCTCGATCCGAACAAGCTCGATTACAACAATCCGCGGATTCATCGCACCGACCACGATTTTGCCGTGGCGTGGTGCAAGATGTACGGCAAGGGCCGCGTTTTCTACTCCACGCTGGGCCACACCGAAGAGGCGTGGGACGACCCGGATGTTCGCAAGATGTATTTCGAGGCGATTCGCTGGGCACTGGGAATGACGGAAGCCAGCACGGCGAGCCATCCGCGGCCGGATTGGGCCACGTATACCGGCAAGTGACGCGCCCGCGCCGGTGACGTCCAACGCATTTGAGAGACTTTTGAATCAGAACGCGAGGGGCATTCAATTTTGGGGAAAACGACGCCGCTCCAACAAAAACCTGTTGAGGGCCACTGGGAAACCGCGGATCCTTCGACTCCCCGTTCGTCCGTCATGGCGAACCCGGGATGGCTCAGGATGACAGGTCATCGGTTCCCTGAGATCCTGTGCACCCTCCTTTCCGGAAAGCTGAGGATTGTCTTTGCGGCTGCCGCGTTTACGGCGGCGTTCCTGTTGATTCAGCAGATACGTGTGCCGGTGAGCGCGGAGGCGCAGGAGCCCGCGCAAGCGCCCAACGATCCGGGAGCGAAGACCTACCTGAACCGCTGCGCCATGTGTCACGGCCCGCAGCGGCAGGGCAATCCGCCGCAAATTCCGTCGCTCATCGGGGTGGGCAAACGGATGACGGACGATCAGATCACCGACATGATCCACAAGGGCAAGGCGGCAATGCCCCCCATGCCCGACATCAAGGGCGACGAGTTGAAGGATCTGCTCAAGTTCCTTACC
The DNA here is from genome assembly GCA_030039035.1 of Acidobacteriaceae bacterium. Classification (GTDB taxonomy): domain Bacteria; phylum Acidobacteriota; class Terriglobia; order Terriglobales; family Acidobacteriaceae; genus Telmatobacter. The sequence continues at coordinate 10,458 of JASHQQ010000269.1, read as the reverse complement.
GGCGAGGAGCCGGCGAAGGCGCCGGTCAAACAGGAGGAAGCCAGTGCGGCGCCGCAGGCGGCCGCAGGCGGCGGCCAGGACGAGGAGCATTCGGAGCAGATCGAAGCCGGCCATGCGATCTTTCTGCAGAACTGCGGCTTCTGTCACGGACGCGATGCCGAGGGCGGCGAGACCGGACCGGATCTGACGCGCTCGAAGCTCGTCATGTCGGATACCACCGGCGACAAAATTGCCGCGGTGGTGCGCGAAGGCCGGCCGGGAAACAAGATGCCGGCATTCACTTTTTCCAGCAGCCAGATGGAGCGGCTGGTGGCATTTGTGCGCGCGCGTTCGGCCGAGGTTGCGGCCCATCCGGGCGGGCGCCGCGGCGTCGACGTTTCGGACCTGCAGACCGGCAACGCCGATGCCGGCAAGGCGTATTTCAACGGCGCGGGAGGCTGCTCGAAGTGCCACTCGCCTACCGGAGACCTGGCGGGAGTCGCGAGCCGCTATGAAGGGTTGAGGCTCGAGGAACGGATGCTGTATCCGTGGGACACGAAGAGCAAGGTGACGGTGACGCTGCCCTCGGGACAAACCGTCTCGGGAACGCTGGCGTATCTGGACGAGTTCACGGTGGGGCTGCGCGACAGCGACGGAACGTATCGTTCGTGGCTGACGGGCCGCGTGCACTACAAGGTGGACGCGCCGCAGGTTGCACACGTCGAGCAGTTCCCGAAGTACACCGACGACGACATCCACAACCTGATGGCGTATCTGCAGACGTTGCGGTAGCGCGTTGTCTCAAAAACTGGTGAAGCGACAGGATCCAGCCGCAGATCCTTCGACTCCGTTTGGCCCGGTGCCGGGCCAGACCTCGCTCAGGATGACAGCGGTATTTCGGGCGGCGGTTCCGAGTTACACGGCGCCAGGGCGCGTATTCGCATTTTCATGTTGAGGAAACCGATTCCGAGATGAACTTTTCACGATCGCCTTTGGCCTTACTTGCCGCCTTGTTCACGCTTGTCGTATGGGCGCCCGCGCTCGCGGCGCAGGACCTTGAAGACGCCCAGCTACTGCATCCCGCGCCGGATTCCTGGCCGGAGTATCACGGCGACTACTCCGGTGAGCGGCACATCCATCTGACGCAGATCAACGAGCAAAACGTCGGCGACCTGACGCTGGCATGGGCGTTCCAGACCCATCAGCCGGCGGAGATCAAATCTTCACCTCTTCTCGTCGATGGCGTGATTTACTTTACGGTGCCGGACAACGTGTGGGCGGTGGATGCGCGCAGCGGGCACATGATCTGGCACTACAACCGGCCGTCGGTGGGCGAGCACATCGGACACCGCGGCGTGGCCATGTACAAGGGATGGCTTTTCTTCACCACGCCGGACGCGCACCTTGTCTCGCTCGACGCCAGGACCGGCAAGATGCGCTGGGACAAGATCATCGCCGATTCGAAGCAGGGCTACTGGTCGACGATGGCGCCGCTGGTGGTGAAAGGGCACGTGATCGCCGGCGTCGGGGGCGATCTCGACAATCTGCCGGGCTACCTCCGCTCCTTCGATCCGGAGACGGGCGAAACGCAGTGGCAGTGGGACAGCACTCCGCCCGCGGGCACGCCCAATGCGACCACCGGCGGCATGACCTGGATCACAGGCACGTATGACCCGGAGCTGAATCTTGTGTACTGGGGCACGGGCAATCCCACGCCGGTGCTCAACGGAAAGACGCGGCCCGGCGACGACGCCTACACATGCAGCATTGTGGCGATCGATCCCGACGACGGCAAACTCAAGTGGGGCTTCGTGGTTTCTCCGCACGACACGCACGACTGGGACGCGGTGGAAACGCCGGTGCTGGTGGATGGCATCTTTCACGGTCAGCCGCGCAAGATGCTGATGCAGGCCTCGCGCAATGGCTATTTCTTCGTGCTCGACCGGACCGATGGGAAAGATCTTTTGACTGCTCCCTACGGGCCGGTGGACTGGGCGACGGGAATCGACAAGCTGGGCCGGCCGATTCCCAATCCCGACAAGGAGCCGGCGCCGGATGGGCGTATCATTGCGCCCGCGGAGGGCGGGCTGACCAACTATCGCGCGCCCAGCTTCGATCCGAAAACGGGTCTGTTCATCGTAGACGCGAACCCGAGCTGGAGCATCTATTTTGCCAAGCCGGCCGATGGCGCCTACGGATGGGCGGGAGCCGATTACGACCTGTGGGGCAAGGGAACGATCGAAGCGATTGATTATCAGACCGGCAAGATCCGCTGGACGCACGAGGTGGGCGACGACGGATCGGGCGCAGGTGTGATGACGACGGATTCCGGCCTCACGTTTACCGGAGATGCATACGGGAACCTGCTGGCGCTCGACACGGCGACCGGAAAGACGCTGTGGCACGCGGGCACGGGCGAGCCGGTGCAGACCTCGCCGATCTCGTACCTGCTCGATGGACGCCAATACATCCTGACCGGCAGCGGGGGCGTGATGTTTGCGTGGGCATTGCCGGAGAAGAGGGTCGCGGCGGTCCACACGCCGGCAAAAGCCCCACTAAAGTAATGTTCGCCGCGGGGCCTTTCCACGCACAGGCTCGTTGCCTTGCTGCTCCGGAATGCCGGATACTGGAACTCTGCAATCCCTGCTGATTTGACGGTCCTGCGATTGCCTTGGCCGGTCCAGTGCACCTTATTTCAATTAAGGAGTGCGACTTATGCGGCCACTCATGCGGTTTGACTGGCAGGTTCGGCTGCGCGGCGCGTGCAGCCTTTTGCTTCTGGGAATCGGAATGCCTGGCCTCGCGGCGACGGTGCCCGATGCAACTCCCAACTTTACTCTTGAAACAAATGTCAAAAGTCTGACCGTGACGGCGGCCGGCGTGGCGGAATGGGTGACGGTGTCGGCTACCGCCGTGAGCGGGTTCAATGGTTCAATCACCGTGACGATGAGCGGGCTGCCCGGCAACGTCACCGCTTCGCCCGAGAGCTTCGTTCTGAAGCCGGGAAAGCCTCAGTTGGTGAGTCTGGTGGCCAACTTGCGCGCAGACGAAGGCAATGCGGCGCTTGAATTCAAAGGCGTCTCCGGTCATCTGAGCCACACGGCATCGGTTGCGCTCGACGTGAAAGTCGTCGAGCCGGACGCCGTGACGTTTCACTACGATATTGGCCGCACCGGTTGGAATCCGCACGAGACGACCCTTACGACCGCCAATGTGAATGCGGCGGATTTCGGGCTGCTTCGCATCCTGTCCGTCGACGGATCGGTCGATGCGCAGCCGCTCTACCTGTCGAAGCTGACGGCGGGCGGCAAGGTGCGCAACGTGGTCTACGCCGTGACGGAAAACGACAGCGTTTACGCGTTCGATGCCGACACCGGCGCGCAGGTCTGGAAGCACTCCGTGCTGGGCACGAACGAGCAACCCAGCGACGATCACGGCTGCGGGCAGATTTCGCCGCAGATTGGCATCACATCGACTCCGGTCATCGACCGCGGCGCCGGCCCGCATGGAACGATTTTCGTCGTGGGCATGACGCTTGACGGATCGGGCGGCTATCACCAGCGTCTCCATGCGCTCGATGTGACGACGGGCGCGGAGCTTCACACTCCGACCGAGATTCGCGCAAGCTATCCGGGCAACGGCGCCAACAGCTCCAACGGCAGAGTCATCTTCGATCCCGGCCAATACGCCGAACGCGCGGGATTGCTGCTTCTGAACGGAGTGATCTACCTGGGATGGACTTCGCATTGCGATCAGGACCCCTATACCGGCTGGCTGATGGGCTACAGCGAATCGACGCTGCAGCAGACCAGCGTGATCGATCTGACGCCGAACGGCAGCGAAGGTTCGATATGGATGGCCGGCAGCGGAATCGCAGCCGGACCGTTCGGCTCCATCTTCGTGCTCGATGCCAACGGGACCTTCGACGCGACGCTCAATGCCAGGGGCTTCCCTGTAAGCAGCGATTTTGGCAACGGATTCATCAATGTCTCGACGGCGAACAACAAGCTCGCTGTCGCGGATTACTTCGAAGACCTGAACACGGTGAGCGAGTCGAACAGCGACACAGATCTCGGTTCGGGCGGCGCGCTGGTGCTGCCGGATTTGAAAGACGACTCGGGGAGAGTCCATCAACTGGCCATCGGCGCGGGCAAGACAGGCAACATGTATATCGTCGATCGCGACAACATGGGCAAATTCAATCCGAATAACGACAATGCGATCTACGAGGAGATTGACGGTCAGATCGGCGGCGTGTTTTCCATGCCGGCGTTCTTCAACAACACGATCTACTACGCGGCGGTTAGCGACAATCTGAAGACCTTCCCGATCAGGAATGCGCGGCTGGCCACCTCGCCCGCGATGCAGAGCGCGAACAGCTTTCCCTATCCCGGGGCGACACCTTCGGTGAGCGCGAACGGGACAGCGAACGCGATCGTCTGGGCGGTCGAGAACAATTCGCCCGCGGTGCTCGATGCCTATTCGGCGTCGAATCTGGAGGAGATTTACAACAGCAATCAGGCGCCGAACGGACGCGACAACTTCGGCAGCGGCAACAAGTTCATTACGCCGATGGTGATCGACGGGAAAGTGCTCGTGGGCACGCCGAATAGCGTGGCTGTGTTTGGGTTGCTGAAATAGCCCAAGTGACCGCTGACGCTGAAGGCTGAGAGCTGAAAGCCCGTAACTATCCGCAGCCTAATCCTCCGGTTTTTCGTAGCAGGCGCGGCCCGGCGTGCAGCGCGCGAGATGCACGTAGTGCTCGTCGGGGCCGGCAGGACCCATGGTGCGCAGGCACCAGTATGTAGAGCTCGTGTCAAAGCCGGGAATCCAGTTATCCACATCCTGCGGCGTCATGCCGTAGGGATTCTTGGTGCGCAGGCACTGGCAGGGCTGCGGGCGTTCAACGGCGGTGCTCATCGGGGCATCCTTTCTGCTCGCCAGGCGAGCGGGTCGTGCGGCGCACTTATGAAGCGACTGCGGTCGCGCTGGGATCGCGCTCCATCTGTCCCGCGGCCAGGAGAATGGTCCGGTAAATGGCCACCGGAAAGAGCTGGACTTTATACGCGTTCATCGAGAGCGGCATGGCGCCGGTCATCGAAGCTTTGCCGGCCGCGCGCGCGGTATCCTGCGTAATCGGCTTGCCGGCGAGCGCCTCCTCGGCCTCCTTCGAGCGGCGCACAACGGGCGAGGCAGCGCCCATGGCCACTACCGCGCGTCGGCACGTATTGCCGTCCATCTCGAGGACAATGCCCGCATCGGCGATAGCCCAGTCGTGGCTCTCCTTCTCGCCATATTTCTGATACGCGGACCGCGTGCCGGCCGCCGGCTTGGGAATGTGAATCGCGGTCAGCAGCTCATCGTCGGCCATCACATGGAAGCGGTGCGGATTGGCGTCCGGCTTCACATAGAAGTCCTGGATGGCGACGGTGCGCTTACCCTTCGCAGCCGACGTGAGCTCCACGCTGCCGCCCAGGGCCAGCACGGCAACGGCCGAAGAAGACGGCGCGACCGACGGGCAGGTGCCGTAGTCCATGATGGCGTGGTACTGGTTGAGGCCGGAGAAGGCGAAGCAAACCTCCTTGCCTTTGCGAATGCACTCGAAGTCGGCGGAGCGGAAGTACCAGCACTGCAGCTCCTGCAAGAGATTCCCGCCGATCGTCGCCATGTTGCGGATGTGCGGGGTCGCGGCAGCACCGCAGGCATCGGCAAGCACCGTGTAATCGGCTCGGACTCCCCGGTCTTCGGCAATTTCGGCCAGCGTGGTGAGTGGTCCGATGGTCAGACCATCGGGCGTGGCATGAATCCCGCGCAGCTCGCGGATGTTGCGGATATTCACGAGGCGCCTGGGCGTGTCGGTGCCGTTCTTCATACGGTCGAGCAGATCGACGCCGCCGGCCTTCACCACCGCGCCATCCTTGAGCTGCGAGAGCGCGGCTTCGACGGTGGAACAATCGGCAAGAGCGAAGGAATTCATATCGACTCCATCATCTGTTGCGGCTGGTTGAGGGCAGCGAGAACAACGCCCGGGGTCATGGGCAACTGGCGAATGCGAACTCCGGTGGCGTTGTAGAAGGCGTTGGCGATGGCGGCTCCGACGGAGATGATGCCGGCGGCTTCGCCGATTCCGGAAGCGTCGGTGGAGCTTTGGCCGATGTAGACCTCGGTGAGCTGCACGTCGATCTTCGGCACTTCGAACGAGCCGGCGATCTTGTACTTGTCGAGATCCGCATTCACCATCAGGCCGTAATTCGGATCGAGCAGGCGGTGCTCGAAGAGCGTGTAGGAGATGCCCTGGATCACGCCGCCGTTGATCTGGCTGGTCACCTGCGCGGGGTTGATGGGCCGGCCGCAGTCGTGCACGGAAAAGACGTGCTTGACGCGAATGCGACCGGTCTCAGTGTCGACCAGCACTTCGGCGCAATCGATGCCGCCGTAGGTGATGTACTTTTTGGGATCATAGTCGCGGACGCGCTTGGCCTGTGCGGAGACCTGGTCGGTGTCCATTTTTGCGGCCGCCGTGCGGAACGCGATGGGCTGGAACTTTCCCGACGCGCTGCGCACCATGCCTCCACTGAGGGTGAGATCGCTGGCTTTTGCGCCGAGCCCCGGCGCCACGCTGGCCAGGAACTTCTGCGAGGCCTGCCAGGCGGCGTCGCGCGCCGCGGGAGAAATGGACGCGGTGGTGACGCTGCCGCCGGAGTTGGGTCCCGGAGGGTAGTTCGTGTCGCCGATCTTGACTGAAATCTTTGCAGGTGGAACGCCGAACTGCTCGGCGACGATCTGCGCGAGCGCCGTCTTGATGCCGCTGCCGATGTCCTGCACGGCGGAGAGAATTTCGAGCGAGCCATCCTTGTGCACGCGCACTTCGGCGGCTGAGTTGTAGTTGAGGTGCCGGTACCAGATGGATTGCGAAAGGCCTACACCGCGTTTCACAATGCCGGAATCCGCGTTCGGCTTGGGATTACGCGACTTCCAGATCTCGCTGGTGCGAATGACCTGCCGCTGCACGCGCCGGACAGGGTTTTCGTCGATGCGGTCGCGCAAGTCGAGCGGATCCATTTCGAGTTTCCCGGCGAGCTCATCGATGGACTGCTCGAGCGCGAAGGCGCCTTGCGGGTGGCCCGGCGCGCGAAATGCCGCCGCGGGGCCGGCGTTGATGAAAACGTCGTTCTCCTCGGTGTGGAGCGTCGCCCATTTGTAGAGGTTCGCGGCCGGCCCTGAGCATCCGGCCCCGGTGCCGCACCCGGCCGTGCCGTAGCTGATGAGCTGGATCGCCGTGATCGTGCCGTCCTTTTTCGCGCCAATGCGCAGCCTCTGATCGGAACTGGGACGGTTGCCGACGGAGAGATGTTCCTCTTCCCTATCGAGCATCAGGCGCACGGGCGCACCGGTCTTGCGCGAGAGAATCGCCGCCACCACGCCTGGATTCCCTGCCCCGAACTTGGCGCCGAATCCGCCGCCCATATATTCGGTGATCACGCGCACCTGGCTCATGGGCAACTTGAAGTACCCGGCCAGCTCTTCGCGCACGCTCGCGGTGCCCTGCGTCGAGGCGTAGACGGTGAGAAGATCGGGCTTCCAGTCCGCAACAACGCCGTGGGTTTCGAGTGCCGAGTGCGTCTGCACCTGCGTGGTGTAGTGAGCGTCAACGATCACGTCGGCGTCCTTGAATCCCTGCGCGGCATCGCCCTCCTTGCGCACCGAAGGGCCGTGAACATTGCCGGTCTGCGGAATGCCGGCCCGGCTGCCGCCTCCGCCGGCGGTGCCCGCCTGGTCGGCTGCGCCGGGAAAGACTTGCGGTGCATTGGCAGAGCGGGCGATGTTCTCATCCACGACGAAAGGCAGCGTGTTGTAAACGACCTTGATCTTGGCCGCCGCGTCTTCCGCGGCCTGCGGCGTGGTGGCGGCAACCGCTGCGATAGGCTGGCCGGCGAAGCGAACTACCGGATATTTGGATTGTTCGAGCGAAGGATCGCGCAGCTCCGCGCCGCCCAGGAACGTCTCGATCACGTGCACGCCCTTTACGCCGGGCATTCGCTCGGCTTCTGAAGTGTCGATCGACGCGATCTTGGCGTGCGGCACCGAGGAATTGACGAAGCGCGCGTAAAGCATGCCAGGCAGCGCAACGTCGGCAGTGTAGCGCGCGCGGCCGGTCGCCTTGGCGTAACCGTCCCAGCGCTCGATGGGCTTGCCGATGAATTCGAGATCCTTGTTGATCGGCAGCACCGGCGGCTCGGTAACGGGAACAGTGCGCTCTTCTTCGCCGAGCGTAAAACCAGGGACACCGACCGGCATGGTGACGGTCCTGGTCGCGGTCTCGGCGGCACTCGCAGCTTGCTGCAGAGCGGCGAAAACGGGAGTGGTGATTTCGGTCGCCATACGATTGTCTCCAATCCTTTGAGACAGTCCAAAGTTGGGGTCGTTCTATGCCTTGCTCGCCATCTGGCCGGCCGCATCTAGCGTGGCCGCGAAGACTTTGGGATAGGTGCCGCAGCGGCAGAGATTGCCTGAGACGGCTTGGCGCACATCGTCCTCAGTGGGATTGGGATTGCGCTCGAGCAGAGCCGCGCAACTCATCACCATGCCCGGCGTGCAGAAGCCGCACTGCATGGCGTCGTGGCGCACGAAAGCCGCCTGCAGCGGGTGCATCTTCTCGTCTTCAGTCACGCCCTCGATGGTCGTGACGTGATGGCCGATGGCGTCGATCGCCAGCATCGTGCAGCTATTCACCGGCGTCTTGTCGAGCAAAACCGTGCAACTGGAGCACGACCCGCGATCGCAACTGATCTTCGTGCCGGTCATATTGAGCTGGATGCGGAGGGCTTCGGCCAGCGTGGTGCGCGGCTCGACTTCAATCGGGTGCTCCTTGCCGTTGACAAGTAGCGCGATCGTTACCGGCTCGGGGCCGTATTCCTTCACGTTCTCCGGAGTGGCCGCGGCAGCTTCGCGCGAAAAGACCTGCACGCCCTCGAGCAGCGCGGTGCCGGCCGCGGTGACGCCTGCGCCCTTCAGAAAGCCGCGGCGCGTAATACCCCCCGGCGTTGCGGCATCGCGCGGACGATCGGTCAACTCCTTGTTGTCCTTGTTGGGTGGCTCATGGCCTGGCATGCCTTCCCTCCTTTGAACTGGCGGAGCAGTCTTGAGGAGATCCCCTGCTGACCGCCTTGCGGACCGGCGTTTCAAAGTTCTCGACGAACAAGTGCAGGTGTCTGGCTTGTTGATGTTGCCATGCTTGCCGGTGGCGTGATTCCGGCCTCGCAATGCGGTGACGTTCAGGGGCCCGGGAGCACCGCAAAAACAGCTTAAGTATAGTCCCGCCGATGCCGCACCGGGAAGGATTTGCCCATTGAACCGAGTTGACAAGGCGAGGGCAAAAAGGCGGTTCGGAGCGAGGAATAGTGCTTCTGCTCGATTCCGTTTTATTCAATACGGATTTCGGCGAGCTAAGGCAGGCGCGAAACTCACGACGTTGCCAAGGCACCTTGAGATATGACTGTTGAGCCGGCGACCATTGGGCAAGTCGCGTCGGGAACTGGGCCGCTGCGGAGCGAAGAATCGTCAAAGTTCCGGAAAGCCGACTTTACGCCCGGATCATCTCCCAGGTGAGTGCATCTAAGTGAAATTGCCCAGTGGCATCCCGAGAGGCTGGGTCACCGCGTGCTCCTGGAAAGCTCACCCAGAACCGACCTGGCGGTACACGTCCGGCCAGCCCGATTAACGCCTCTTCGACCTTGCACGCAATCTACCGGCTTAGGTTGTTGTACTCCGCCTTTGCCTGGTTCAGAACAGCCAAATCCGGATCAGCGTCCTTCCAGAGCCCGAAGAAATCATCATAAGCGTTGCGCGCATCAAGCGTTCGGCCCATGAGTGCGAATGCACGGCCTAGGTTAAGGTGGGCGAGCGCGGCAATCGGATCATTCACGACAACGCCGGGGTGCGCGACAATCTTCTCGAATTCGCCGGCGGCTGCAGCACCCTGGCGCTCGGCTAGATAAATCTGTCCTCGCAGGTAAGCGGGGTAAAGCGAGACGCCGAAGTTACCCAGCTCGTAGCGCTGTGCTTTCGCTAACGCCTGGATTGCAGTGCCAGCACCTTTCGGTCCGACGTTCGCGCCCAGAATGTCTGCTGCATGGATCATGGGCAGATATTCGAACTGCACCAGCGTATCCTGAGGAAACCGGCGGGCGAGATCGCTCGCGAGCAGATTTATCTGGGCAGAGTCGCCCGCAAGGGCCATTGCGATCGCGGCAACGGCCTCCGCATCGCGGCCATTCGACATTGCAAGGGCTGCTCGCGCCTCTTTTCTCGCCTGGCTCCGATTTCCCACCAATGCCTCCTGAACCGCGCCGTCCGCGTTATACACGGCCGCAGTCTCCTTTTCGCCGGCGCTTCCAGCTTCTTCGGCGGCCCGCCGCGCCAGCTCGCGGGCTTGTACGAATTCGCCGTGGTACGCTGCGGTGTCCGATTCGCCATCCA
>JASHQQ010000268.1 GCA_030039035.1 Acidobacteriaceae bacterium | reverse complement strand
AGAACGTCTTCGACCACCGGCACCTGCCGCACCTGCCCGACCTGGGGTCCATTCAGGCGGACCATGAATTCCGGCGCCGCCTTGCAGGTGACGACAGTTCGCACGATGCGGTCTGCCGCGGGGTACGGGTAGGGATTGATCAGCGCGGCATAGATCACGCTGAAAACCGCAGTGGTGGCTCCGATTCCGAGCGCCAGCGACAGGATTGCCGTCAGCGCGAAACCGGGATTGCGGATCAGTTGGCGAAGGGCATAGCGGAGATCGTAGAGCACGGTCTGCACGGCTCACTCCTGCCGGAATGAACGATGCACAATCTTCTCACGGATTCCCCCGAGCGGAGAGGGAACGTTTCCTTCAGGTGAGATTGGAAAAACACACGCCCGTCCCAATGCAACATAGTTTTGCGCGTCGAATGGATCGAACCGGCAATGGACTACGGGTTCGCGTAGATACCGTTCGGCAAGCCAATCACGACCGGCTGGCAAACCTGGCCGCCCGGCGAAACCAGGTATGCCCACGGCCGGATCACGCCGTGGGTGGCCCCATCCGTGGAGAAGGTGCTGTCCCGGAAAGCTCTGGCATTTTCGGCGGCCATGGCCTGTGTGTGACCGTCGCAGGCGATATTCGGCGCGTCGGAGTCGGTCTCCCCGATCATGGCAATGAGCTTGGTGAAATTGTTCCTGGTGAAGAATTCCCAAATTCCATCGTAGGCAGCCTGGGCGGTGCTCTTCAGATTTTTGTTCAGGGCGCATCCGTTCGTCCCCTGGATGCAGACATAGACATGAAAGTCGAAGATACCGGGCTTCCAGGCCGAGGGTTGCCTGGGGATGCGAATCATTCCGGCGGTGGTGCCGGCGCAGGTCAGGTCGCCATTGGCGGCCGACGTTGCGTTGGGAAAATCTCCCGCTCCTCCGATATACCCTCCGGTTTCGGCGGCCAGAAGCTGCGAACCCCATGTCGCGTAGGCTGAGACTCCATAAACGGAGTCGCAGGCAGCTCCGGCGATGGAAGGCGACGGAGCTGTCACTGAGAACGTCGCTGCCCCGGATTCAAAGCCATGCGCCGCCAGCATAGCGCCCACGTGAGAAAGGACCGGCGTATTCGTGGTGGGGTCGTAAACTTCGCGAGCTTCATTTGTAAAATTCCAGAGATCGAGCTCGTTATCGACATCCCATTCTTCGATATTGACAGACTCGGCTTTGGCAGCTTCCGCTACCTGATTCACCAGGTTGAAAAACGGCGTCCAGCCCCAGAAGATGGGATTCTTCGGGGAACAGTAATATGCCTCGTTATCCTCTTTGTCACCCGGAGAATAGGGAAAGTCCGGATCGTTCGGGTTGAGACCGTATGGAAGCCAGGGGAAAAAGGAGAGTTCCTCGCTCCCGGTCTTCGTGCATCGGGCGCCCTTTTGATAGGGGACGGTCATGGTTTTCAGGTCGATTCCTCCGGCAGAACCTGACCACACCTGGTTCAGCGTCGATGTAGGCGTCACGTTCCTGATTCCCGCCGATCCGAGATCGGAGAAAAAGGATTTGAGATTGACCAGCCACCCGGCGTTGACCTGTCCCTTCGCATTGAATGGCGTGCTGCCGGCGCCGCCGCCCAGCGCGAACTGAAAGCGGATGCCGGTGACACCTTGCTTCGCATAATAGGAAAGGAATTTTTGCATGCATCCGCGGACGCTCAGAGTTGCGGAGCAAGCCGGGAAGACCGATCGGCCCGTGTTCAAATCGCTGTAAGTGTACTGATCGACCCAGAGCGGACCGATGTTGACCTCAAGCCGCGGGCTCGCCTCGGCGACTCCGGTTCGCAGGCCTGCCGCGAGGACGGCAGCGGAAAAAAGCAAAGGTGCGAGACGACCCCGGAAACTCCGCTTCATCGCGAAGCCCCCTTTCATACAGTGCCGATGCCGGCGCAGGTCTCCTTCCATACAGGTGGGAACAACTATTCCGTGCGTGACGAGCCTGTGCCTGCCGGCGTCGCCGCGGAAATGGCCTTGCACGGCCCGTAATCGCGGCTCATCTCCTCAACCCGGAAATCCTGGTTGCCCGCGCTATCTTTCCCGCCCTTTTCCTTCGACCCATGCACCTGGATGATGTCGCCGGGTTTGACGTTTGCCGTCACACCGGTCAGGGCATAGATCCTGTCGTCTTTCTGGTTTTGCACTTCGAGGCCATCGGGACCGGCGGTGACGCACCCTTTGATGGTGTGGTGCGACTTGTTGACCTCGACCAGCACCACAGCGCCCACCACCACCGCAGCGGCTATTCCGACGCCGGCGCCGACCACTTCGCCGGTGCCGGGGCCGATGTGGCCCGAAGAGGAGTTACAGCCGCTTGTCGAATTGGCCGCGCAGAGCAGGAGCGAACCGGCGGCAGCCAGGGAGACGAATCCACTTCGACGATGCATGATCGTTCCTTTCGTCGTCGATCGAACGGTGTGGAATTGCTTCTTCTATCCTGACAGGGGGATAAGGATGCGGCAAGGGTTGCACGTCGAAAGCGCGGGGTCAAGCGGAAATCGGCGGCCAGGCGGAAACAGGCGGCGCCGCGAGTTTCCGCATCTTCGCCGGTCTTCGCCCGGTCTACCGGAACCGGATTGCCTTTGGGTCCCGTTGAGAATGGCGGGCCTTGTTCCGGAGAATTGGACCCGCCGCGGCGGAATTCAAATGCAGGTCAGGCTGTCCGCACCTCCCCGCGGCATCCGGGATGCCCGCATGGGCAGGAAATCGAAGTCGTGCCGGCGGCAGCCTCGCACTGGGGGCTGCAGTATTTGTCCTTGCCGCTCACCATGCAACTGCAGGAGGAGTGTGCGCATTTTCGGGTATCGGCCATGGTTTCTCCAGAGGTGTGATGTATGCGCGGCCAACCGGGCGCCGCACCAGAGCCTGGATGCGGGAATCGGGAACAGAGAACAGAAAGCGAGTGTCCAGCGTCCAGCGTGCCTAGCCGAGGGGACAAGGGAACAAGGAAAAGGGAAAAGGGAACAGGGAATAGGGGATTGCGGCGAGGGATCAGAGGTCAGAGATCAGAGATCAGAACGGGGATCAGAACGGGGATCAGGGGGCACTGATTCGAGAACCGAGAACCGCCGGCGGCGTGAAAAACCGAAGCACATGCTCGAAGGCCACGTGAAGGACGGCGCCGTCTATCTGCCCAAAGACGAATTCCCGACGAGCGTCTTCGTAAAGATCATCCGCGGACAGGGCTTCTGCTCCCTATTCCCTGTTCCCTTCCCAGGACGCTGGACGCCGGGCCCTTGGACGCTGCCTTTCAGTCTTTCTTCCCCAGATCGTTCCGCCACACGTTGCGGTCGCGCTCCAGCAGCCGGTCGGCGCATTCGGGTCCCCACTTGCCGGCGAAGTAGTTGGGGAAAACCTCCGGTTTCTTCGCCGCCCACCCCTGCAGGATCGGCGTGTAGAGCGACCAGGTTGTCTCGACGCCGTCGCGGTGGGCAAAGAGCGTCTGGTCGCCGAGCATCGCGTCCAGCAACAGGCGCTCGTAGCCGTTGGCGGTGGAGCGGCCGAAGGCCGAGGCGTAATCGAAGTCCATGATGACCGGGCAAACCGACATATCCGGCGTGGTGGGCACCTTGGCGCCGAAGCGCAGCGAGATGCCCTCGTCGGGCTGGATTCGGATGGTGAGCAGGTTGGGCTGAATCTCGGAGCACGGGCCGCTCGATTGCATGCGGTTGAAGATGAGCAGCGGCGGCTGCTTGAACTGGATGCTGATCTCGGTGACGCGCTTCCTGAGCCGCTTGCCCGCGCGCAGATAGAACGGCACGCCGGCCCAGCGCCAGTTCTCGATCTCCAGACGCACCGCGGCGTAGGTCTCGGTGCCCGAATCGGGGTCGACGCGTTCCTCGTCGCGGTATCCCGGCACCTTCTGGCCCTCGACCACGCCCGGCCCGTACTGGCCGCGCACGGTGCTCAGGATGGGGATGGGCGGAATCGCCTGCCAGACCTTCAGCTTTTCGCGGCGCACGCTCTCGGCCTCGAAGCTCGAGGGCGGCTCCATGGCGACGAAGCTGAGCAGCTCCATGACGTGGTTCTGCACCACGTCGCGCAGCGCGCCGGCTTTTTCGTAGAACGGACCGCGGCCCTCCACGCCCAGCGTTTCGGCGGCCGTGATCTGCACATGGTCGATGTAGTTGCGGTTCCAGATGGGCTCGAAGATGCCGTTGGCGAAGCGGAAGACCAGAATGTTCTGCACCGTCTCCTTGCCGAGATAATGATCGATGCGGAAGACCTGGCTCTCGTTGAAGACGCCGTTGACCTGGTGATTGAGCTCGCGCGCCGAAGCCAGGTCGTGGCCAAAGGGCTTCTCGATCACCACCGCCGAGCGGCCGTGCTCCGGATGGGCCATCTCCTGCGCGCCCAGGTTCTCGATGATTCCGGCAAAGAACTCCGGTGCGGTGGCCAGATAGTAGAGCCGGTTGTTGCCGATGCCATTCTCCTGCGCGAGGCGATCGAGCTCGGCCTTGAGCGCCTGATAATGGCCGGGATCGTCGAAGTTCAGCGCGAAATAGCCGATCTTCTTGACGAAGTTGTCGAGCCTGGGATCGCCCGCGTCCACGTCGCCGAACCGGACGATGCCGTCACGCATGTCGGCCGCAAACGCGTCGCCCAGCGGCCGGCGCGCCACACCCACAATGGCGAATCTGGCAGGAAGCAGCCCGTTCTGCTCGAGGTGAAAGAGCGCCGGCAGCAGCTTGCGCTTGGTCAGGTCGCCCGAGGCGCCGAAGATGGTCATGATCAGCGGTTCCGGGATGCGCTCGTTTCCCTTCGGGACCTGGGACAGGTCCTCGGGACTGACTCTCATCTGTATCGTCGCCATGGCGTGTTAACCTCCGTCGCCGTTCGAGCTGTCAGTTATCAGTTCGTAGTTCACAGTTCCAAGTTCACAGGTTTCCGACGTGAGCTCCCGCTGCGTATTTGCGAATCGCGCCGACGAGCTGAAAGCCGGGAGCTGAAGGCTGAAAGCTGCTTCTAGTCCTTCTTCACCGCATGTCCGCCGAACGCATTGCGCATGATGGCCAGCATGCGGTCGGTGAAATTGTTTTCCTCGCGCGAACGGATGCGCCGGATCAGCGATTCGGTGATGACCGGCGCCGAAACATTCAGATCGATGGCCTCGAAAACCGTCCAGCGTCCTTCGCCGGAGTCCTCCACGTAGGCTTCGAGACCCTCGAGCGTCGGGTTCTTGGCCAACGCATCGGCCGTAAGATCGAGCAGCCAGCTTCGCACCACGCTGCCGTAGCGCCAGATCTCGGAGATTTGCGCCAGATCCAGATGCAATTCGACTTTTTTCGCCATGATGGTGAAGCCCTCGGCGAAGGCCTGCATCATGCCGTACTCAATCCCATTGTGCACCATCTTGACGAAGTGGCCTGCGCCGGCCGGACCCACATGGCCCCAGCCCTTGTCCTTGCCGGGCGCCAGCGCCTCGAAGATCGGGTGCAGATAATCGACGGCTTCCCTGTCGCCGCCGATCATCATGCTGTAACCCTCCTTGAGGCCCCACACGCCGCCCGAAGTTCCGACATCGACGAACTGGAATCCCCTGGCTGCGGCTTCCTTGTAGCGCCGCATCGAGTCCTTGTAGTTCGAGTTGCCGCCGTCGATAAGAATGTCTCCCTTGTGCAGCATGGGCTCGAGTTTGGCGATGGTCTCGTCTACCGGCTTGCCCTGCGGCACCATGATCCAGATGGCCTTGCGGCCCTGGAGCTTTTTCGCCATATCCTCCAGCGACGAGGCGCCCACGTTGCCCGCGTCGGTGAGCCGTTTGACCGCCTCGGCGCTGAAATCGAATCCGACCACCTGGTGACCGGCGAGGCGCAGCCGTTCCGCCATGTTTCCGCCCATCCTGCCCAGGCCAATCAGTCCGAGTTGCATTCCTGCCTCCTATCTCGTGGCAAAGACTCCGAATTCCTCAAGCTGCCGGCGCAAGGCCTCCGCTCCCTCGAACCGGATCGCCGTCATTCCTGCTTTCCGCGCTGCGGCCGCGTTCTCGGCGCGATCGTCGATGAAGAGAATGCGCTCGGGCGCGCCGCCCACGATGTCCACCGCGCGCCGGTAGATGGCCAGTTCGGGTTTGCGCAGGCCCAGGTAGCACGAGCTTAGCGCCACCTCGATGTACTCCCGCAAACCGAACTGGTCGAACCGGAATTCGTTGGTCGCCCGCGCCTCGTTGTTCAGCACCCCCACCAGATACTGTCCCGAAGCCGCAATCTCCTCGAGGACGCCCATCGCCCCGTCCTCGAGCAGCTTCGATTCCGCGCAGACGGCCTTGAAAAATTCCGCTTTCGAGAAGCTGCGCGGCTCGTAAAAAACCGTGGCATCGAGGTATTCGTCCAGCGTGATCAGGTCCCGCTCCCACTTGTCGTTGGGAGCCGGATGCCTGGCCTCGAACTCCGCGGGATCGAGATCGAACCTGGCCATGATCTCCGCGCGTTCGCAATGGTCCCAGCCGTTGGTGAGCAGAACGCCGCCCACATCGAAGAGGATCGTGTCGAAGGGAAGCATCGGGTTTGTCATGTGCGCTCCCGCGCAGCCCCGGATACGGTGCTGCCAGTGGTTCAGGGAAGGGTACGGGCTTCAGGCCGTACATGATCCGGCGGGAAAGCCTCCGGGACTTCAGCCCTGAAAGCGGACCGAGCCATCACCCAAATCTCATTTGCTTGCCTGGCGCGGTCCGGACCTCTCCACGATCGCCCCGAACCGTGAACCGCGAACTATGAACCGTGAACTCTTACGCCGGGCTGTTCGACCCCTGCCCGCACTGATACCTGGCCTCGATCGCGAGCACCTTTTTGAATCTCCGCTGGAACCGCTCTTCGCTGGTGATGAATTTGGCGTTGATGAATGCGTCGACCAGGTCGTAGGCCAGGTTCGCGCCGATAATGCGCGCGCCAAACACGATCACGTTCATGTCGTCGTGCTCCACGCCCTGGTGCGCCGAATAGGTATCGTGGCACATGCCCGCGCGGATGCCGGGAATCTTGTTGGCCGCCACGCACACGCCCACGCCCGAGCCGCAAATGAGAATTCCGCGTTTCGCAACGCCCTGCCGGATGGCGTCGCCGACCTTCTCGGCGAAGTCGGGATAATCGTCGGGAAGGTCGCCGTTGTACGCGCCCAGATCGACGATCTCGTGTCCATTCTTCGTCAGATAGGCTCGCACTTCTTCTTTCAGCGGAAACCCGGCGTGGTCGGCACTGATGACGAGTTTCATCGATATCTCCTGAGATGTAGGCAAGGCGGGGTTAGCGGAGTTAGCGGAGTTAGCCGCGCTTCGTGCGAGTTAGCGGAGTTGGTTTTCGCAGACCTGGCCAGACCGCTAACTCCGCTGACTCCGCCAGCCCGGCTAGCTCCGCCTTCCTCCCATCAGCTTCTTCGCCCTTGCCGCCACATTATCGGCGGTAAAGCCAAGTTCAGCCAGAACGGTCTTGCCCGGCGCGGAGGCTCCGAAACGATCGATCCCGACGACATCGCCATCCAGTCCGACGTACTTCCACCATCCCAGCGTGGCTCCGGCTTCGACCGCCAGCCTGGGCACGCCGGCCGGCAGCACGCTGGACTTGTATTCCGGCGATTGTTCCTCGAAGATCTTCCAGCTCGGAAAGCTGACCACTCGCGCGCGAATGCCTTCCTCGGCGAGCTTTTTCGCCGCATCGACCGCGGGCCACAACTCGGACCCGGTGCCGATCAGCACGACCTGCGGATCCTTCGCGTCCTGCAGAACGTAGGCGCCCTTGCTCACGCTCGCATACATATCGCGCGATGCCGGGTCGATCACCGGCAGATCCTGGCGCGTCAGCGCAAAGAAGCACGGACCCTTGCGTTCAAGCGCCAGCCGCCAGCACGCGGCCGTCTCGTTGGCGTCGCCGGGGCGAAAATCGGTCATTCCCGGAACCGCGCGCAAGGCCGTCAGGTGCTCGATCGGCTGGTGCGTGGGCCCATCCTCGCCCAGTCCGATCGAGTCGTGCGTGAAGACGAAGAGCGCGTGGGCTTTCATCAGCGCCGCCAGCCGCAGCGCCGGCTTGCAATAATCGGTGAACACAAAAAACGTGGAGCCGAAGGGAACAAGGCCGCCGTGAACCGCCATGCCGTTCACGGCGGCGCACATGCCGAACTCGCGCACGCCGAAGAACACATTCCGGCCGGCGGGATCGACGTGAAAGCTCTCGCCCGGCTTGAAGATGGTCTTGGTCGAAGTCGTCAGGTCGGCCGCGCCGCCGAAAAGCTCCGGAACATTCTGCGCGATGGCATTCATCACCGCGCCGCCAGCGTTGCGCGTAGCCATGGGCCTGGCGGCCGGGAAACCCGGAATCGCGGCCTGCCAGCCCGATTTGAGCTCGCCCTTTTGCGTGCGCTCGAACTCGGCAGCGAGATCGGGATTCGCCTTCCTGTAACTCGCGAACAGGCCGTTCCACTCCGATTCGAGTTGCTTGCCGCGGTCGATCGCCTGGCGCCAGTTGGCCAGCGCATCCTCGGGGACGTAGAAGCTCTGGTCCGCGGGAAAGCCGAAGAATCTCTTGGTCGCGGCGGTCTCTTCGGCGCCCAGCGCCTCGCCGTGCACCTTGTTCGTGCCGGCTTTGGGGCTGCCGTAACCGATGATCGTGCGCACCGCGATCAGCGACGGCCTGCCGGGCTCAGCCTTCGCCGCTTCAATGGCGGCCTCGATGGCGCCGAGATCGTTTCCGTCCATCACGCGCTGCACGTGCCAGTGGTAGCCCCTGAAGCGCTCGAGCACGTCGTCGCTGTAACTGAGCTCGGTGGGTCCGTCGAGCGAGACAAGATTGTCGTCGTAAAAAACAATCAGCTTGCCCAGGCCCAGCGTGCCGGCCAGCGCACAGGCTTCGTGCGAGACGCCTTCCATCATGTCGCCGTCGCCGCACAGCACGTAGGTGTGGTGGTCGACCACTTCGAAGCCCGGGCGGTTGTAGATGGCGGCAAGATGCCTTTCGGCGATCGCCATGCCGACGGCCATGGCCATGCCCTGGCCCAGCGGACCGGTTGTGACTTCGACGCCGTCGGTGTCGCCGTATTCGGGATGGCCGGGCGTCTTCGAGTGCCATTGGCGGAATGCCTTCAGATCGTCGAGCGTCACATTGTAGCCGGCAAGATGCAATGTGCAATAGAGCAGCGCCGAGGCGTGGCCGTTGGAAAGCACAAACCGGTCGCGGTCGGCCCACTTCGAGTGCGCCGGATTGTGCTTCATCAGCTTATGGAAGAGCAGATAGGCAATCGGCGCGCAACCCAGCGGCGCGCCGGGATGGCCGCTCTTGGCCTTTTCCACGGCGTCGACGGCGAGCAGGCGCAACGTGTCGATGGAAAGCTGTTCGATGGAGAGATTGGTGAGAGTCGTCGTCGCCATAACGGGGGTAAGGTCCTTTCCGGAAAGCTCGAGAGCTTGCCTGAGACAATCGCCTCATTTCGGTTCGATCGCGATCTCCACGTTGTAACCCAGCCAGCGGTCCTGATCCAGCCAGTGGAGAGTCCATGATAGCCCACCGCTCCGCAGCCCGTTCGGGTCCGCGTCCGCCTGCGGAGCGATATCCGCGCTGAATCCCGCGCTGCCCTGGGTGCGGCACACGGTCGAGTGCTGCGTCTTCCAGCCGTCGGTGGTCCAGAGCACTTCGAACCGGGTCTCCTCGATAATGCGCAGGGTTTCACCGGCCGCCATCTTCTGGATGGGACGGTGACGCGTATAGACCTGCAGATCGCCGCGCAAATGCTCGCGGCCCTCCGGCACGCAGTAACGGTCGTACACAGGAGAGATGCGATCGAAGACCTTTCCGTCCACGGCCGAGCGCAGCAGTTTCAGATATTCGGCGTGCGCCCACACCAGCGGCACGGCCGAGCCGGCGGGTTTGCCTATCCTCATGCTCACTTCCGGACGGTCCGGCTCGTCCCAAACCTGCTCGGGCAGCAACTGGCCGCAACTGGCAAAGCCTTCGTAGGTTTTGATGAGCGGTGAAATGTCGTTGCCGGCGGCCAGCTCGTAGTGGGCGCGCTCGCCGGTCAGCAGCGGCCACACCCGGCCCTGTCCCCAGCTTTGATACGGCGCGCCGTCTGGCCCCTGTCCATAGCCGTCCTGGTTGTAGCGCAGCCAGCCGGGCCCCTGGGGCAGATCGCGCTTCAGCACGCTGTCGACGACTTTCAGCGAATCGACGATCAGCGGGTCGTCGGCGCGGCGCACGCCGTAGCGCACCAGCTCGAGAAAACCGGCGTCGATGATCTCGCGCGCCTCGAACTCGTAGCGCGTTCCCGGTGGACGGTTGGAAAGGCGGATGTGCTCGGTGCCGCAGCTTTCGCAGGCGTAGGCTTCGCCGGCCTCGGGCGGCCGGATGCGCATGTAATGGCGCTTCACCTCCGCATGCAGCACGCCGTTGTTGGTCACGGTCCATTCCTCGAGATGGCGCTCGATCCAGTCGGCGAACTCCTCGACGAAGACCGCCATCTCCACCGATTCGTGCGCGCGACCCATCTCCGCCGCGCAGATCAGTCCGGCGATTACCGCCGCCAGCGTGGACGGCGAATAACCGGCATTCTCCTCCCAGCGCTCCTGGTGGGTGATGGGCGCGTTGCGCACCAGGAACCCGGCGGCGCGCTCGACGAACGGAAAGATATCCATGTTGCCCAGGCCGTCGGCCTTCCATAAACGCCAGGCCAGGACGATCGGGAAGGCGACCTCGTCGAGTTGCTGCCCGCTCCAGTAGGGCGTGCCGTCGATCCAGAAGTTCTGCGCGAAGCCGCCGTTGGGCTGCTGCGTGCAAGCCAGGTACACCAGCGCGCGGCGCGCCGTCTCCGCGCGGCCGCAGGCCAGCAGCGCGCTGGCCGTCTGCACCATGTCGCGCGTCCACACCAGGTGGTAGCCGCCCAGATCGTCGTCGCCCTTCACCTGTCCCCACGGGATCGATGCCGAAGCCACGAACGCACCCGAGTAGGTCTTGTCCTCATGGGCCAGCAGCACATGAAGGCTGGTGCGCATCAGCCGGCCGCCGTCGCGCGACTTGCGCGCCAGCGAATTCGGGCTCGCCGCCCGCTGCCACTGCTCGACGAACCGGTCGCGATGCTGCTCGAAGGGCGTGGCCAGCGCCACGATGGTCTTTTGCAGCGAGGTGTGCAACGTTCCGCCCACGCCCACGGCCACCGTGAACGCGCGGGCGCCGTCGATCTGCAGCTCGCCCATCAGCGCCAGATTGCCGTTGGTGGCCGATCCGTACTCCCAATCCATGCGGAAGTTTTCCATCAGGTCGTGCCAGCCGTCGCTCCTGCCCACGAATCCGCAACTGACCCGCGAAAACCCCGGGCTCGCGGCCATGGCCAGCGACCAGTTGTTCCTCCATGCCGCCAGCGCCTTGTAGCCGGCCACGTCCACCGCGCGCGCCGAGTTTGCCGCGCCGCCGCCGTCCAGATGCGGCGCCAGCAGCGCGTAGACCTTGAGCCGGGGCAGCAGATCCTCGTGTCCGGACAGGGTCACGTGCGTGAGCACCACGGAGTGGTGCGGGTCGCAGACGATCTCTTTGGTCAGGGTGTAACGTCCGTCGGGATCGCGATTGGTGTAGCGGATCCCCAGCGCCTCGTCGTGGAGGTATTCGAAGGTCGAGTCGAGATCGCGTTTCTCCTCGTGGACAAACGTCTCGCCGTCGGTGACCAGGAACTCCATGTCCCGCACCTGGGGCTGGTCGATCGTGGGGTGATAGATCTCGTTGAGGATGCCGTGAGAGCAGGTAAACCAGATGCGGCTGGAGGCCGAATAGGCGGTGCCGACGGCGTCCTTTACGCTCGAGGTCCAGCGCGGCTCCACGCCCGGCGAGCCAAAAGCCTCGCCCTGCAAATCAAGCCAGCGATACAGCGTCGGGTCGATCATAGCGGCAATCTTACAGCGTGGAGTCGGCGGTTTCGGGCCGCGGAGAAGCCGGAGGGGAAGCCCGAATCCACTCTAACGATGATCTCCGCGGCGGGTTGGTTTCCGTTTCGTTACCCGCCCGCCAGGCCGCGTTTCGCAATGTGGCGCGGCGGCCGGCGCGGCGAAGTTTCGCGAACCCCCTCTTTGCTTCCTGCATCCATCCAAACATAAGGGTTGGGCCGCGGGTGTAATGTGAAGATTGCGTTGCATCCCGCTGGGGCCATTTTTTCCGGCCGCGAACTTCACCCGAACACGTAATCGATTCGAACGAAGGAGATTTTGCCAATGGCTTACGAACTGCCACCGCTTCCCTACGACTACGCCGCTTTGGAACCCTTCATCGACGCGGAGACGATGCATCTGCACCACGACAAGCATCATCAGGCCTATATCAATAACGTGAATGCCGCGCTGGCCAACCATCCCGACCTGGCCGCAAAATCGGCCGACGATCTGCTGCGCGACCTCAACG
Source organism: Acidobacteriaceae bacterium (assembly GCA_030039035.1). Lineage (GTDB taxonomy): Bacteria > Acidobacteriota > Terriglobia > Terriglobales > Acidobacteriaceae > Telmatobacter. The sequence continues at coordinate 6,379 of JASHQQ010000268.1, read as the reverse complement.
CCGTGCCCGAAGACATTCGCACCACGGTGCGCAACAACGGCGGCGGCCACTCGAATCACTCGGCGTTCTGGCTGCTGATGGGAAAACCGGGCACGCCCGGCATTGGCGGCGAACCCACCGGCGCCATCGGCAAACAGATCTCTTCCGATTTCGGCGACTTCGAGGCCTTCAAGAAGACCTTCAACGAGACTACGGCGAAGCAATTCGGCTCCGGCTGGGGATGGCTGGTCTTTACCGGCGGCAAGCTGAAGGTGATCACCACGGCCAACCAGGATTCGCCGCTCAGCCACGGCCTCTATCCGATCCTGGGCAACGACGTGTGGGAACACGCCTATTATCTGAAATACCAGAACCGCCGTCCCGAGTACCTCGCCGCATGGTGGAACGTGGTGAACTGGGCCGAAGTGAACAAGCGGTTCGAAAAGGCGAAAGCGTGAACGAAGGGACTGAGGGACCAAGGGACTGAGGGACCAAGGGACCAATGGACTGAGAATGACCATGACGGAGAAATGATTGAAAGGGAACGGACTTCCAAAACCTCCGCACCTGTCAGTGAGGCACTACCGGCGATCCATTCGGCAGCACGTCCGCACGGGAATCGGATTGGCATGCGCAGACCCAAATCGCTGCCGATCTTCAGTACAAGCTCCTTAGTCCCCCAGTCCCTTGGTGCTTCAGTCCCTTAGTCCCCGCTTTCTCACAACCTCCGCCGCCCGCCGGTGTCTAAACCAGCAGGAGTGGTACGCAAAGTGTTGCGCCGAGCCGCGTTTTTCCCGCTTGCGGGAATCCTTGCCTTGATGCCGGCGGCTGCCTCCGGACAGTCCGCAAACTTCGACATCTCCCAGAACCGCACGCAGGTCGGCACGGCCAGCTTCAATGTCAAGGCCACGCCGTCGGGCTACGATTCGACGTCGCTGGTCCGCATTTCCATGTCGGGGCTGAATTACGAACTCTCCAAGACGGAAGAGCTCGACTCGGCCGATCACCTGGCCCACGTGGTGCTGAGCGGCATTGTCAACGGCGAGGCGGTCAGCGTCGTCGGCCGGCCGGACGCGGGGCAGATTCTGCTCAATATCTCGGCCAACGGCCGCGCCACAACGACGCATCTCGACGCGCATCCCGGCGCCGTCATGCTCCCCGACTTCGATCCCGGCGCGCTGGAAACGCTGCTCATCGTAGCCGCGCAGCAGAACAGCCGGGACCTGTGGGCCATCCTTCCCAAGCAGTCCGGCTCGATTGTGCCCGTCCAGCTCGCCACCGACGCGGACCAGCAAGGCACGTGGGAAGGCAATCCGATCGCGGTGCACCATTTGACCGCAACCATAGCCGGTCAAACCACCGAGCTTTTTTCCGGACCGGAAAATCAGCTTCTTCAGGCCGAGCTCTCCGATCAGGGATTCGCCATCGTGCGCAAGGGATTTGTGCTCACGCCGCCGGCCAAGGCGCCTGCCCCGCCGCAGCAGCCCTCGGACGGATCGGATACCCAGGTCGTGGCCGCCCTGAAGTAGCCCGGGCTGCCCCATCCTTTTCCGCCCGCCCGAGCGAGCGGAAAGGGAGGAACGGATCGCGTTCTCATCATTTCTCGATCAGGTTGCCCGGTATCCGCCAGCCGCGCGTGCGCTCCGACTTCATCAGCAGATAAAAGTCGCAGGTTTCGTTGTCCTCGCCCTTGCTGTGCCGGGCCAGCGCCGCCGACTCGGCCCTCTGCCCGTTGACCACCACGTTGCCCTTTGCGTCGAGGCCTTCAAAGATGTCCCACAGCGTGCATGGATCCAACGCCGGCTCGGGAATGACCGGAAGCGACGGAACCGAAGGATCCGGCGACGTGAAGCTGAGCGCAAGCGCCAGATTGGCAATCTCATTCGAGGCGTCACGCGCGGTGAGCGGCTCCAGGCCGAACCGCCATTCGATCAGCTTGAGGACCGACGTGTGGTCGTAGAGCAGCGAATCGATCGCCGGCTTGGCCGGGTTGCCGCGGGTGAACGGCGACACCACGATCGTCGGCACGCGGCAGCCGAGCAGCGCCTTGCCATCCACCAGGTCGGTATCCACTTTGTTCGGCGCGACCACCCGCGGCGGCACGACATGGTCGAAGAACCCGCCCCACTCGTCGCGGTTGATAACGAGGACGGTCTTGTCCCAGTCGGGGCTTGCGGCGAGTGTGGAGACCACGTCGCGGAGAAAGATCTCGCCCTTGCGCAGGTCGGCATGCGGATGGTCGTCGTTTCCGGCGCCATCGTCGAGGATGGTGAACCACGGGTCGACAAACGAAACGGCCGGCAGGTCGCCGGCGAGGGCATCGGCCTTGAAGTCCTCGTACAGGGCGGAGATGCCGATGTACTTCGTTCCCCAGAGGGAAAGAAACGGCACGTTTGAGTAGTAGTAGCGCGAGACAACACCTGCGTCCCTGAGGCGATCCCAGATGGTGGGCAGTGTCGAAAGGTCCAGCGAGTTGTTCAGCCGGTCGGTCTGCGCCGCATGCTGGAAGACCCGGTTGGGAAAGGTCGACGACAGGATTGACGGAAAGTAGTTGTTCAGCGTGATGTAGTTGCGCGCCAGCGTGGAAAAAAGCGGCAGGTCGGCTTCCTCGTAGTAGCCGATCGAAAAGCTGTCATTCGAGCCGGTCCGCAGCCAGCCGTCCATCTTGCCGCCGTCGTACTCCGAGCGCCCGCCGGCGTAGGAGTGGTCCGGATCGGGATGCGAGCAGCCCACGAAATAATTTAGTCGCTGCGTCGGCTGCAGGTTGCCGTTGTTGTCGGGATAGCTCAGGCCGGCCTGGCGTCCATTGGCGTTCGGCATCCAGCCCAGCAGATGGTCGAAGCTGCGGTTTTCCATCATCACGACGACGATGTGCTCGATGCCGGAAGCATCGGGATCGGGCAGCGCCGCCTCCAGCGGGTGCGCCTCGGGTCTGGCTTCGGAAAGAGTGCCGGCAAACGCCGCGGCGGAAGCACCAGCCGCGCGGCGCAGGAAGTCTCTGCGGTTCACGCTCATGGGGGATCTCCGGGGGGAAATGAGCCGCGGCGAAGAGCTGCCGGGCCTCCTGATTACACGCCAAGCAGACTAACCCAAATTTGAATTCATTGTGAACGAGTTGTAAAAAAGTCTCCCGGCTGCCGCTTTGGCAGGGCTCGGCTATTGTCCTTCTTTGCTAAGAAACTGCGATTGCTCCATACTCTTGGTGTATTCTCATAAGAATATTCTAATGATGTTCGGATGAGTTGTATTCTGGCAGGAGTATTAGGAGAATCTCAACGTATGCCGGACACGGAAAAAGTCTCGTTCAACCTGAGCGTTGTCGACCTGGGCCAAGTGGATCTGCTCGTCGAGCAGGGGTTCTATTCCAGCCGCACCGACTTCCTGGTGGCCGCGGTCCGTGGCCAATTGCAGAGCCATTCGAGCATGGTGCGGCAAACCGTCGAGCGGGAGTCGATGGTCCTCGGGATGGCCGTCATCGGGCGCGAGGAACTGGAGCAGCGGGTGGCGACGGGCAGACCCCTGGATATCCGCGTTGTCGGAGTGCTGAAGCTGGAAGATGACGTTACGCCGGAGTTGGCGCGTGCGGCCATCCAGTCGGTTTCGGTCTTCGGGAAGTTTCGCGCGCGGCCCGACGTACTGGCGGCCTTCGAGGTTCAGAAGCCGACCAAATGACGGGTGGAGCCGAAGGAGGCCGGATTGCACAGGATATTCGATCATCTGATCTTTGCGCTTCTGCTGCTGGTGCAGCTCGTCGAGTGGCGCTGGAACTGGCCGCGTTATCTGCGCCGGCTGGCTGCCGGAACACCCGGCGCACGGTTGCGCTACTATCGCAACCTCATTGCAGGGGAATGGCTGTTCGCGGTTGTTCTGCTCGCCGTCTGGGCAATGTGGCGACGGCCGTGGTCCAGCCTGTGGCTGGGCGCCCCGCCCTGGTGGCGGCTGGCGGGCGGGCTCGCATTCGCCGCGGCGACTGCGGCTCTGCTCGTTGCGCAGAAGCGGGCCATTGTGAAAAGACCTCAAACGCACGACAAGGTGCGCGCTGCGCTGAGGCACGCCGCGCCGATGCTTCCACATAACGTTGCCGAACACAAGGCGTTCTGGGTCGTGTCCTTCACGGCCGGCGTGTGCGAGGAGATCATCTATCGCGGGTTTCTCACCTGGTATCTCGCTGCATGGACGGGCCTCGTTCCAGCCGTCCTGCTGAGCGCCCTCGTCTTCGGCTTCTCGCACCTCTACCTTGGCCCGGCACAAGTGCCGCGCGCGGCGCTGTTCGGGCTGGTCGTGTCCGGCGTCGTCCTCGCCTCTGCATCGCTCTGGCCGGCGATGCTGCTGCACGCGTTATTGGATTGGAACTCAGGCGAGCTTGGGTTCCGGATGCTGGGTGAAGTTGGTGGCCAAGCCTCCGCTTCGCCCTGAACTTGTAACAACGTCCACGAAGAGTGTCGCTGTCAGCCCTTGCGCCGGTAGAGTACCTGAAACTCGTACCCGGCGTTCACCGGAAACAGCGAAGCCACGTGGCGCAGCCGCTCGGCGAGCGCCGGCGCGGCCAGCAGCGGATATTCGCGCTCGCGCAGGTCGTGGTAATCGAAATCGACGGCCAGCGACAACATATAGATGGCCAGTGCATCGGAGAAGGCAGCTTCGAAGAAGTTCGATCGCGAGCGTTCGTCGATTCCCTTGGAACTCGAGCGGCTGTCCTGCGCGCGGCGCCGCGCCTCCCAGGCGTCCTGGCTGGTCTCGCCGCGTACGCCAGCCTCGGACTGCGACCACGCCAGCGAGGCAAAGCTCTCCGGCACTCCGGCCGCCTCGACAAAGTTGTGCGCCACGTTGATGAAGAACTCGAAGGCCAGGCCGAAGCGGTCTTCGACCAGGCGCGTGGAGATGAACACCGCATCCGTGGCGCCGAAGCTGGCATTGCGATGGCAGATGGCGCGGTCGCCGAGCTCGACCGTATAGCCGGGCGCGATCATGGTTTCGCCGGTGTCGGCGATGGCCAGGGGAACGAAGTAGTACGCGCGGCGGCTGAGCGCGGGGGCAAGAGCGACGGGCACCGCGCCCACCAGCCGCTCCAGATCGGCGTCCGTTATGTGGGTATCGCCCCATGCGGTGTAGCGCAATCCGTTGGGCGCCGCGCCGACGACGGCCTGCGTCGCGACCTTCTCCGCATGCCAGAGTTCGAGTTGCGCCGCGCCGGCCATGAACTAGTATTCTACGGCAAAAGCGAAGATACTGAAGGTGGATCATGCGCGCTGTGCGTCGCCCGTTGCAGCGCCTGTTCCCATCGATTCCACTCGAAGCGGGAGGGATTTGTCCGGCCGGCCTCGCGCCGGAGACGATGAAACCATGACACACTCCACACAGTTGCATCATCCCGGCGGCAAGACCGTCTTCGGTTTTCCGCTGGAAGGATTCGGGTTCTTGAGCAGCATGCTGCTGGCCTTCGCTTCGGCATTCTTTACATTTTTTGCGTCGACCTGCATCGCCATCTTCGCGCTGCTGGCATGGAACCTCATCGGCGGCCATTCGGTCAATTACGCCGACACGTACCGCTATGTCGGCGCGCCCGCGGGGCTGCTGGTGCTGTTTATCGCGCTGCCGTTTTTCTTCGCGCTCTGGCTGCGGGCCAAGCTGCGGAAGTAAGCGACCATGCCCGTCTGCACGATTCTCCTGACCGAGCTGCGCGACAAACAGCCGCCGACTGTCGACCAGGCGCGCGCGTGGTGCGCCCGGCTCGAGGCGGGCGAGATTCTCTACTTCCCCGAGACTCCTGTTCCGATCCCTGAGGCCGATCTGAGCTTTCTTCTCGACCAGCGGCAGACGGGCAGCGCCCTGCACAAGAACATCGCCTACAAGCCCGTGCGCGACCAGTTGAGCGGCGTCGACGAAAAATCGACCAACAACGCCGAGGTGGAGAAGCTGCGCGCTGTCATGCGGCGCTATTCGGCCAGCGTGGCCGCGTTCCTCGCGGAGTTTCTGGCGCCGTACCGGCAGCGCTGGCTACTCGACTACGCCAGCTTCAGGCCGCTCGAAGAAGAGGGCCGGGATCTGGCGCTGCGCAAGCGCAACGACCTGTTGCACACCGACGCCTTTCCCACGCGCCCGACGCGCGGCCGGCGCATTCTGCGCTTCTTTCACAACATTCATCCCACGCGCACGCGCGACTGGATCATTGGCGAGCCGTTCGCGCGCGTGGTGGGCGAGTTTGCGCCGGGCAGGCTGGCCGTTCCTCGCGCCGACGGGCCGGTAACCGGCGCCGGCAAGCGGCTCGCGCAAGCGGTTGGCCTCGCCGGCCTGGTTCCGCAGTGGAAGCGCACACCCTACGACCAGTTCATGATGGAGCTGCACAACGCGATGAAGGAAAACGCCGGGTTCCAGCGCGACTGCAAGAAGGAGACGGTGC
>JASHQQ010000267.1 GCA_030039035.1 Acidobacteriaceae bacterium | reverse complement strand
GTTCCCGCGCAAAAAGCTGCTGGGCGCGCTGCGCTCGGCGCTGGCCGCCAAGATCGCCGACGGCAGGCTGGTCGTGGTTGAGAGCCTCGATCTCGCCGAACCAAAGACCAAGCTCTATCGCGCCGCGCTCGACAAGCTGGGCGCCAGGCGCACCGTGCTGCTGGTCGAAAACTCGAAGACGCTGGGCCGCAACCTGCTTTTGGGAGCCCGCAATCTCGAGGGCGTGGAACTGATGCTGAACAACGAGGTGCATCCCTACGATCTGCTGCGCTGCGAGAAGGCCGTCTTTTCCACGGCCGCCATCGAGCAGCTTACCGGGATCCTCGAGAAGACTGCGTCGAAACGGAAACTGGCGCAACCGGAGGCAGCCTGATGCCGACACTGTATACCGTCATCCGCCGCCCGCTGATTACCGAGAAGGGTCTGGCTGTGAAAGAGACCGAAGGCACGCTGGTCTTCGACGTTGCGCCCACAGCCACCAAGATACAGGTCAAAGAGGCCGTCGAGGCGCTCTTCAAGGTAAGAGTCGCCGCCGTGCGGACTTCGAATGTTCCGGGCAAGGAGCGCCGCCGCGGCCGGTATGCCGGCTTCCGGCCCGACTGGAAGAAGGCGTATGTGCGCCTGAAGGCCGGCGAAAAGCTGCCGGAGTATGTGAGCAATTTGTAAGGCGGCTTTTAGCGTCTAGCTCTTAGCTTCTAGCCGGTTGGCGGGAAGTGAAGCAAAGTCAAAAGGCCGGAGTGAGAGGCAGGCTGAGTAAGTCACAGAAGTTTGTTGAAACAAGTCGAGCTAAGAGCTAGAGGCTAACAGCTAGTAGCTTGTTCAGGACAACGACGATGGCAATCAAAACCTACAGACCGGTAACCTCGACGCTGCGGTTCCAGACCACGCTGGCCAACGACGACTTGACCGCGCAGAAGCCGCACAAGCCGCTGGTGACCACGCGCAAGCGCACCGGCGGGCGCCGCAACTCGGGCGACATGACCATCCGCCACCACGGCGGCGGGCACAAGCAGAAGATTCGCCTCATCGACTTCAAGCGCGAGAAGTTCGGCGTGCCGGGCAAGGTGGCGACGATCGAATACGATCCCAACCGCTCGGCCCGCATCGCGCTGGTGCACTACGCCGACGGCGACAAGCGCTACATCCTGCAGCCGCTGGGATTGAAGGTGGGCGCGACAGTGACCTCAGGACCTGAGGCCGACATTCTGGTGGGCAATGCGCTGCCGCTCAAAAACATTCCCGCCGGAACCACGGTGCACGCCATCGAACTGCGGCCGGGTAAAGGCGCGCAGATGGCGCGCTCGGCAGGCACGCAGGCGCAGCTCGTCGCCAAGGAAGGCGACTATGCGCTGCTCAAGCTGCCCTCGGGTGAGACGCGCAGGGTGCTGGCCGAGTGCATGGCGACGATCGGGCAGGTGGGCAATACCGATCACGAAAATATTTCGATCGGCAAGGCCGGACGCAAGCGCTGGATGGGCATTCGCCCCACCAACCGCGGCGTGACGATGAATCCGGTCGATCACCCGCACGGCGGCGGCGAAGGCAAAACCTCGGGCGGACGCCATCCGGTGACGCCTTGGGGCCAGCCGACGCGCGGCTATAAGACACGCAACAACAAGCGGACGGATACGTTTATCGTCGCCCGCAGGACGAAGTGAAGGCGGCTTCTAGCTACTAGCTTCTAGCTACTAGCTTGAATGCTGAAGGACATGGCTTTGAGATCATTCGGCAGATAGTTTCGAAGCGGACGAGCTAGAAGCTAGAAGCTAACAGCTAGGAGCTGTTTTATGGCACGTTCGACAAAAAAGGGCCCGTTTGTGGATGCGTATCTCACGTTGAAGATCAACGTGCTCAACGCGGCCAACGACAAGAAGGTGGTCAAGACATGGTCGCGGCGATCGACGATCTTTCCCGAGTTCGTGGGCCACACCATCGCCGTGCACAACGGCAAGAAGTTCGTTCCCGTGTACGTGACCGAGAACATGGTTGGCCACAAGCTGGGCGAGTTTGCGCCGACGCGGACGTTCAAAGGACACACCGGGGGCGCGAAGGCGCCTACGGAGACCGTAGCCAAGCCGAAGTGAGGCAGCTTTCAGCCGTCAGCTCTCAGCCCTCAGCCAGTTCGTGCGAGGGCGATGGTCGAGTGAGAGGAATTCCAAGCGGCACGAGCTGAAAGCTGACGGCTGAGAGCTGAAAGCGCGTTGCAAAGGAAAGGAACCATGGCAGTCGAGACAAAGGAATATCGGGCCGAAGCCAGATTCCAGCGTGTTTCGCCGCAGAAGGCGCGCCTGGTGCTGGACCTGATCCGCGGCCGAGGCGTGCAGGAAGCGCTTGAAATGGCGGCGTTCACCAGGAAGCGCATCGCTCCGGTCGTGCACAAGCTGCTCACTTCGGCGGTGGATAATGCGCGCTTCATCGCCGGCGAGCAAGGCATCGACCTCGACGTGGACCGGCTGTATGTCAAGCGCGCGCTGGCCAATGACGGACCGCGGATGAAGCGCATTCGCCCTGCGCCCATGGGCCGCGCCTATCGTTATCA
>JASHQQ010000266.1 GCA_030039035.1 Acidobacteriaceae bacterium | reverse complement strand
GGCTGGGCACTGGAGCGGGCTGGCGGGGATTTCGAAGCTGCGGCCTTCGCCGATCGCGACGTGCTCTTCTTGCCCGCAGATGAGCCTTTCTTCGGCTGATCGGATTTGCCCGCATGATCCGGCGAACCGCGCGCCGAACCGCGAATTGAGGCCCTGCCATTGCGCGCGGCACGGGTCCGCGCAGCCAGAGAGGCCTTTAATTCGTCGTCGAACTCGGCCGGGGTAAGCGGGCGCGCGGATTTGCGCAGGCGCTCGATGTCGTAGAAGGCGCGCCGGTCGGCAACGAAGACGTGAACGACGAAATCGACATAGTCGAGCAGGATCCACTCGCCGTGGCGGCGGCCCTCGACCGAGTTCGGATAGACTCCGAAGTCGCGCTTGAGGCGCAGCTCAATCTCGTCGGCAATGGCGATCGCCTGGCGGTCGCTGTTCGCCGAAGTAACGAGGAAAAAGTCCGATAAGCCGGAATCGGCAGGGTCCAGCTCCAGAATCCGTGTGTCGTGGCCTTTTTTGTCTTCGCAAACCGCGGCAGCGGCCTGCACAAGGAGTCGGGTTTGAGGGAGGGTTTGCTCAGTGGGCATTCCGTCGAAAGGGTCTCCGAGGTTCATCGTAGCCTTTCGGCAGGGCAGGGGCAAGCAGCGCTCACTGGTAGAGCCCCCGGGAGCGGATGTATTCGGCCACGGCCGGCGGCAACACTCGCTGCCCTGCCGCGGCAGCGCCGGACTCCGCGCGGACCTGGTCGCGGATTCCGGTCGCGCTGATCTCGATGTGCAATCCGGGCAAATGATAGAAGGGCGCCGATTCGCCCGCGGCATTGCGGATTCGCCAGGCGCGGAGCTCGAATTCCGATTCGGGGAGAGCGAGTTCCGGCGCGGGCTCGATTTCGAGTCCCTCAGGCAGCGCCGCCGCCAGACCGTCCGCGCGTTTTTGGGAAATGGACGATTCCGGGCGCGAAGCGACGATCAAAGGCGCGACGAAAGGGACCTCCTGGGCGCGATGCCATTGACGCAGGGTCAGGAAGGAGTCCGCGCCCATGAGGCAAAACAGTCGACCGTCGGCGGGCAGCTTTGCGCGCAAACGCAACAAGGTCTCCAGCGTGTAGTTGGGTGTGCCGGATGCATCAGGAGCGTCGGCGAGCGAAATGGCGAACGTCGGCTCGCCGGCGATGAGCAGGCGTGTCATGGCCACACGATCGTCGAAGCCCGCCGACGGGCCCTGCGGCTTGAGCGGCTGCGCGCCAACCGGCGCGAAAAGGATGGCATCCAGACCGAGCGCCGCGCGGGCGGCGCGCGCCACCGCTAGATGTCCCAGGTGCGGCGGGTCGAAGCTGCCGCCAAAAAAGGCGATGCGCCGGGCATCGGCCGGAAGCGGATCCATGATTCCAGAGTATCTTGCGGCAGCGCGTCTGATAGATTACTCCTACCGTGCGTTACGTGATTGCACTCCTTGCACTGGCCGGCGTGGTTATCGCGTCTCTCGCGCTGCGCGTCCACTATTCGACGGGGACCGAGCCCTGCTCGATCAACGAGAAGTGGGACTGCGGAATCGTGAACCACAGCCGTTACGCGGTGATCGCGCACGTGCCGGTGGCGGCGGTCGGGATCTTGGGCTATCTTGTGCTGTTGGGTCTCGCGCTTGCCCGAAGGCGAATCGTCCTGGCGGCCCTGGCCGGCGCCGGACTGGGGTTCAGCCTGTATTTGACCAGCATCGAGAGGGATGTTTTGCAAGTCTATTGTCTCTACTGCGTAATCTCGCTTGCGATCGTCGCGCTGATCACGCTTTTGAGCGCGGGCTGGGCAATTGGCTCAGTCATGATGCGACGTCGCGCCGATACGTGAAGCCATGGGAGTTCCTGCCTCCTGCCGCGTGCCATTGGTCCTCTTGATAAACTTGAACCCGGACGATGTTGAGGGAAAGCTACGCGCGCTGGATGTATCGCTGGGAAACGCATCTCACGACGCGCGACGAAAATCGCGTCGTGCGCCCGCTCGAGTGGGGATTCGAGTGGATCGCGCCGTTTCTAGAAGCGAATGGCTTTGGCGATCTGCTGCCGGACGGAGCGGGTCCTCTCGACGACGCCGCCGCAGAGAATGCGATGGCGCGCATCAACCAGGTTCTCATTCGCCACGGTGAATCGTTCTTCGGGTACCGGCGGCCGGCGGATTTTCGGCTGGAAGAGCGTTCACCGCAGTTGTTTCCCACCAACGTGCGGCCCGAAACGCTCGCCCAGGACGCCGATCTGCGCCGGCAGGCCGCGAATGGCACGCTGGCGAAGGCGCAGTTTCTGCGCTTCACCTCCCCGGAGCGGACTCCGTATGCCGGGAACGACCTTGTGAACGCGCGGTGGTACGAGGCGCCGGCGCACAAGGATCCGCTGCGCCCCAAACAGGCCATCGTGGTGCTGCCGCAGTGGAACGCCGATGCTTTCAGCCACAATGCCTTATGCGCGCTCTTCAATCGCATGGGCATTTCGGCGTTGCGGCTCTCCAAGCCTTACCACGACATTCGCCGGCCCACCGAACTCGAGCGCTCCGATTACGCCGTCAGCGCCAACATCGGGCGGACGCTCTCGGCTTGCCGGCAAGCGGTGGTCGACATCCGCTGCTGTATCGACTGGCTCGAGGAGCAAGGGTACGGGCATTTTGGCGTGCTGGGAACCAGCCTCGGCTCCTGCTATGCGTTCTTGGCCAGCGCGTACGACCCGCGGATCCGTGTCAACGCCTTCAACCATGCGTCGACAGCCTTCGGCGACGTGGTCTGGGCCGGCCAGAGCACGCGCCACATCCGGCAGGCGGTCGAGCAGGCCGGACTGACGCAGAATCGGCTCTGCTCGCTCTGGGCGGCCATCAGCCCCGTCAATCACTTCGCGCGATTCATCGGGCCCGATGCGGCCGGGCCCGCGAAGATGACGCTCCTCGTCTACGCCGACTATGATCTGACCTTTCCTCGCGAGTATTCGCTCCTGGTCGTCGATGCCTTCCGCCGCAGCGGCGTCGATTTCGAAGCCCGCGTCCTGCCTTGCGGCCACTACACAACCGGCGAAGCGCCGTTCAAATACATCGACGGCTGGCATTTGGGCTGGTTTGTCTACCGGGCGTTCAAGAAGCTGCGCGAGAGGCAGATTCCCTTCACCCCGCGAGCGGTTCGCTCGGGAATCCCTGTTGCCGAAAAGGAACTTGCGCCGCAGTAAGAGCCGGCCGCGCCGGACTCGATCGCTTTCGGGGCCTGTTGAAAAGTGTCCGTTGCATTTTTCTGTCACGGTCAGCGGGATCGGGTCACCATACGCCAGAGGCAGCAGGCGTTAGATAAAACTAGATCCGCCTGCGTCAGAGAGCGGCCCCACCGCTCCGCCCTCCCCTACGTGCGCAGGGTGGCCTTTCACCTCGGGGTCACCCGCGCACATGGCTGCTGCGGAATCCGACAATCGTTTACAAACTGCCCACGCGACCGGCAATCGGCGGCGCGCTGGTTTTCATTCGCTTCGCTACGTTGTTCTCTATGCGGGGACTTCGCCGCCCGCAGGTCCGTAAAAAACCCGCCACATCGCGAAATCCGCGGAAATGTCTTCGATCTGGTGCTTGACCCCTGCAGCCACGAACAGGAGATCGCCCGACTGGAACGGATCCCGCCTGCCGTCATGGAGAAGCACTCCACGACCGCGAACAATGAAGTAGATCTCGTCCTGCACATGCGGTGTCTGCTGTGCCGTTTGCCGAGGGACGGAAAGAGCTATATCCAGCGGCCCGCGACGGAAGGCGGCAACGGCGTGCTCGCCTGCGGGGCCCGGGATGCCTGCCTGGACCTCGGCAAGACGGATCACCTGGCTGCTTTGCGGCATCTTCATGCTGCACCTCTCGCACTGTGAAATTGAGACTTCCCGGGCAATTCGCGTCACCGGGCCTGCGCCAGGCTCAGCCGCAAGAGCTTCGCCGGATCGAGGTACGCGCCCTGCCAGCGCACCGCCCAATGCAAATGCGGTCCGGTGACGCGTCCGGTGGCGCCGCTCAGGCCGATCGGCTGTCCCTGCAAGACATGCTGGCCCTCCTTCACGTCGATGCGCGAAAAATGCATCGAAAGCGTGAATAGCCCCAGGCCGTGATCGATGATGACGCAGTTGCCTTCGTAGTAGAGCGGCCGGGCCAGCACCACGGTGCCGCTGTTGGCCGCCCGGACCACGGTGCCCATGTGCGCGCGAAAATCCATACCTTTGTGAATGCTGGCCAGTTTGCCGTTGAACATGCGCCGCGTGCCAAAGCTGTCGGTCGGCTCTGCGGCAACGGGCGCGCGAAAGTCGCCGGCCCACTCCGGTTCCGGAGCGCTCGAGGCAAATACCTTCGTCTTGAGCAGGGTCTCGGCTTCGATCTCCTTCATCTCTTCCGGGCCGGGCTGGACGAATTTGGGAGCCACGGTGAGCGCGCCGGTGCGGTAGTGCGCCGGATGAATCCCGAACGTGCGGCTCAGGTCGCGTGAGCCGCCGCCGGCGAGCTTCGCCTCGATGCGAAGGTTGGAAGGCCCGGGCGCAGCTTCCACGTCGACCCCGGCAAGCGCGAACCACGCGCGGCCGTCGCGCGAGCGAAAGAACTCAAGCCTGCGGCCCAGCCATTCGCCCTCGAGCTGCGCCGTGGCCGGCGCGTCGACCCGGATGAGCTCCGGCGATCCGGCCACGACGATGGCCGGCGTCAGCGAGACAACGGGCGCGGGCGGCGACCGGCGATCCGATCCGTGGGCGATCGCCGGCAGGGCAAGAGAGACGAATAAGACCTGGGGAAGACGGTGCCGAAGACTGAGCATTTCCTCCAGAATAGCCGGTGACCGGAACGGCGGGTCCGGGACTGACCACTTCGTCTTTTTCGCGGCCGCTCCGTCGAAACAATCGGGGAGGCTTCCGGCAGCCCGACTTGACGGTTGTAACCGCGGCGGCTTCGATATCATCCGATGGACGTATGAAATCTCCTCATCCAATCTTGGCTCTTTGCTTGAGGCGCGCATTCTTCGCCATCGCGGTTTCTTCGTTCGCGATCGTTGCGTCTTCCGCCCGAATGGCCGCCGCGGACAACGGCGCAAGCCATCGGCCGGTGCTCGTCGAGCTCTTCACCTCCGAGGGCTGTTCGAGCTGCCCGCCGGCGGACGATCTGCTGGCCCGGATCGACGCGCAGAAACGGGTCGCGGGAACGCCGGTGGTTGTGTTGAGCGAGCATGTCACCTACTGGGATCGGCCGGAATGGCATGACCCATATGCGCTCGATTCGGTGACCAGCCGGCAGCAGGACTACGGAACCCGTTTCCATCTCGACTCGGTGTATACGCCGCAGGCGCTGGTCGACGGTGAAGCGCAGATGACCGGGAGCGACGCGGCAGCGCTGCTTCGCGCCATCGCGCAGGCCGCTGCCTCGCCGGGAATCGATCTTTCGATTCAGGATGCGCAGCTCTCCGGAAATGAGGTTCATTTCAAGGTGGGGTTGCCCTCCGGTGCCCCGGCTCCGGCAAACACCGCCATTACGGCCGCGCTGGCCGACGACTCCGCGCAGGCAGCGGTAAGCGGCGGCGAAAATGCCGGCCACACGCTGCGCTACGTGGCCGTGGTGCGCGTGATGAAGGAGATGGGCAAGAGCGCGCTCGCCGGACAACCGCTTGAGCTCAAGGCATCCGGAGCGGCCAAATCAGGTCCGCTTCGCCTGGTGGTCTTCGCCACCGACCGCAAATCCGGCCACGTGATCGGTGTGGCGGAACAGACCTTGAACCGATAGCACAGCTTTATGATCCTGCCTGCGCTCCCGTTGCCAATAGCTGCCTGGCGCGCTCGCGCAATCTGGCCAGTTCGGCGGGAGACAGTCTCTTCTCGATTTCCCCGCGCGCCTGCTCGGCTTGCTCGCGCTGCGCTCCCGCGGATTGTTCCGCGGAGGCATTGAACCAGAACCAGGCCTCGGCATCGTCATGTGCGACGCCACGCCCGATCGAGTAGAGTCGGCCCAAATTGAACTCGGCGGCGGCATGGCCTTGTTCTGCCGCCTTGCGATACCACTGCGCGGCGAGCGCATCGTCGTGCGGAACGCCTGCGCCGTGCTCGTACAAGGTCCCGAGATTATTCTGGGCCCGGGCGAAGCCCTGATCTGCCGCTTGCAGAAAGAGTTCGGCCGCGCGCGCATCGTCGTGCGCAACACCCTGTCCGAGGGCGTAGCGCAACGCCAGGTTGAACTGCGCTTCCGCCAGACCCTGAGCCGCTGCCTTGCCGTACCAGTCCGCGGCCGCGGCGAAATCCTGCGGCACGCCGCTGCCATGCTCGTAGAGTGCGCCCAGATCGTTCTGCGCCTGCGCCAGGCCCTGGTCGGCGGCTTTCCGGTACCAGAGCGCCGCCTGCGTGTTGTCCTGCGCCACGCCATTGCCCTGGCGGTACAGCAACGCGAGGTTGTACTCGGCCTGCGCGTCGCTTGCGGCGGCGGCCTTGAGGAACCATTTTGCCGCCTCGCCGGCGTCCTGCTTCGCTCCGTGGCCCGCCAGATAAAGCGAGCCGAGGTTGCCTTCGGCCTGCGCGACGCCTTGATCCGCGGCCTTGCCATACCAGGCCGCGGCCCGCGCGTAATCCCGCGCGACGCCTTCGCCGCGGTCGTAGAGTAGCCCCAGATTGAACTCGGCCGCGGGCAAGCCCTTGTCGGCGGCCTGAAGGTAAAGTGCCGCGGCGAGCGCGTCGTCGTGTGCCACGCCCAGGCCGTGACGATAAAGATATGCCAGCTCGAATTCGGCGTCCGGCAGGCTCTGCGCTGCCGACTTCTTCAGCCACAGCGCAGCCTGCTCGTAGTCTGGCGGCGTCGCCTGGCCGCGCTCATACGCCATCGCCAGCTCGAGCTGCGCACGGGCGTCGCCTGCTGACGCCGAGGCCAGGAGATTCGGGTCGGCGCTACCGCCGCCTTGCGCGAAGGCGAGGCTCGCCGGCATCGCAAGCGAGAGCGCCGGCAGCAGAAGCTTCCGGAAGCTTTTCATGGATTCTCCCAGGGGGATGGAGGGAACGATAGCAGATTTCGCGGTGGGAGGCGGTGAAATTTACGCGCTTTTTTAGTGAATCAACTCCGGCTCGAGCGCGCGGCGATCATTCGCTTCGCAGAGCATGTGCGGGATCGATCGATGCGGCGCGGCGCGCGGGAATCGTCGAGGCGAGGAGAGCGGCTGCCGTCAGGACCACCGAAACGGCCGTCAGGGTCGGAGCATCGATTGCATGGACGCCGTAAAGGAGTTTGGAGAAACTCCCCAGCATGCGAGCCAGCCCAAGCGAGGTGGCAATTCCGATGGCGAGACCTGCAAGCGCCAGTCGCAGTCCGCGCCAGACAACCATACCGAGGACATCGCCGCGGCCGGCGCCGAGCGCCATGCGAATCCCGATCTCCTGTACCCGTTGCGCGACGGAGTATGAAATCACGCCGTAAATGCCTACCGTGGCCAGTGTCAGTGCGAGCAATGCAAAGGCGCCGAGCAGCATCATGGGCAGGCGCTGCGCCGCCATGGATTGCGCAATAACCTGTTCCATGGGCTCGACGTTGTAGATGACCTGGTCGCCGGCCGAGCCATAGACGACCTGCCTGATCGCGCCCAGCAACGACGCTGTATCGAGCGGGCTGCGCACGACAATCGAGAGCGAATCGCGAAAGAAGTCGAGAACCATCGTGTCCGGAAGCTGGTAGGCGGGAATGTAGATCTGGCCGGGATTGTAAGACGATGAGTCGTCGAGACCCCAATGGCGCACATGGCCCACTACGCCGACAATGCGGGCCGTACCCCAGTGCGCGACGGTCAAGGTCCGGCCGACGGGGTTCGTTCCGGCGAAGAATCTGCGCGCGAGGTCGCTGTCGATAACCACCACGCGGTCGGTTTGCGCGGTGTCTTCCGTGGTGAAAAAGCGGCCCTGCAAAAGCGGAATGCGCATCGTCTGCAGGTAATCCGGGCCGGTCCAGAAATAGAGAGCATGGGGCGCGTCCTGCGGCGAGGCGGGCGCCTGGCTGCCCAGCCAGAAGGGACCGGAGTTGTCGCTCTCGTCGAGCGGCACGATGTTGGTCAGCGTGGCTCCCTCCACGCCCGGAATCCGGCGAATGCGATCGAGAAGCTGCTGAAAGGTCGATCGAATGTCGGGCGCCGAGCGCGTCAGGGTGGGTGAGAGGGCGATCCGGAACGAGACAAGATGATGGGCATCGAAGCCCGGATTGACCTGCAGCAGTGAGTAGATTGTGCGGACCAGCAGACCCGATCCCGCAAGCAGCACCAGCGTGAGCGCCATCTGCACCACCACCAGCGAGCTTTGCGCGCGATGGCGAGCGCGGGTCGAGCCGCGCTCCCCGCTCTTGAGCGAACTCAGAATGTCGACGCGTGAGCCCTTGAGCGCGGGACCAATGCCGAAGAGAATCGCCACGGCGATGGCAACGAGAAACGTGAACAGCAGCACCGGAACATTGAGCCGGATGCCCTCGCTGCGCGGCAGCGTGTCACGCAGCAGATTCAATAAGACGTAGATCGCCGCTTTGGCGAGGACCAGTCCCAGAACTCCGCCAGCCAACGAAAGCAGCACGCTCTCCGTGAGCAGTTGGCGCACGATTCGGCCGCGGCCGGCGCCCAGCGCGGAGCGCACGCCGAACTCCCGTATGCGCACCGTCGAGCGCGCCAGCAAAAGATTGGCAACATTGGCGCAGGCAATGAGAAGCACCATCCCCACCGCGCACAGCAGCAAAAGGAGCGTGGGCCGGACATCGCCGACCATCTGCTGCTTCATCGGCA
>JASHQQ010000265.1 GCA_030039035.1 Acidobacteriaceae bacterium | reverse complement strand
TCGGTGAGCGCGGGGATGGAGCCATGGAAGCGCTGCGTGGGGCGCGTGTTCATGGCGATTTCGCCCAGCGTGGTGTCTTCGTCGAGCACGTCGACGACGCCGAGCTGATCGAGGTCGAGCCCCGCGTGCGACTCCAGCATCGCCTGCAGGAATTCAGGCCGCAGATAGATGTCTTCGGGGCGGATCAGCGCGCCGATCCCGGAGCGCTCGTGGCGCTGCTCAACCTTGTTCCACCAGCGGTCGATCTGGTTGCGCACCATGGCCGGCTCATCGACAAAGAGCACGCAGCGGTGTATCAGCCTGAGCAGGCTGGTCTCGGCGCCGGCGACCGAGGTGAAGAACTCCCAGCCGGGAAACACGCTGACTCCGCCCGCGGCAGCCTCCTCGACGGCCATTTCTTCGCTTTCCGCCTCGATGCGCTGTTTGCTGAGCCGCGCGTGGACGGCGGCGAGAAGATGCTCGGTGACCGGCGTTTCGGTGAGAGGAAGAAGCTGGGCTTCGTCGAGGCCGGATTGCGAGCGCTGCGTTTCGGGATCGAACTTGCGGATGGTTTCGATCTCGTCGCCGAAGAACTCGATGCGAACGGGGCGGTCGGCTTCGGGCGAATAGACGTCGAGGATGCCGCCGCGGCGCGTGAACTGGCCGGGCATCTCCACCAGATCCATCTGCGTGTAGCCCACGCTGGCAAGATGCGCGGTGAGCGTCTCGACATCGACCTCCTCTCCGCGCCGCAGGGTGACGGCGAGGCTTGCGTAGTATTCGCGATGGAAGAGCTTCAGCGCGGCGGCCTCGACCGGAGCGATGAGGATCGAGACTTCGCCGGTCGCCAGTTTCCATAGTGCCGCGGCGCGCTGCTCCTGCACGTCGGGGTGGGGCGAGAGATTTTCGAAGGGAAGCACGTCATGCGCGGGCAGGCGCACCAGGCGAGCGGGATCGACGGCGCCGGTGAGCTCGCAACCGGCCCGCAGCGTGGGTTCCAGCGCTTCGGCTGCCTTGTTGTCGGCCACGACGACGATCGCCGGCTGCTTGGCGGCGCGGGCAAAGAGCGGAATGAGAAGCGATCGGGCCGTCCACGTGAGTCCGGAGACACGCCTCCGTCCCGTGCCGAGGCTGAGATGCCTGCGCACACGCTCGAACGCCGGCGACTGCTCCAGGTCCGCGAAGATTTCGCGGACGAACGGGAGAATCATGCAATGCCAGTCTATCAGCGGGCGGGATTGCGGAATTGCGGAGCCGGAACAGGGTTCGCAAGCACCTTCCGGATCCGGCGAAGCATGGTTCAGAAAAGGCCGGAGATGGTCACCGGCTGGCCGCCGATGGTGACGTTCGATGAGATGACGAAGAGCGCGTTCTGCACCTGCTCCGCGACGCCGGCGCTGCCGATGGCGATATCGTCGAGTTGAACGTAGAGGATGGGATTGCGCGCATCGCCGTCGATCGCAAACGCCGTCCCTTTCACCTTGCCGCAACCGATGTTCTCGACGTTGATATTCGTGTAGAGCGGCGGGCTGTCGCCGTATTCGCCCCCAAAGTCGCTCTGGATCCGGAATAGCACCTCGCACTCGGAGACCTGGCAGGAGCGGATGAAGACATTCTTCACGGCGCCGCCTGTTTCGCTGCTCGACTTGATGAAGAGAGCGTCACTGCATTTGCCCACCTGGCAATCCTGCACGAAAACACTTTCCACCACGCTGCCCGTCTGCGAGCCGACGGTAATTCCGCCCCAGTCCGAACCTGCGGCCTGACAATTCCGGATCACGAGGTTCTGGCAGGGCGGCAATCCCTGCGCATCCGCGCCATGCCCGGCCTTTACGGAGATGTTGTCGTCGTGGGTGGTGAAGATGCAGCCTTCGACCAGAAGGTCCGTGCAGGAGTCCGGATCGCAGCCGTCGTCGTTGTCGATTCCCGGCGAAACCGTCACATCCTGAATGGTGACATTGGTGCAGAATGTCGGATGGATCGTCCAGAAAGGACTGCCGCGCAAAGAGACGCCCTGAAGCAACACGTTGCGGCATTCATAAGGCTCGAACATCGTGAGGCGGAGATGGTGACCCGCGCCGAAGATGCGCTGCTCCAACGGCACTCCCTCGGCAACCATCTGCAGCAGTTTCGTCCAGTCGGCGGCCGAAGACGCCACCCACGAGCTCCACCGGATACCCTGGCCGTCGAGGGCGCCCGAGCCCGTGATGGCGATGTTCGACTGTCCGTAGGCGTAGATCAGCGGCGAATAGTTGTAGCACCGGATTCCCTGATAGCGGATCAGGACCGTAGGAAGATAGTCGGCGGGATTTGCTCCGAAGCGGATGGTGGAACCCGCTTCCAGATAAAGATTGACATTGCTGAGCAGGCGGATCGGACCGTTGACGAGATAAAACTCCCGGGCGGCCGGCGCCACCACGCGGCCGCCGCCAGCCTCGCTGCAATCGGCAATCGCCGCCGCGAAAGCCGGCCGGCAATCGACCTTGCCGTCGCCCACGGCTCCATAGCCGGTGACGTCAAAGTCGCGATCGGGGAATTGAGGAGGAACAATGCGCGCCAGAATCGCCGGCACCTGATCCCACCCGGCTCCAGACGGCGGCGGATAGACCGAGAAGTTGCTGCATCCGGCATCGGCGGCAGCCATCACCGCAACCGCCGCTCCCGATCGGAGAAAATCGCGCCGTGCAACTGCCATGCCTTGCCCCGGAGACCCGGTTCGATCGTCCGCTCCCGGGAGTCCCGAATCCCCATGTTACAACGGCGACGATGGCGTCGGTACGGTGCCTCACCCCGAAATGCCGACCTCTTTGCCATCCAGGGTGATCTCGGTTGCGACCAGACCGCGAGTGTACGTGATCTGTTCGGTGATTCCCGCGTTCGCGATGGAAATGTCGGCGAGCCTCACTCCCTGGATCGGCAAGGCGGCCAGGCCCTCGAAAAGGAAGGCGGTGAACAGCACCTCCGCGCAGGTCACGCTCTCCATGTTGATGTTTTTGTACAGCGGCGGCGACGGACCGCCGGTGATGTTGAAAACATCGGTCTGAAGGAAGAGCAGGTGGTGGCAGGTAACGACGTTGCAGGAGCGGATCCAGACGTTTTGCACGCTGCCGCCTGGATCGGTGTTCGACTTGACGTAGAACGCGGCCACGCAATGGGTGTCGATGCAGTTCTCGAAGAATACATTCTCGATATTCCCGGTCGTGCTGCTGCCCATGGTAAAGGCGCTGTCGCCGCTGGCCAGCCCGCGGCAGTTCAGAAAGACAACATTGGCGCAGGACGGCAGGCCGATGGCGCAACACGATTGAGCCATTGGCGGATTTGCGCATCACTCCCCGCCCACCGCCCTGGCGAACGAATAAAAGAAATCCAGCGACTTCCAGTAAGAGTCGATGGGCAGGCGCTCGTCCTGGCCGTGGGCGCGGTCGTCGTCCAGTTCCAGTGCGATGGCCGAATAGCCATAGCAGGGAATGCCCGCCCACGAGAAATAGATCGAATCGCTGGCGCCGTTCTCCATCACCGGCGCGACCGGCACGCCCGGCCAGATGGACTGCGTGATGCGCGTGAGCGGGGCGAAAACCTCTTCGATGGGAGCCGGTGGCACGATGGCCTTGCGTTCCGGAGCGGTATCGGTGACGCCGCCGGCATCGGAGACGTACTTCACACTCAGTTTGGGGTCGCCAAAGACTTCGATGAGCTGCTTGCGAATCTCCTCGGGCGAGTGGCCGGGAAAGATGCGGCAGTTCACGTTGGCCTGCGCCGTTTGCGGCAGCGCGTTGTTGGCGTGGCCGGCGGAAAGCCGCGTGGCCACGCAGGTGGTGCGGAAATTGGAGTTGAAGCTGGGCTCGGCGCTGAGCCGCGCGGCGGCGGCCGTGTCCGGCGGAATGGCGAGGATGGCGCGCATGTCGGCCGCGGTCTGGGCGCTCTCCTGGCTGGCGAGGATCTTGAAGTATTCGCGCGTCACGTCGTTCATCTCGAAGGGAAACGAGTACGCCGCGAGCTTGTTGAGGGCCGCGGTCAGCTCATAGATGGCGTTGTCCGGACGGGGCAGTGAGCTGTGGCCGCCGCGATTGGTCGCCGTCACCTGATAGTCGGAGTACACCTTTTCCGTGGCTTCGACATCGGCGATCACCGCGCGGCCGTGATCGAGTTCCACGCCGCCGGCATCGGGATTGATGACGAAGGCCGCGTCGACCATGTCGCGGTGCTGTTCGACAAGCCACTTCGCTCCGTTGAATTTTCCCCCCTCCTCGTCGGCCGTAAGCGCCAGGACGAGGTCGCGGCGCGGCTTGTAGCCCTCGCGGTGCAGGCGCAGGAACGTCCACACCAGCGCGGCGTCGGACTCCTTCATGTCCTGCGTGCCGCGGCCGTAGTAGTAGCCGTCCTTCTCGACAAACTCGAAGGGATCGGTGTGCCAGTCCGGGCGCAGCGCCTGCACCACGTCCATGTGGCAGAGAAACAGCACGGGCTTCTCATTCGCGGGCGCGGCGGCACGTATGCGGACGACCAGATTCATCTTGCGCGGGTTGGGGCCGACAAGCTGCACGTCGTCGGGAGAGAATCCGGCATCGAGAAAGCGCTTCTGCATGGCCTGCGTGGCCGCGGTCACGCTGCCCTGCGGCGTGTCCGTGGTGTTGATCTCGATCAGTTGCCTGAAGATCTCCTTGGCGGCGGCGCGGTCTTCGGGCGAAGTTGCGGGCAACTGGTTCTGCGTGTGAGCAGGCCGGGACGGGAATGCTGCGGCGAAGAATGCCAAAGCAACAGGCAGCGCTTTTTTATGCATGGCGGCATTGTACGGCGACAGGCCGGAGGGCCGGAAACCGTCGCTTCCCGCTCATTTGCGCAGAGGAAGCAACCGGTTTATCGTGGAACGGTTCCCGAATTCGAGGTGCCCCAATGTGCAAGATGCGTTCCCGCGCTTCCATCGCGATCCTTCTCTCCGCATTCGCGGTCACGGCGGCCGCGCAAGCCCCCGTGCGGCCGAAGATCACCGGCATCTCCCACCTGGCCATCTATACGTCGAACCCGGCAGCCACGGATCATTACTATCGCGAGGTCGTCGGCGCCGCGAAGCTCCCCGATCCGGAAAATCCGCAAGGCGCGCGCTACGTCATCAATGCCACGCAGTTCATTGAAGTGCTGCCGCTGCCCGAGGGCGCGGGCATCGACCGTCTCGACCACTCGGCGTGGAACACCGCCAACGCGGAGGGCATGCGCAGGTACCTCGCGGCCAACGGATGGTCGACGCCGTCTGCGGTCACCAGGGGAAGCGACGGCAGCCGGTGGTTCGAGGTGAAGGATCCGGAAGGCAACCGCGTGCGGTTTGTGCAGCCGCCCGCCAATGCGAAGACACCCGACGAACCGGATGTCATCGGCCATCACGTCATTCACATCGGTTTCCTGGTGCACAGCCGCGCCGCGGAGGACAAGTTCTATCGCGGCCTGCTCGGCTTCAGGCCCTATTGGTTCGGCGGCATGCAGGAAGGCACGATCGACTGGGTGAGCCAGCAAGTGCCGGACGGTCACGACTGGCTCGAATACATGCTCAGCCCGCTGCCGCCCGCATCCTCGACTCCGGCCGATCGCCTGCAGCGGCAGCTCGGCGTCATGGATCACGTATCCATCGGCGAAGTCTCGGTCAATGACGCCTGGAAGGATCTCGCATCCGGCAATCGCCTCGCCGATGTGCGCCACGACCCGTCGCCCAGGATTGGCAAGGATGGCAAATGGCAGTTCAATCTCTACGATCCCGACGGCATCCGCCTGGAGCTGATGAATTTCCATGCCACGGAGAAGCCGTGCTGCTCGCCCTTCACGGCCGAGGATCCGGCGCAGTGAGTGTCCGGGAATTCCGCGGTCCTTATTGAACGCCTTTCCCGGAATCAGGCTCGGAACTTACTTGCGCTGCCGGCTCCTCATGCAGGCCTCGCTTGCTGTGCTTGGCCACATACATCGCCGCGTCGGCCGCGTTGAGCAGACTGTCGCGGCTTTTGCCGTCTTCGGGGTAGAGCGCGATTCCCATGCTCGCCGAGCCGCGCATTTGAATTCTCTCGAGATCGAAGGGCTCGTCGAAACAACGCTGCAGGCGCAGCGCCACTTCCTCGACATCGGCGCGGCTGCGCACTGAGTGCGCGACCGCCGCGAATTCGTCGCCGCCCAACCGGGCCAGCAGGTCGCCGGCGCGAAGCTGCCGCTTCATGCGCAGCGCCACTTCCTGCAGGTACAGGTCTCCCATGCGGTGACCGTAGCGATCGTTCACCTGCTTGAAATTGTCAAGATCGATGTAGATCAGTCCGAAGACTCCGGCGGTCTCGCGGGCGCCGCCGATCAATGCGTCGAGCTGGCCCTCCAGCGAAAAACGATTGTGCACGTCGGTGAGCAGATCGAACTCCGAGCGGCGGAGCAGGTCGGAGTAGAGACGGCGGGTCTCCACGGCGAGCTCGATCAGCTCCGCGCCCATGCTCAGCGCGCCGGATTCCTCGGCCGTGCGCGCGGCCGGCAGGGCGAGCCAGGCATAGAGCGTTCCCAGCACGCCGCCGGCGCGCGAAGGAATCTCGCGGCGCACCACCCGCGCCTCGTCGTACCGGGGCGGACAATTGCCCAAAAGCGCTCCGTCGCGGATCTGGCACCAGCAGGGAAAGCCGCCCAGCTTGAACGAGACCAGTTCGGTGATGCGCTCCACGATCTCGGCCAGCGGCCGCGATCCGTTGATGTCTTCGAGGATGCGGCTGCGCCGGCGCTCGAGGTTGGCCTCGATCTCGATGCGGCGCGCCAGCTCCGTGGCGTGCCGGCGCACCTTGCGCTCCAGCGCCCAGCCGCGCGTGGCGAAGACGATGACCGCAATCACCAGAAAGCCGGCCAGCAGGGCCAGGTGCCCCACGTTCATCCATGGAGGGCTGGCAATTACGGCCACATCCGACGGGCTCCGCAGCAACAAACCGAAAGCCATCGTCCCGCTGAAGGGATTGACGTAGTCCAGAATCGCCACTCCCGATACCCTGACCGTGCTGCCCGCGGGAATGGCCGGCACGGGCGGAGGCTTGTCCTCGTCGGCATCGAAGGGATGCCGCAGCGCGGCGGAAAAGACATGACCCTCGGTGGAGATGACGTAGACATCCTGCGAGCGCTCCCGCACCTGGCTGAGCACCTTGCCCTCCATCGACACCAGGTCGAACGCATGGCTGCCGTAGGAAAGGTCGTCCCAGGAGACGCGCAGCGGGGTGACCGGCGCGCGCACGCCGAGAGAGTGGATGTCGCCCAGCCTCAACGCCAGAAATCCGTCGTTCACTTCGGGAAAGCCGGTGGCCTCGGCGCGGTCGCCAATGCGCAGCGGCTCGATCTCCGGCGTCAGCACCCGGATGCTGCGATCGCCGTCCTGCAGCACGGCCATCAGCGCGGGGCGATAGTAGGTGATCGTTCCCGCGATGCGCACGCGGCCGCTTCGATCCTGGACGTTATACG
>JASHQQ010000043.1 GCA_030039035.1 Acidobacteriaceae bacterium | reverse complement strand
GCACACAGGCTACGGTGCCCCGCCAACATCAAAAGCATCAGCCGCGACGCTCGCCGTTCTTCCTCGCTGGTCAAATGGCGGCGTAACGCGTCGTGACGGAGGGCGTACCTTTGGGCGTCTTCGGCCATCCTCTCGAAGAATTGGGCGTGAGCATTCAACAAAGTTTCAGTTAGGCGCCCTTTGCCCAACTGGCCGACGATCATCGCGAGGTGAAGGAGACAACAGGCAGGTAGCCGGCCGTTAGGAGGGGCATCCGATCGCCTAAACGTAGAAACAGCTACTTTGACAGCCTTACGTTCCGCGTCAGCCCGAACCTGGCAGACTTGGCAGGTGTCCTGCGAGCCACCGAGGTGGGCTATCCCTTCTGTGCTCCATGCCGGCCCGTCGCCTGTCACAGCTACATTCTGCAATTCCGCGGCCAGCCGATGGGCCAGTTCTGGGTACGCGTTGCACACGCCATATGGAGAGGAAATGTTCTCGTATTGCCACGTGTGCAGCGAACAGAATCCTCCCCTCGCCGCATGTTCCCGTTGCGAGTCTCGGTCGATCACCAAGTCATACTGGTGCTTGCTCAAGAAGTGAAAGACGGCGTCCAAAACCTGTCCGCAAATCCGGCACCCGCTCCGTTTCTCCAATTCCAGCGTAATAGAGTTCTCCCCCACATAGCGCCGATCTTCCCCTGAGGCGCCTTCTCCCTCGAGCTCCCGAAGTCCACGAAGCCGGTCCAGGAGCGATTCATAAATCGGCCGCCTTTCGACTTGGCTCTCCAGATTTCTTCTCTCAAGAAGGAAGCCTTGAATGCGTTCGTACATATTCGAGAGAAAAGCCTCCGCTCGTTCGTCAATCAGGAATCGAAGCAGTTCATCCTCGAACTGCAGGATGCCACTCCTTGCGACGAGGTCCGGTTGCTCCGATTGCTTCGCCTCCAGGGCTTGTCGGGCGGAAACTGAGAAGACTTGCGGTGCCCTCCCAAAAGAGAACTGCTCCAACTGAGACTTGACGTAGTCCAGAACCTGCCTGCGCTCATCCTCGCCAACCGTGTCCTGCTTGTTGACGATGACAAAAAGCGCCTTGTCCGTACCGCGAATCCTGTACAAGGCGCGATTCTCTTCGTCAGAAAGCGGGCTATCGTAGCTGGTGATCAGTACAAAGGCATCGGCCTCTGGAAAGAACCTCTCCGTGGTCTGCGTATTTTCGGCAATCGCCGATCCCAGACCCGGGCTGTCGACGAAGAATACTCCGCGGCGAAGCAACTCGACCGGCAACTCAATCTCGGCATAGGCGACATGCTTGACGTTGCCCGGATTCGATTGTTGGGTTACATATTCGGCCAAGCGTGTGAGAGGTACCTCCTGGCGGAGTTGTCTGTCGTTGAAGTTTAAGACGACCTGCGTCCTGCTTCCGTACCGGACCGTCGTAATCACCGACGTAAGAGGAAGTATTCCCGTGGGCAAATAGTCGGCGCCCAGAATTGCATTGATCAACGTGGATTTGCCGCGGCTGAAGCGTCCAACCATCATCAGATTGAAGCGGTCGTCGGCCAAGCGCATCAAAAGATCGCGGGAAGCGGAGAGCAATTCTTGGTCTTTCGAGTCTACCGCCTGAGCAGAGCGAACGATCTCAGCCATTGAGAATTTCGCTTGTTCGTATTGTTTGAGGTCCATCGGAATCACCTCATACATGGTTCAGGCAGCACACGCTTCTGAGTCAGGCGGAGCCTGGTCCTTGTCCCTGCACCTCATCCCCGAGGATGTGATGGAGAATTCGCCAGAATGGCGATAACCAATTGGGCTTGGCTCGGTGTTGAGCGCGGACTTCTCTTGCCACCTGACGCGCAAGTTGCGGCCAACGGTCCAGCAGCTCCACAGCCTCCGTCTCCTGTGCCCAGCCCATGCCTGCGGACGCTTCGATCAACGCAGCGATGATCGAAAATCGCTCAGCCGCTGAAGCGCAGCGCAAGCCAATGTTCGCGGCCGAGATCACGCAGTCGCGGTCCCTATCATGAAGGAAACACCGCAAATCGGGCCACTCATTCATCTCCACTCCGAACTCGACGAGCAACTGGAGAGTGACTCGCCTCCGGCGTGAGGCGTTCGCCCCTTGGATCGGAAGTTGAGTAAGCCCACGGAGCAGCAAGATTGCGTACGCCCTCGCCGCATCCGCCGCTTTCCGCAATCCTTCCATGGCGTCCTCCCGACACAGGTCATCTTCGAGTAGTTCAAACAGAAGAGGAATGCTCTCAGGCCATTGACATTGGGACAACGCCTGAACAAGCCCGTTTGTTGGGCGCTGTCTCGCAGCATCTAGCAAGACCTTGAATGTCTCGGGAGACAGATGATGCATCAGTTCACGAGCTGCAGCGCTGCGGACCGCATCTTCTGCAAAGAGTACTGTCGCATCAGTCGGTCGGATGTACTTTTCTAGGTAAAGAATAAGGCTGGAATATGCGCCGAGCGTTCCCAACACACGAACTGCATGGCAGCGAGCTATGGAAACCGATCTTGGACGTGATGCGAGCAGGAAGCGCTCGACAGCCGGAACGACCCTCGGCCCAAGCGAGATCAGTTGCTCCGCCGCTCGTTCCCCGTCAACGACCGAATCGAGAGCAGCAATCAACTGTTCAATCGCGTCTTTGGAAATCGCATGCGCCTGGTCTGTCATACTTCAATCTCGTGCTCTCGATTGCTTGTCGCGTACCAGTCTTCGCGGGTCAGAGGAAGGTTGCATTTACCCTGATTCGGGCGGCTGAAAGGAACCTGATAAACGCCAATATCTCCCCTGCCAAAAGCGGCCGCCGACCCTGCCTTGTACAAGAGCCAAGTTCTGTACGTTGTTTCCGGGACAAACTTGCGCACTTCTTTCTCATTCTTGCGGAGACCGTCCACCCATCTGCGCAGCGTGAGTTCGTAATGCTCGCGGAGGTTCTCGACATCGCGCACTTCCAACCCGGCGGCTTCAGCCGCATTCGTCACTTGTGAAAAGGTAACCAGCCGGCAGTCGGGAAAGACACATCGTTCAATGAACGAGTTGTCGCGGACTGGGGACGAGGCAGAACGTGCAATGCCGTGATTCAGAAACGTCCCGCCGGGGCGCAAAAGCTTCTGAACAACGTGAAAGTAATTAAGTAGGTTTTTGAGGCCCACGTGCTCAAACATCCCGACGCTGGCGATTTTGTCAAATGAGCCTGAGAACTGTTCACAGTCGCGATAGTCGCGTAATTCCACCGCGCACTTTTCTTTCAGCTCGGCGTTCTCGATTCTGTTTTGAGCTTCTTCAGCTTGCATCCCGCTGAGAGTGATCCCGTGCGCGCACACGTTATGCCATTGCGCGGCGTGCAGGATCAAGCTTCCCCAGCCGCAACCAATGTCCAGAAAGCGTTCGAACGGCCGCAACCGAAGTTTCTGGCAGATCAACTCCAGTTTTTGTGCTTGGGCCAATTCGAGAGAGTCGTTGAGAGTTCGAAAGTATGCGCACGAGTACGCAAGCGTGCTACCCAGCCATGGCCGGAAGAATTCTACAGGCTGGTCATAGTGATAAGAGATGGCTGCGCGGTCCCTGTTTTTGGAATGTTCCGCACCGTGGTGGGCCCACCGATCTGCTCCCGAGAGTTTTCGCACAAGAAGATCCTTCGCCCGTTCCAACAAATTACGTGGCCGGCTTGCAAGATACTCGGAAACAAAAAAGGCCGAGAAAATGTCCCCTTCTATGTTGATTTCCCGAGGCAGGAATGCTTCGCCCAGCGTCACCTCATTGGGGTTCGCTATCAGCGCCGACAGCGCGCTAGGCGTCTCAAGAACAACGGTGAAGGCGGGTCGCTCACCGGCAAGGGATACCCACCTCCACCCGTTCCACAGCCGGATTGCAAATGTTGGGCCCGCATAGTCGCGAAATAGCTCGGTAAGCAACTTACGTCTTTTCGCCTGAAGAGCATCCTGCATTGTCCGTTTCGCCTCACTCCCTAAGAGTGCCTCTCCGTTCCTCAATTCATCGGTTGGCGGCTACCGGCGCGGGAATCTCACCAGTGCGAAGGACGGCAACGAGGGCATCCTGATCTTCAGGCGCAATCGGCATTGCGCGAATTCCACGAATTGTTTCCTCAATCGGGTATTCATATTCCTTCAGGAATGCTTGTCCATCCTCCCAGATGGCATAACAAGCTTGTGGTCTGCCCGTCTTCGGCTGCCCAAGGCTTCCAGGATTGAGAATCGTCGTCTTTCCCT
This sequence comes from Acidobacteriaceae bacterium, assembly GCA_030039035.1. Lineage (GTDB taxonomy): Bacteria > Acidobacteriota > Terriglobia > Terriglobales > Acidobacteriaceae > Telmatobacter. The sequence continues at coordinate 4,978 of JASHQQ010000043.1, read as the reverse complement.
CCTGGCGGATGAAAGGTGTATGGGTATGCCCGACCACGAGCACATCTGCGTCCACGTAATTGACCTGTTCGTGCCAGTTCGGGGAGTCTTTGGGACAGTACCCGAATAGCGGGTCGGCCGGCATGGCGTGCACCAAATAGAACCGGAAAGAGCTGACGGTGAATTCCCGGTAAATTGGGAGGTTCTTGAGGTAATTGAGATCGTCTTTTGTGCAGACCTGCAATGTGTGCTGGAGCGTTTCAGCCGCAAGCTTCTTGTATGGTGCGGAACACAGAGGGTCGACCTCAAATCCAGCCGCGTGATCGTGGTTCCCGCGAACCACAGTTGTCGCCTTAGCTCGCACCCACTCGACCACTTCATGCGGATTGGGGCCGTAATCCACAAGGTCGCCAATGCACCACAATTGGTCGTATTGACTTTCAGGGAGAGCCGTCAGGGCGGCAAGGTTTGCATGAATGTCGGAAATGACAACGATTCTCACCGAGCCTCCATTCGGCGCGGCTCAGTGGCCGCGCCCTTTATCGAATTCGGGATGTGTGGGGGTCGGCTGGATGAGCAGGAGACACCCGACGCATCTTCGTCAGGGGTCATCATCCGCTCATCCTTTGCGAAACAGAAGAAGGATGGAACAGCAGTTCAGGCGAACCCCTTCGCCTCTCACGTTCGAGAATCCAAACGCACTCGCAGGATAGCAGAATTCCGTCGTGAAGCACATCAAGATGGCAAATTTCGAGCATCGCCAGGAACGAGGCGAGGTGCGGCGGGCATGGCGAGCGTGTAACCGGATCCTCTTGGAGGTAAAGAGGGTAACGCGCAGCAGTCCCGGCTTGCTGGAGCGCACCAGCGGGGCTTTTCTGGCTCTTTCCGAGGCACTCTATCGCACCATGCAGACTCAGCCCGCTTTTCCGGCAATTTTCGAAAAAGTCTTATTTTGCGGAAAGACAAATGCAGTTAGCCCACGGTCTGGAAGACGAAAGATGCCAGAGATTTTGACCCCATATCCCCTTCCCTAAATTTCGAGCCGCCGGCGACTCTGCGCAACCTGCATTCGTGCCTGAATTTCGAATCGGGAGGTTCGCCGCGTTCAACACGGCCAGGAGAGCGCCACTGCGCGCCAGAGATCGCGCTTGCAGGTCAATCGTGAATCGGTTTGGAACCTGCCGCACTCGCGTCTGCTCGCAACAAAAACACGCGATTCTGGAGAAACAAAAATTGCACCCAGGCACGGTCTAGGTACGAAAAGCTCCAGAGATTTTGCCCCCATATGCCTCACTCGGACTCGTGGGCCAGAACGCACCTACTTGCCCGATTTCAACTTCAGGCGAGTATCGTAGCCGTAGAATTTTCGAAGCGACTGTTCCAATTGTTTTTGGTGCATCCTGAGCCCGCGCGCAGTGGCTTTCGGGCACGGGCTCTTCACGGTCATTAAGAGCGCGCGCGACCCCAGCTCTACTACAGACAGGACGCTCACCTTCTCGAAGCGAAAGAATTTCCAATCCTTCTCACCAGAAACGAAATCGGACGGTTGTTCCCGGCGCATTGCTGAGTGTGCAAACAAGGTTTTGCGAAGGTTGTCCACCGCGTTGTCCCATGCTGATTGACCTAGTTGGAGATCGCCGAAAGCGGTTTTTCCTTTCATAGGTCCGGGCTTTTGATTGGATTCACCCTGCACTGCGCCTTTTTTGGGTTTCGGGGTTAGGGTCTTGTGTGAAGAGTCCCTTAAAAGCTCCCCTTTCGTATCACATGAATGTTCCCCTAAAGACTCTATGGCCGGAACCGCATAGCCGGGAGTCCCGGAATTCGAAGCTCCCCCACCTCGGTCGCATTCATCCGATGGACGCGGGCTTGCGGCTCTGGGAGACACCGGCATCGGAAACCGAGGGACACGGGCAACCTGATTCAGGATTTGCACAAGTTTTGCAGGCGATTCAGGCTTTCCGAGGGCCGGGAATATGTACGCGTTGGAGCTTTGTCCACCATGCCTGCCGTTGCGCATCGCAACCCGTGCGAGGATTCCGATTCGCTCAAGGTCACGGACAATTGACCGGCAGTAACGCTCGTTGATGTTGCATCGCTTGGCAATTTCCTTCATTGACGGCCATGCACTTCCGGTTGCGTCGTTGTGCGAATGCGCGATTGCCCAGAGAACCGCATATTTCGTGCCTTTGATCGAAGCTCCTTCAGGGAGTTCTGGCAGGTTCCTCACGTAGTTTGTCGCTATATGGCTCATCAGCCCAGCTCCTTTCCAAAGCGATTCTCTTTCTGCTGTCTGTTGCGGCGGTCACGAGCGCCGCGCTGGTGTAGTGCCTTTCTCCAGGAGCCGGTCGATTTCGGACTGAGGAATTCGAACGGCACGGCCCAGGCGAACGACTCCGATGCGTCGCTCGCCAATCCACTGCCAGATGGTCTTCTGTGACAGGGCGAGCGCGTCTGCCACTTCCGGCACTTTCAGTAGCTTTGCTGCTGGCATCCTTCTGTCCCTCTGTGGTACTGTTGTTCCTGATAATGCATCTTAAGACAAGTACGAGCACTCTGCAAAGTAGTACGAGAGGTGTACGATGAAGACGCGCTCAGAAGGCGAACAAAGCGAGCGAGATCGGATGAAGCAAGCCATGGACGCGCTCCGCAATCTGCCACCGGAGCGGATGATTTCAGCGATGCCGGTGATTGTCTCTTACACGGCAACCATTGGAGCTGTAGAGCACTACAAGCGCGGTGAAGAGCACGTCTTCATAGTCAGGAGAATGGCAGGCGATAGGGACAGTGGATACAGGTGGGATTCGAGGCCGCTCAATGCGCACGGAGTTCGCGACGAATTCCTTAGCGTTATGGATTGGAGCGGCGCGTATGACTTTTTGACAAACACTGGAACATTCTCTCCATTGGATGACACGATCACTTGGCCACAGTTTCAACGATGGCAGGAATTTGCCCGTCTAATAGCGGAGCACTCAAGGCTCGCGAGAGCAATGCAAGAGGGCGATTGGAAAGGCGAGTGTGCAGAGGTCCTAAAAGCTTTAACAGGCAACTACCCAAATTCACTCTTTCGCCCTGAGCCGTACTCGCCGCATGAGGTCGAATCATTGGAGCGACAGAAACAACATCACCCGGAAATAATTCCAATGCTCCAAGAGAGTGAGCGGCACCAGGAAGAATTGCGGCGCTCCCTTTTGTTGTGGTTTCGTCGACCGCCGGGAGAAGCGTGTTCGATTGAGTGGTTTCCAAAACGCCAGGAAGATGCGGATGCAATCATTCCCAAGCTGGGGCGTGGGGGAGCAATGATAGAGTTCCTGCTTCCTCGTGAAGCTTTGCGCCCTGCCTTCCTCATTCGCCCTTTTTGCACGCTCCAGGCAATTGCAGCGGCGATCTATGCCGATTACAGCAATGGTGTGGACTATCGAACGTGCGAATTTTGCCACAAGCTCTTTCCAGTTGGCGCGCAGAAGACGAAAAGGTTTTGTAATCAATCGAAGTGCAAGAATGCTGCTCACTCTCGGGAAGTTAGAAAGAAGAGGCGCGAACAAGAGGCCCAATTACAAAGAAAGGTTCGTAGGAGCGCCGCCGGGAAAAGAGGGCGAGCGAGTCTCGAAGGAAAGAAAGGAAAATAGCAATGGCGACATACAAGCGGGGTGGGGTGTGGTGGTATGAATTCGTGTTTCGCGGTCAGCGGGTCCGGGAGTCAACTGGAAGCGAGTCAAAGACTCTTGCAGTCAAGGCAGAGCGCCAGCGGCGGCGAGAGCTGGAGGAATCGGCCAACGGTGTTCGCGCCGCGCGTCGGCCTGTGCTCTTCCCAACAGCGGCGCGCGAATGGATGGACGCAAACCGCGCACGCTGGAGCGAATCGAATGTTTCGATACAGGAGTTCAATCTCAAGCACCTGTCCAACTATTTCGGTTCGATGCTGCTTGCGGACATCTCGCCCGAAGACATCGGAAAGTACCAGGGCGCGCGCCAGAAAGAGGGCGCGTCAAATCGAACGATCAACATGGAGGTTTCGACACTCCGCATGATGATGAAAGCGGCGCGGCTTTGGGGCGCTGTTTCCGAAGACGTGCGGATGCTGCCAGAGCGCCGCGATGTGGGGAAGGCGCTTACACCCGACGAAGAGAAGCGACTGCTTGACGCTTGCCGCAAGAGTCCACAGAAAGCCCTGTACACGGCGGTGGTCGTTTTCTGCAATACGGGCTTGCGGAATGCGGAGTTGCGCCGCGCGTGCTGGCACCAGGTTGATTTTCTGAAGGCGGAGTTTCGAGTCGGCAAGGCGAAGACGGAAGGCAGCGAAGGGCGAATCGTTCCTCTGAATCAGGCGGCGCTCGGAGCGTTCAAAGAGTGGAAGAGCCGTTGGCCGGATGCGAAGCCCGAAGACTTCATCTTTCCGACAGAGAAACTCGCGTTCAAGGGGGAGGGCGCACCAGACACGGGCATTATGACGGCATACGATGTGGACCCCGGCAAGCCTTTGGGCGCGTGGAAGCGCGCATGGTCAACAGCCAAGAAACAGGCTGGAGTCGAGTGCCGGATTCACGATCTACGGCACCACTTCATCTCGGCTCTCGCACAAACGCAGACGACGGACGCGACTATCCAGGCCATCAGCGGTCATCTCAGCCGCAAGATGCTGGAGCATTATAGCCACGTCCGGCTGGAGGCGAAGCGGCGCGCGGTGGAGGCATTGGACGCGCTATCCGCACAGCCCGTCCAATAGGCGAACTGTGGGGACTCAAAAACGCAAAAATTGAAGCGGGGTCCCCACAAATTCCCCCACAATTTCGGGCTTCAGTTTTCGGCTGATTTTGTAAGCTATTGATTTCAATGGTCGGGACGGGCAGATTTGAACTGCCGACCCCTCGCACCCCAAGCGAGTGCTCTACCAGGCTGAGCCACGTCCCGACGTGATCGGGCCGGCTCGAGCTGAACCGGCCCTGGGGTCGAGTTCATTTTACACCGGCAACAGATGGACCGGCTCAGGCCTGCGCCC
>JASHQQ010000264.1 GCA_030039035.1 Acidobacteriaceae bacterium | reverse complement strand
AGCCCCAGGACTCGTGCGTCTGCTCGCGTATCAGCGTCGTGTTGCCAAAGGCGCGCCGGGCGGCATAGCGGGCCTCTTCTTGTGGCACGCTGTTTTCGCGCTGTTCTTCTTCTTCGAGTTCGAGATCGGAGCGCAGCTCGCGTTCCAGATCGGCATTGCGTTTTTGCAATTGCCACCAGCGCATGCAAACTCTCCCGAGCCCCCGTGATCCTGTTCCCTATTCCCTGTTTCCTGTTCCCTGTTCCCTTGGTCCCTGTTTCCTCAGCTCTCCTCGGCGGTTGGCCACATCACCCGCGCCACCGCATCGGCCATCCGCTTCCACTCCGATTCCTCGACCACGAGCTGCTTTCTTCCCTTCTCCGTCAGCCGGTAGTACTTGAATTCGCGATTGCGGTCCGGCGCCGTCTCCCATCTGGCGCTGACCCAGCCGCGCCGCTCCAGCCGGTGCAGCGCGGGATAGAGCGATCCGTGCTGCATCTGCAGGAATTCATTCGTGGTGCGCTGGATGTGCTTGCCGATCTGGTGGCCGTGCGCGGGACCGTAGAGAAGCGTTCGCAGGATGAGCATGTCCAGCGTGCCCTGGAGAAGATTGGCTTTTTGCTGCGCCCGTTTCGTCATGGAAGACATTCGACCCTCGATTACGGTTCGATGGTAGACATTCGACTATCGATTGTCAACGGATCTGTGACGAGGTGAATCGCGGGTATCGCCAGCCGGAAAAACTCAGTTTGCGTGTGGCTGCCCGGACTTGGCGATGAGGTCGCGGACGGCCTGGGGCGGTGTGAAGATGGCGGGATCGACGTCGTTGAAGGTGACCGACTCGTAGGCCAACACCTGGCGCACCGCCCATTCACCGGACCCCGGCTTGACCTTGACGGTCTGCTTCATGGGGAAGAGCACGCCGTCGATCTTCCGGTAGTCGGAGAAGATCTCGTGAGTGGGGCCGAGCTCGGATTCGAACTCGTAGGCCGTGAGCAGGCCTGTCTCCTTGTCGTAGTAGTGATCGTTCGACTTGTCCCAGTTGTTGACGCCGTGGAGGTGGTAGCAGGGCCGGCCTTCGAAGTCCTGGAGCGCGATCGTCTCCATGGATTTGAACCAGGCGAGCTCGTCCAGCGCATAGTAGAAGTCGGCATCGCGTTTGGCCGACTCGCGATCGTTGCCCGATACCACGACCTGGGGGCCGGAACGGGGATCGAGACCCCACGCGATGGTCCCGTCGAAACCGCCCATGGCGTCTCCAGCGCCGTTGGGGAGCGTGACTTTCTCCAAGCGCAGATAAGGCCGGGCGGCGTAGTAGGTGAAAGGCAGCCGAAGGACGTTGGAGCCATCGTGAATCTCGAGGGTCCCGCGCATGGTGCTCGAAGTGTGTTTCAGGATGGCTTCGCGGCCGCCGAGGGCCTGATCGTAGCGCTCGACGATCTCTGTGGCTTTGGGCAGCGGCGCATTGGCGGCCTGAAACGCAGCCGTGGAGAGCGTTCCGAATAGAGTTGCGATAGGGAGGGCGATCCATTTTGGAGAGGACATGACGATTCCTCCTGGACGTAATCTTTCCGCGTTATTCGGTGCGCAGGGCGACCATGGGCTCGACGGCCGCGGCGCGGCGCGCTGGCGCCCACGCGGCGGCGAGCGCCAGCAGGCAGAAGAGTACCGGGACCAGCGCGTAGGTGAGCGGGTCGAGGGGACTGGTTTCAAAGAGGAACCGGCTCATGAGGCGGGAGACGGCGACGGCGCCGCCAATGCCGAGGATGCAGCCAGAGACGGCGAGTGCGAGGCTTTGGCCCAGAACAAGCTGCGCGATCTGGCGGCGGTTGGCGCCGAGCGCCAGGCGCAGGGCCATCTCCCGGATGCGCCAGCTCACGGTGTATGAGATGAGGCTATAGACGCCGATGCTGCCCACGACGATGGCCAGCGCACCGAAGGCGGCGAGCAACAGCGCGAGCGAGCGCGGCGCGGCTGTGGAAGAGGAGATGACACCTTCGAGTGTGCGCACCCTGGTGACCGGCACGGCGGGATTGAGCTGCGCGACCAGATCGCGCAAACTGGCGGCGAGCGCGGCCGAGCCGGTGTGCGAGCGCAAGAGAATATTCATGACCGGCTTTTCGTTCTTCGGCGTCATGGCCATGTAGTTCTCCCAGCCGGAGTCCTGGTCGAGACCCAGGTGGTGCGTGCCGCTGACCACGCCGACGACGATGGAGGCTTTGTTCATATCCCACACGGTGGGCTGTGGCTCGTCGTCGAGGTCGATGAGGTGCTTGCCGAGCGGGTTCTGGTTGGGCCAAAGGCCGTTTGCCTCCTCGGCGTTGATGACGATGGCGCGGGTGAGGCCAGAGCGATCGTTGTCGTTCAGAAGACGGCCACGGAGCAGGCGAATGCCCATGAGCTGGAAATAGCCGGGCGAAACAACGCGGCTGGAGGCTTGAAGGGCTAGCTGTCTGGGGCTGCGCGGATGATTCTCGGCGTCGAAGTAGTACCAGACGTCATAGCCGGTCATGGGCAGGGCATCGACGAGCGCAGCGGACTCGACGCCGGGCAGGCCCTGCGCGCGCTGGAGCAGATTCTCAAAGAAGCCCAGACACGAGCCCTTCTGCCCGCAGGCGTTGCGGTCGAGCGAAATCTGCGCGGTGAGGGTCTGCTGCGTACGGAAACCGGGATCGGTATTGACCAGCCGGAAGAGGCTGCGCAGCATGACGCCGGCCGCCGTGATCACCACGACGGCCAGAGCGATCTGGCCGATGACGAGAAGGCGCGATACGAGAAAGCGATGCGCGGTGCCGAAGACGCCGGAAACATTCGTCCTCAGGTTGCCCTGGAGGTCTTTCTTGCCCGCTTGCAGCGCGGGAACAAGGCCGGAGAGAATTCCGGTGAAGACCGAGACACCCAGGGCGAAGAGCAGCACTTCGCCGTGCAGCGAGAGGTTGGCCAGGCGAGGCGTATCGGGCGGCAGGGCGAGCTTCAGAGCGTTGAGGCTCACGGCGGCGAGGAGTACGCCGAGAGTGCCGGAGACGACGGCCAGCACCGCGCTCTCCGTAAGCATCTGGCGGACGAGGCGGCGCGTGTTGGCGCCGAGCGCGGCGCGGAGAGCGATCTCCCGCTGGCGGGCGGCGGCGCGGGCCAGCATCAGGTTGGCCACGTTGGCGCAGGCGATGAGCAACACGAGGCCGACGGCGCCGGAAAGCAGCAGCAGGCGCGGGCGCACGCGGCCGACAATGGAGTTGAGCAGCGGCGTGACCCGCATGTTGTCTGCCCAGCTATCGGGCATGCGCCAGGGGAAAAGCGTGAGCATCTCGCGGTGAAACGAGTTGAGCTCGGCCGCGGCGCGCGCGGGAGCAACGCCGTCGCGCAGGCGGCCCACGGCGTCATAGATGAACGAGTTCCACGGGTCGTAGGGATCGCTCGACTTGAACGAGATAGGGATCCAGAATCGGGTTTCGTACGTGGGAAAGTGCGTTTGCGGAGGCGCGACTCCGATGATCTGGCGGCTGACGCCGTCGAGGAGCATGGTACGGCCGATGACGTTGGGATCCGCGCCGAACTGCTGCCGCCAGAACCCGTCGCTCAGCACGATCACGCCGTCCTGGCCGGAGATTTCTTCTTCCGATGCGAAAAAGCGGCCCATCTCCGGCTTTACTCCGAGCGTACGGAAGAGGTTCACGCTCACGGCGCTGCCGAATGCGCGGTCGGCCGTGCCGCCTCCGGTGACGTTGTACTCGGAGTTCAGCGTGTAGCCGGAGAGTGACTCAAGGGTCCGCGATCGCTGCTGATAGCCGCGAATCCAGCCTTTGGGATAGGTGAAATACTCGTTGCCGGTGGGGCTGATGGTGCTGAGCTGGACGAGGCGATCCTGCTGCGGGAAAGGCAGCGGCTCCAGCAGCACGGAGTCGATGACGCTGAAGATAGCCGTGTTGGCGCCGATGCCGAGCGCCAGCGTGAGAATGGCCACCAGCGCGAACCCCCGGCTGCGATCCAGCTGACGAAATGTGTAGCGAACGTCCTGCCACAGCCTGTTCATAGAACCCCTCCGCGAACCAGTTCGACCAGAACAATCGCAATAATTGCATCTCGGGGACCAAAGGCAGGTGAATGTAAGCCGCGTCTTCTGAGAGCCATAGGGGTTGGATTGAGAAGGGCGCTGTCCGCTGGCGCTCTCTTCCGTTCGGAATCGGACACCGGCGGCCCCTCCCTCCTTCCCCTGCAAGGATTCAATCAGTGCTTCGCATGGACAACATGAAGGCCGGTTTGTCCGGTCGCGACGCCTTGAACGGCGCCGCCAAACCTCGAGGCGATCGCCTGGAAATCGATGTCTTCGACGGCACAAAATCCATGCGCGCGAAGAATCGCTGCAATGGCGGCCGGCTCGAAGCGACTGACCAGGCGTTCATCGATCTTTTCGAGCTGTTTCATCCGCTCCGTTTCAATTTGCCTTAGCTCGCCTGACAATGCTTCAGGCGGTTCGGCGTAGTCGAACACCACCTCAGAGTTCGGGATGGACGACATGTAGTCCAGAGTACCCCCGATCGCTTCCGGTGTCAGATAGGGCACCACTCCGAGCCAGGTGAAGAACGCGGGCGAGTTCTGCTGAAAGCCTGCGGCGGCGAGTTTCTCTCCCACATCGTCCCGCTCGAAATCGACCGGCACGAAGACCAGCCATGGCGGAACTGCGATTTGAGCTTCAGCCAGGCGCTCGAGTTTCCAGGCCTGCGTCGCGGCGTGGTCCACCTCATAGATACGAATCCCGGGCGCGCCATGGGGATGGCGCAGGGCGAAGGTGTCGAGTCCGGCGCCAAGGATGACGATCTGCCGGTTTCCTTTTTCGAAAGCACTTGAAAAAGCGTCCTCCGCAATCCGGCTTCGCGCCGCCGTGAAAAGACGTCCGATGCTGGCCAACGGGTGTTGTTTCGCAAATTGAAGCACCTCCTTTTTGTCTTCGCGCAGAATCTTCGTGGCGAATGGGTCATAGAGGATCGAGCCGCGATCGGGCACCTGGTGAGCCGCTCGTTGCCGGGCGACTACCAGGGCTGTGCGGCTGGGTTCATTAGGTTTCATCCTCGAAATCTCCGTTTTCATCCATTGTTGATCGCACCATTCAACGGCTGCCTTGCGGCCCTGACAAGAACTCCCACGCGGACATTACACCGTACGATGCCGGGTGAAAAGCTCCCCGGTTTTCGCTCCTGACGGATGTTGCGCTACGAACCCTCTTCCTTGTTCCCTGCTCCGTCGCCTACCATGTGCCCATGGCCTGCTTCCTCTTCAAATCCGAGCCTGAGGTCTATTCCTTCGACGACTTTCTGCGCGACAAGGAGACTGTGTGGGACGGCGTGACCGCGCCCGCCGCCGTCAAGCACCTGCGCGAGATGAAGAAGGGCACGAATTGGATCTTCTACCATACCGGCGACGAGCGCACCGCTGTCGGCACCGGCACTGTCGTCAGCGTGGATGCATCGGACCCCAAGGTTCCGGTCGTTCGCGTGAAAGCGGGCAAGCGTCTCAAAAACCCGAAGAATCTTGCCGCCATCAAGGCCGGGAAGCTCTTCGCCAAGTCGCCGCTGCTGCTCATCGGGCGGCTTTCGGTGGTTCCGCTTACCGGGGAACAGTGGGAGTGGTTCCTGAGCTGAATCGCGTCCGCGCTGGACAGCCTGCCTTCTTTGCCATGCTTGAGCTGGCGTGCTGGGGAATGCGGCTGCATCCGCGTTCGGGCGGATTTACGCTGCTGGCGATTGCGCGGCCGTCGTGAGGCGGCCGCAGCAAATCAGCGATCCCTAGCTGGTCGACCCTGCGAGAGATTCATGTTCCGATTTCACCCGCTGGAAAGAGCTCGGGCTGCTGTGCAGCTTCGGGATTCTCAGGCTCTTCTTCGCCCAGCCACGCCCGCGTGTTCAGCAACTGGCGCTGGTCGAGCGCCCATACCTTGCCGGTCAACTCATCCGCCGCTTTGCCTTCCTTGGCCGACTTTTCGAACTCGCGCGACATGGCCTGCATCTTGGCATCGAGATCGTCTAGGTAGTGCAGCACCAGCGCCTCGGGAATCATGGGCAGCTTGGGAGAGCCGAATTCGAGCTTGCCGTGGTGCGAGAGGATCATATGCAGCACCAGCGTCCTCAGCCGGCCGGGAAAATCCGGAAGGCTCTCGATCGTCTTTTCCACCAGGGCCACGCCCATCTGGATGTGGCCCAGCAGTTCGCCTTCCACGGTGTATTCAAAACCGATATCCCACTTGAGCTCGCGCACTTTTCCGATGTCGTGGAGGATGACGCCGGTCAACAGCAGGTCGCGGTGCAGCATGGGATACTGCGGCGCAACGCGATCGGCGAGCTTGAGCAGGCTCACCACGTGCTCCAGCAGGCCGCCGAGCCAGGCATGATGGAGCTGCCGTGCCGCGGGCGCCTCGCGATAGGCCTGGGCGAGTTCTGAATCGCCCATCAGCGTTGTCAGCAGCCGCTTGAGGTCCGGCTGCGTAAACGACTCGACGAAACCCGTCAGTTCATTCCAAAGCTCGTCCACATCGCGCGTTGTGGCGGGCATCAGGTCGGCCCTGTCCACTTCCCCGGGCCCCGCGCGACGCAACTGCTCCACCTTGATCTGCAGCCGGTCGTCGAATCGCGAGACGCATCCTCGCACCTTCACCAGGTCGCCGCGTTGAACCTCTTTGGCGATGCGCGAATCGGCCGGGTCCCAGACGCGCGCCTCCAGTTGGCCCGTCTTGTCGCAAAGCACCAGGCACAGGTAGGGTTTGCCGGTTTTGGTGGTGCGAAGCTGTTTGGAGAGCAGAAGGAAGAAGCCGTCGAACACCCTGCCTTCGTCGAAGCCGGCCAGATCGGCGATGAATATCTCTTTCATCCTCGGAAAAGGTTAACGCATGGAAGCCGCGCAGGCCAAAGAGGGACCACCGCGTCGCCCCGATGCGGGACGAACCCCGGCGCGCGCAACCACCGGCCCCGCCAGCCTGGCTCGAGGCACGCCGCACCGGCTTCGCGCAACGCCCATGGGGACTTGGCACGCAGCTTTGCTTGCCTCCTGAACGATCTCCGAGGAATGACGATTACCGTAGGCGCAACGATCGCAGCGCCTCGGGCAGGCGTTCTTCGATGATCCTGGCGCGTTCGGCGGCGATGCCGCCCAGGTAGGATGGCGCCGGTGTCGCAGCGAGCACGAGCAGGAAGGCGATGATGGAAAAGCAGAGACCCGCCACTGCCGCCGAAACCAGCATCTCGTACATCGACACGGTGTCGAGCCCGAGAATATTGAAGGCGACGTGCTCCAGCGGCTTGATGTGGCGCAGAACCGCGAGAGCGAAGAGAAAGAAAAAGGCCGAAAGCGATGTCAGGACCGCCAGCGCCCCGTCAAGTCCGCGATGAAACTTCTGGCGCGCGCTGCAGCGGGCGCACTCCGCCAGATGCTGCTCGTAATCCTTCCGCATCTCCGGAGAGATTCCGGAGATGTCATACCGCCAGCTTGCCAGGATGCCGCCTATGACACGGTCAGTGCAGCGGGTTCTCGGCATAGGCTCAAAACTCCCTTTCCAAAGACATGCTCAACCGCGTCGGTCTTCTTTTCCCTACGTCCAGCGGCTTGTGCGGCAAAGAGGCCACCTTCCTTTGGATGATTCGCCGGCCAACCTGATTCACCGGTAATTCACCCACCCGATAATCCCGATGCAGGAGTGACTGCCTCGGTTACTTCTTTGCCCGCCAACCTTGGTACAGATTGACGGCCTTCACTTACCATTGTAACCGAATCTTCTTCAAAACAGGATGGAGGCTAGCGGTTCGTGTTGCAAAGCCAGCAACAGCCGGTTTGCCAACAGGCTGGCTCGGCCGCTGAGAGCGCGTTCCGCGCTGATCCGCGCCAACTCGGGAAGGTTGTTGTTTTCAGAGAGATGGCCGAGAACAATGTAAGTCGCGTTGCCATCGTAAGCGCTCTCCAGGAAATCGGCTGCCGCCTCATTGGAAAGGTGACCCACTCGCGAAAGAACCCGCTGCTTGACTGCCCATGGATAGGGCCCATCGCGCAGCATATCGAGATCGTGGTTGGACTCGAGCAGCAGCAGGTCCGCTCCCTTCAGTTGCAGCTTCACGTTCGGCGATATGTAGCCGAGATCGGTCACGAGCGCCATGCGAACGCCTTCGGCGGCGAAGACAAACCCCACCGGGTCGGCGGCATCGTGCGAAATCGTGAAGGGACACACCGAGATGTCTCCGATCGCGAACGGCTCCCCGGAATGAAAGTACTCGATCGAGGGCAGCCAGGCAGGATCTTTTCCTTTTTCCCTCGGACCCTGGGGCGCCCCAGCCGACAAAGTCTCCGCACTTCCATCCGCTCGTAACTCCGCGCCCGGCCCGTCCGGCTGCGATCCGTTTTCGGAATCCGCGAGGGAATCTTCGGCTTCCGCTTCCGGCTCGTCCGCGATGGTTTGCATCTCGGCGCGGCGCGCGGCATTCTGCTGCCGGCACTGCTCCAGCCATTGCGCGTAGGTCATCCGGCGCCGCGGAGAGAGCCAGCGCATCCAGGCGCGATGCGTGGCCTCGGTAAAGTAGACGGGGATACCCAGCTTGCGCGCCGTCACGGCCAGCCCGTTCACATGGTCCTGGTGCTCGTGGGTAACAATGATCGCATCGAGCTTCCCCGGATCTTCTCCGGCCAGCCGCATGCGCCGGAACAGTTCGCGACAGCTCAGGCCGGCATCGACCAGGATTCGCGTCTGGCCTCCGCACACGATCGTGCTGTTCCCCCGGGATCCCGACGCCAGCACCGTGAAGCGGACCATAACGATGAGAATACCTCCTGGCGACGGTTGCCGGACATGGCCGGCGGAGACCTGCGGGGTTGACCACCACGGTACCCGCCCCTGCGGAGCACGGCGAAGAAAGATGCGGCAACCCGTCAGCCTCTGACGTATGCTGGGTTGGCGGCCGGTTTGTGCCTCGCTGTGGGCCGGACGCTTTCCCTTCAAGAGCCGGGACGATGAAAAACAAACCGATTCTCTGCATCGCAGCCGCAAGTCTGCTTCTCTCCGGTGCGTTGGCCGTGTCGTTGGCGCCGGCACGAAGCAGCGTTGTCCCGGCCGCGGCCAAATCTGTCCCCGCAGCCTCCGGCTGGGACCGCCAGGCCGCCGAGCGCTATCTCGATAGCCGCGAAATCTGGTGGCAGGGCTGGGACCGCGCGCAAAAGGACCATGGAACCTACTGCATCTCCTGCCATACGCAGGCGACGTACGGGCTGGCGCGGCCGGTGCTGCGGCACGATCTGGATGAACCTCCTCCGGCCGGAGCCGAGCAGGCCATGCTGGCCAGCATCGAAAAGCGCGTGCGCATGTGGAACGAGGTCGAACCGTTCTATCCCGATGCCAAATACGGGCCGGGAAAGGAAGTTGAATCGCGCAATGCCGAAGCGGTGCTGAATGCGGTGATCCTTTCGAGCTACGACGCGCGACAAGGCCACCTGCGCGACATCACGCGCACGGCATTCGGCCATGCCTGGGCTTTGCAATCGACAGCCGGCCCGACGGCGGGCGCGTGGGTATGGCAGAACTTCCATTACACGCCGTGGGAGTCTCCTGAGAGCGAGTATCACGGCGCGGCGCTGATGGCGATGGCCGTGGGTCACGCGCCGGACAACTATCGGAGCGATGCGGCGATCTCCGCGCACGTCGATGGGCTGCGCGGTTATCTGCAGAGCCACTACGAGGCGCAGCCGTTGCTGAACAGGATCGTCGCTCTGTGGGCTTCGGCGCGGCTTTCCGGAGTTCTGAGCGACTCACAGCGCAAGGCCCTGATCGACGAGCTCGGGAACAAACAACACGGTGACGGCGGATGGAGCCTGACGGATCTCGGTACGTGGAAGCGCGTCGATGGCACGCCGCTTGAAATCCGCTCCGACGGCTACGCCACCGGCGTGACCGTGCTGTCGCTCGAGGAAAACGGCGTGAGGGATGCGGCCGTCGGGCGCGGCATAGCCTGGCTCGAAGCCAACCAGGACAAGGCGACCGGCGCCTGGCCGGCGTGGTCGCTGAACAAGAATCGCGATCCCAATTCTCCGGCCGGGCCGTTCATGAGCGATGCGGCAACCGCGTATGCGGTGCTGGCGCTGGAAGAAAAGCGGTAGCGAAAGCTCGCAAAGCCTGGCCTTCGATCCGGTGAACGGGTTCTTCCCGCCCTTGCCCTCAAAACAAAGGCGCTGCAAGGATGGGCGCCAGGTCGAAGAGTTATCCATCCCACCCTCGGCGCAAAGTACACGCCGGGGATGGGGCGACCAGGCCGTCAGTTCCCCGCTTGCGTGGCGCCGCGCGGTACCTCGCTCATCAGCCCGATCGTGTAGCCGTCGGGATCCTTCAGGAACGCCATCCAGAGGTCGTGATCCGGCATTTTCGCGACAAAGTGCGGCTCGACGAGGAAATACACATCCTGCGCGGCCAGCGACGCGTGGACGGCATCGAGATCGTCGACGCGGAAGTAGAGGATGGTGCCTCCCGGCGCCACAGTCTGCTCGTTTCCCGCGCCGATCATGAAGCGCGTTTCGCCGCATTGATAGAACGCCATGGGGCCGGCGTCGAACAGAAACCTCAATCCCAGGGTCTCACCGTAAAACTCCTTCGATCGCTCGAGATCGCTCACCGAGATGGCGATCTGTCCGATGCGGTCGAGATGCACCGTCGCTCCGGTTGTTGTGGTGTTGTCGCTCATGGTCTTCTCCTGTTTCGTTAGCTCACCTAACGATATATCATGAACGCGGACCGAAATGGCAAGGAGAATCTCGCCGGAAGCCGAAGAAATTGCCGATCGGGTTCACTCCGCGGCCATCCGCCTGCTGCGCAGGCTGCGCCGGGAGGACGCGGCGAGCGGCCTGAATGCGCCGCGCCTGTCGGCTCTCTCCGTTATCGTCTTTGCCGGGCCGCTGTCGCTGGGCGAACTGGCCGCCGCCGAACAGGTGCGCCCCCCCACCATGACGCGGATCGTGGATGC
>JASHQQ010000263.1 GCA_030039035.1 Acidobacteriaceae bacterium | reverse complement strand
CCGCGTAAGCGCGCAGCAGCTCGTCCCACCGCATCCGATATTGAGCGGCTACTGCCCCGGACTCGCCCAGCAGCGGCGCGGTGTGGAAGCCTCCGACGTCGTCACCCTGGAGCACCGTGTTTGGATGCATCCAGACGCGGAAAGCAAGTTCCGCAGTCGATGCACTTGAAACGCCCTCGATCCCTTGCGGGAGTTGGAACATCATGGGCTCGGTGTAGTAGACCGTCGGCGGGTCGTGCTCGAAATTGCCGAAGCCGCCCACCAACTGGCCGTTGTCGAAGACCTGGTAGACATCGTCTATGTTGGACGGGCCGGCCAAAGCCAGCTTTATGCCCGGTTTTGTCTCTATTTTTGCCCGGATGCGATACCAGGCATAACCCCAATATCCGGGATGTCCCTTCGCAGCCCATCCCGGTACAAAGTCCGGAAGCCCGGAGACTGGATCCGTTGACCCGCTTTTGGGAGACAGGTCCACCGTCTCCCAATCCGAGTCGTTGAAGTCCGGCTCGGCCCAAAGCGACCTGTGCGTCGCGGGATCGACCGGCGAGTCTCCCACGTGAAATTTCCACGGCCCGTCAAGCGGAACGACAGACTGGCCGATAGCGACGGAGATGGCGTCTTTCGACTGTGCCGCCGCCATCTCTTGCAGCGCCGGCAGGCTCGCCGCCGGAACGCCCAGCAGCACCGCAAAGGCCTGAAAGAGGCGGAAGCGTCGGGACATTGCTCAACCTCGTATGTCGGGAAGGCCACTGCAGGGAATATACCTCTATGGCGGCACGATCTGGAATCCTCCTGTAACGGAAAAACGACCGCCCTATTTTCCGATGCAGAAGGTCGAGAAGATCAGATTGAGCACGTCGTCGGGGGTGGTCTGGCCGGTGAGCGAGTCGAGCGCCGAGAGCGCGCGATAGAGGTCGAGCAGGATCATCTCGTGCGGAATGGCCGCGGCGTTGGCTTTCGCCGCATCGGCCAACGCAGCGATCGCACCGGCGATCGCCTGGTGGTGGCGCAGATTGGTCAGCATGCCCGGCTCCGACGCAGCGCCGCCGGTGGCCAGCGCGACAATGCGTTCGCGCAGCACGGAAATGCCTTCTCCGGTCAACGCCGAAGTGGAGAGGATCGGAATCGCGGCATGCGCTTCGGCAATTGCCGCCCTCGATTCATCCGCAGCGGAGGAAGATGCGCTTGCGATCAGATCGCATTTGTTCCGCGCGATCAATGCGGGGCGGCCGTCCACCGCCGCGAGCAGTCGCCGTTCTTCGTCATTCAGCGGCTGGGTCGCATCGAGCACGATCAGCACCAGCGCCGCGTCGGCCAGCGCCTCGCGGCTGCGCGCGATGCCGAGCTGCTCCACTTCCTCGCCGGCTTCGCGCAGGCCCGCGGTGTCGACGAGCTCGAGCGGAATGCCGTCGAGCGAGATGCGCTCGCTGATGGTGTCGCGCGTCGTGCCCGGAGTTGCCGTCACAATGGCGCGGTCGCGCTCCACGAGCCGGTTGAAGAGCGAGCTCTTGCCGGCGTTGGGCCGGCCCACAATCGCGAGTGTAAGTCCGTCGTGAACGATGCGGCCGCGTGCAAACGACGATTGGAGAGCGGCGAGCGGAGGCATCAGCACATCGATTCGGCTCGCGATCTCTTCCGCCGGGGCGACATCCACGTCGTCTTCGGCAAAGTCGATGCCGGCTTCGAGCAGCGCGATCAGTTCCACCAGGCTCTGCTTCACCGGCAGCACGCGGCGGCTGAGCGCGCCGCCCAACTGGCTGGCGGCCTGGCGCGCCTGCGTGAGCGTCTGCGCCTCGATCAGGTCGCGCACCGCCTCGGCCTGCGTCAGATCGATCCGGCCGGAAAGAAAGGCGCGTTGGGTGAATTCGCCCGGCTCGGCCAGGCGCGCCCCCAGCGCCAGCGCGCGGCGCAGGAGCATCTCGAGCACCACCGGCGAGCCATGCGCGGCGATCTCGATGACGTCTTCGGCGGTATAGGAATTGGGCGCAGCGAAGAAGGCCACCACGGCTTCATCGATGCGCGCGCCATCGCCGTGTCCGTCGGTTTCCGCGTCCGGCACGTCGGCCAGCCGCGCGCGGCCATGTTCCAGCGGCTGCCGCAAGCGCACCAGTCCTTCTCCGATGCGGACCGCGCATGGTCCGCTCAGGCGGACGATGCCGATGCCGCCGCGGCCGGGAGGCGTGGAGATGGCGACGATCGTATCGAGGGCCGCCTCTCGGGTCGAATCGGAAGATGCATCGGGTGCAGCCATGAGACTGTCTTCAATTGTAGGAAAAGAATCGCGATGATACAGAAAAGGCGAGCCGCGACCGGCCCGCCCTTCATCCGCCGGATCTGCAACCCCGTCAGGCGCTCTGGTGATCGAACGCCGGTTCCTCCACGCGGGCCTGCTCGACAAGCTTGAGCGGATAGTAGGCATTGCGGCTGTATTGCTTCACCATGCGATTGGTGTTGAAGTAGGAGCCGTTGTAGGCCAGCGTGGTGCGCATCAGGTGCGCCCACTTCCCGGGCGAATCGAGGAAGAGAGGAACGACAGCGCTCTCGAGCTTGGTGTAGAGCGAGTTGGCCTCGGCGGCATCGTCGGCGCCGTCTTCGATCGCCCACCCGGTCAGGCCTTCCATCCAGCCTTCGATCCACCAGCCGTCGAGAATCGAAAGGCTGGGGACGCCGTTCAGCGCGGCTTTCATGCCGCTGGTGCCGCTGGCCTCGTAGGGACGGCGGGGCGTGTTGACCCACACATCGACTCCGGAGGTAAGCAGCGCTCCCAGATTCCAGTTGTAATCCTCGAGATAGACGACACGCAGCATGTCGTTGGAGAGTTGGCCGGCCTTGGCGACAACCGACCGGATGAGCGCCTTGCCCGGCTCGTCCTGGGGATGTGCCTTGCCGGCGTAGACGATCTGCAACCCGCCGGCCGCGCTGGCAATCCTGGCCAGTCGCGCCGGATCGGCAAGCAGCAGGCCGGCGCGCTTGTACGTGGCGGCGCGGCGCGCAAAGCCCAGGGTGAGCACCCTGGGATTGAGCACCATGCCGGTGCGCGAGGCGACTTCGGCCAGCAGGGCCTCCTTGGCGCGCGCGTGGGCCGTGAGCATCTCGTCGAATGGCAGATCGATGGCGTTGCGAAGGTAGAGGTTGTCGCGGCGCCATGCGGGAATATGCTTGTCGAGCATCTGCTGGACCGGGTCGGAAATCCATGTGGGCGCGTGCACGCCGTTGGTGATGGAATCAATGGGGTACTGGGGAAACATCTCGCGCGAGACCTTGGCGTGCTTCATGGCCACGGCGTTGGCAAAGCGCGAAAAGCGCAGCGCCAGCAGCGTCATGTTCAACATCCCCTCGCGGAAACAGCCGAGTTTCTCCAGGCGCGCCGTGCGCTCGCTGCCCAGGATGCGCACCGCCTGCTCGGTCGAAAAACGGTCGTGCCCGGCCGGAACCGGCGTGTGCGTTGTAAACACGCAGCGCTGACGCACCAGCTCGACATCGGATTCGCCCGGGGGGCCGGCAGGCGCGCCGCCCAGTTGCCGCTCCAGCAGCGCCAGAGTAAGCAGCGCTGCATGGCCTTCGTTCATGTGAAAAACGTTGACCACCAGGCCCAGGGCTTTCGCCATGCGAACGCCGCCCATGCCGAGGACGATCTCCTGCTCCAGACGGTAGTTGCTGTCGCCGCCGTAGAGATGGTCGGTGAGTCCGCGATCCCATCCGGAGTTGCCTTCGAGATCGGTGTCCAGCAGGTAGATGGGCACGACGTGCCCCCAGCGGCCGACGAGATCGTATCGCCATGCGCGGACGTTCACGGTGCGGCCCTCGACCGATACCGTGACCCGCGCCGCTTCCTCGGCGCAGAAATCGGCCGGCTCCCACGGCTGCACGTCTTCGCGCTGCACACCGTCCGCATCGAGATGCTGCTGGAAGTATCCCTTGCGGTGGAGCAGCGTGAAGGCTACAAGCGGGACTCCGAGGTCCGCCGCGGAACGCAGCGTATCGCCGGCCAGGACTCCCAGGCCGCCGGAGTAGGTAGGCATGGCGGGATCGATCGCGATCTCCATGGAGAAATATGCGACCACGCCGGCTTGGGGAAAACTCTCATAAGAGAAAGGCTTCAATGATGTCGGTAGCATGATCTTGTACGTTACTCCGCGGCGCCCCAAAAATCTGCAGAATGAGACTCCCCGGGTTCGACCCTCCGAAGGGACCTGGGCAGTTCAGGAAGGTGACCCAAATCCGGAACGGAAACCCTGTCTCCTGAACTGCCCTCGATGGCAGAGCCCAAAACGATTTGGATGCAAGAAACAGGACTCATTCCAGCAAAGGCTCAGATTCCCAACTGCCCAGTCTACGCATCCTGGAACCGACCGACGATTCATCGTTCAGTCCAATCCGGTAACACATTCGCGCCACGCAAAGTTGCGCACCCGGGCAGGCTTTCGCCGGGGTGTGCAAGACTCGCCGCGCGGCTCAGCTTTTCCCTGTCAAGGCTCCCAACTCCACTCTCCTTGCGCCGCCGGAAGCGCGGCAAATGTGAATCTCGGGGTGAATTCGAACCCGAGCCTCATATCGTCCGGCAAGCCTCTCGGCAAAAGCCGGTGCATTCCTGCGATCGACCAGGTTGATCGTGCAGCCGCCGAAGCCGCCGCCGGTCAGTCTCGCGCCGATCAGGCCCGGCAAATCCTGGGCCAGTTCGACCATGGCGTCCGCTTCCGGGCAACTTGCTTCAAAATCATGACTATAGCTCCAATGGGCCGCAGCCATCAACCGCCCGGTTTCAGTCAAATCGCACCGCAACAGGGCATCCGCCGCTGCCACGGTTCGCTGGTTCTCGGTAATCACATGGCGTGCGCGCTTCAGGGCGTTGGGGGGCATTTCCCCACCCCATCGTTCCAGATCGTCCAGGGTTGCGTCGCGCAGAAAACGCACTTCGGGACGATGATGGGCGATGGCCGCGCAGGCCTCCTCCACTTCGGCGCGACGCGCCGTGTACTCGCTGCCGCTCACGGCGTGCTTCACCATAGTGTTGGCAATCACCAGCGCCGTGTCATGGGGAAGAGGAACCAGTTTATAGCTCAGGTCGCGGCAGTCCAGCAGGAGGGCGTGATTCTCCGCCCCGTTGGCCGAAATGAACTGGTCCATGATGCCGCTGCTGGCGCCGACGAATTCGTTTTCCGCCCGCTGGCAGATGCGGGCAAGGATGGCGCCGGAATAGCTGACGCCAATCAGCGACAGGACCGCCAGAGCGGTCGCTACTTCCACTGCCGCCGAACTCGACAAACCGGAGCCGAGAGGAACATCGCCCCACAGACTGAGGCTGAAGCCGGGAATCTTGTGTCCCTTTCCCGCCAGGATGGCGAGAACGCCCAGCGGGTAATCGCTCCAGTGCCCGACGGCGGCGGTGGGCAAGCCGGCAGCCTGGAAGAAACGTTCATCGCCAAAATTCTCCGAATAGATGGCAATCCCGCCGTCGGCTCGCGGCGAAATAGCAGCCAGGGTGGCAAAATCGATGGCCGCCGGCATGACGAAGCCTTCGGCGTAGTCGGTATGCTCACCGATAAGATTGACCCGTCCCGGAGCGGCAAAGATGGCCGGCTCCGCCTTGAAGCGCGCGAGGTGCATGGAACGCAGAAGGGCAGGATCATGCATACGGGTACAACCACCATGCGATCGGATTCACTCGGCGTAAAGCGGGCAGTCCGGGCGCCGGAAACAAGCAGGCGGGAGTGAGCCTGCGCCCAGCGGGAGAGCTCCGCCTTTCGCGAGAAGCACACGCCTCACTTTCGATGAGAACGTTTTCTTCCAAAGATACAGAAATACTCCCCCTCCTCACGTCGCTCATCCTTCTCCGACGTCAGCGCAGGCCCCGGCGAATTCCATCCATATCCTGTCCAGCCACTCCCTGTGCTCCGGCTTCATCAGCACCGAGCGCAGGCAAGTGACGTTCCCCGTTCGGTTTACCTGTCCACCGCCCGGGTCGAACCAGGATAGCGGCAATTGTACCAGCGCCAAATGGAGATTGCGCAGCGCACAGGCGTCAAAAATGGAATCGGCGAGTCTACCGGCATGTTCAGGTGTTGCGGCCTTCAGCTTCCAGGTCACAATGTCCAGTTCCGGCCGTCCGGCAGCGAGCGGCTGAAAACGGGAATCCGCGCGAAGACGGGCGTCGAATTCAATCGCCGCCTGCCGCCCCAGCGCCAGGCCGCGGGCAAATTCGCCGCCCGGCTCGAGCGGCAGCAGCCGCTGCGTGGCCCAGAGCGCCACGGCCGAGGCGCCGGCGCGGGAGCACTCCAGGCTGATCTCGCCCAGGTGCAACTGCCTCGAAGTGAAATAGGTATACGGCGAATCGTGCTTGTAGAAACGTCCCACGGCAGGGTCGCGAAACAGAACGCAGCCGCAGCCGTAAGGCTGCAGCCCATGCTTGTGCGGATCGACGACGATCGAATCGGCTTCGCCGATGGCGGCGAAGGCGTCCCGGGCCGGCGCATCGAGCGACTCCGGAATGAGCCGGAAGTAGCCGCCGTAGGCTGCGTCGACATGAATGCGAAAACCGTGGCGCCGGCGCAACACGAGGATTTCAGGCAGCGGATCGACCGCCCCGATCGCGGTGGTTCCCAGAGTCACCACGACGGTTCCGACGCCGCCCCGGCGAAGCTCGGATTCGAGCGCATCCAGGTCCATGCGGCCGCGATCGTCGGCAGGAACTTCGCAATACTCAAGCTGGAGCACGGAGGAAATCCGCCGGTGGGTGTAGTGCGCCTGCTCCGAGCCGGCGATGCGTTTTCCCGGCGCCAGTTGGCCCGCCACCCAGAGCCCTTCCAGGTTGGCCAGCGTGCCGCTCGAAGTCAGATGTCCAAGGAATTCCTTCCATCCGAACATCCGCGCGATTTGCGCAACCGCCTCGATTTCCATCTCCGAGCTGGCCCGTCCGCCGTCGCGGGCGTGGTTATTGGGATTGATCGTCATCGCCAGCGCATACGCGGCGCGCGCCACCGGATGCGGCGGCTTGAGCATTTGCCCGGCATAGAGGGGATGGAAATAGGGATAATTGTCGCCCAGCCGGCGAGCCGTTTCCGCGAGCACGCGTTCAATGGCAGCCGGATCCACGTTCGCTGGAGCCGCAGGAAGCGCGCCGAACCCGGCTTCGAGCAGCTCCGTTGCGCGGGCCAGCAAGCCGGGCACCGGATCGTGAATCATAACGATCCAACACACTACCACAGGCCGGGGAGAGTACCGAATGCGATGGAACAGGGTCGCCGGAGGCAACTGAATCGAATCGACTTGTCGAAACTGAAT
Source organism: Acidobacteriaceae bacterium (assembly GCA_030039035.1). Classification (GTDB taxonomy): domain Bacteria; phylum Acidobacteriota; class Terriglobia; order Terriglobales; family Acidobacteriaceae; genus Telmatobacter. The sequence goes on along the minus strand of JASHQQ010000263.1, from coordinate 17,208 downwards.
CCAAAGTGTGAGACGGAGGGGAAGAATTCATGCCGTCATCTTCCCGACAAGTGGTACACTGGCTTCAGCGTTAGAGCCGAACCGGGCGTGAGCAGTACTCGCCCAACCAAGCAAGATTCTGCCAGTGGTCGCTCCGATTCATCCAGCGCAATTCAATCCAGGAAATACGAGAAAAATGGAACAAGGTACCGTGAAATGGTTCAATGACGCGAAAGGCTTCGGCTTCATCTCGCGTCAGAACGGCGAAGATGTGTTTGTGCACTACTCTGCAATCAACTCCAGTGGTTTCAAAAGCTTGCAAGAGGGTCAAGCCGTGCAGTTCAACGTGGTGAAGGGGCCCAAGGGCTGGCAGGCTGCCGACGTGCAGCCGCTGTAAGCCGACCGGATTCCGGCAGAATCCAGCAACAATTCAACAGGTTCATCGGGCGGGGAGCCATCCCCGCCCGATTCCGTTTTGGCGCGTCTGAGCCGCACAAGCAAGACGGCTCGAGAGTTGCCACGCCTCACGGCGTGCGACGCGAGCGGGTCCTTTGCCGGGAAGGAGCCACCCTAGGTGACACGCGGGATGGGTTCCGCGGCCCCCGGAGCCGCTTCAGCTTTGCATCTACTTCTTCTTCAGAACCGTGAAGCTTTGCGTGACGCCCTTTGCCGGGGCGTAGACATCGTTGCCCGGTTGCGTTGCCTTGATCGTGCAGGTCCCCGCGACGAGGAGCGATGCTTTTCCGTCCGAGACGGTGCAGACCGAAGGCGTTTCCGACGCGAATTTGACGGGCAGCTTCGAGCTTGCCGTGGCCGACAGCTTCAGTGTCGTATCGGCATACTCCTTGGCCGTGATCGCCGGGAAGTCGACCTTCTGGCTTGCCAGGCTCACATCGAAGCTTTGCTTGGCTGACGCCGCGGTGTAGCTGCTGTTGCCCGGCTGCGAAGCCACGATCGTGCACAGTCCCTCGATGAGCAGTTTGGCGCTGGCGCCCGAAATCGTGCAGACCTTCGGCGTTCTCGATGCGAAACTGACTGGCAGGTGCGACGACGCCGTGGCCGAGAGCGACAAGGTCGAAGCAGCGTACTCTGGCAGCTTGATTGCGGTGAAGTGGAGGGTCTGCCCCACCGGAGTAATGGTGAAACTTACCGGAACCGGCGTGGCTGCCGAGTAATCGACGTTGCCGGGCTGTGTCGCCTGGATGGTGCAGATGCCGCCGGCAAGGATCGTCGCGGTGGCGCCCGAGACCTTGCAGACTGGCGGCGTGGTCGAAGCAAAGCTGACCGTCAGGCCCGACGTGGATGTCGCGCTCACCGGGAACGAATGAGCGGCAAAGGAATAGGTGGTGACCGCCGGATTGAAGATGATGGTCTGCGGTCCGGGCTTGATCGTAAATGTGACCGAAACCGCCGTGGCGGCGGAGTAAATCGCGTTGCCGGCTTGCGTTGCCTGGACGATGCAGCTTCCCGTGGTGACGATCGTCGCTGTCGTTCCGGAGACCGTGCAGATCGAGGCCGTCGTCGAGGCGAAGCTCACAGTCAGGTTCGAGCTTGCCGTGGCCGACAGCGCGAAGGTGCCTGCCGTATAGGGATACGACGTAAGGGCGGGAGCGAAGGTGATGGTCTGCGTATCGTAAAGGCCGGTTCCGCTCGCCGAGATCGATTGCGTGGCGCTGTTCGCGTTGAGAGCGTTGTCGGTCAGCACGATCGAGCCGCTGTTGGCTCCGACCGAAGTCGGATCGAATTCCGCGGCCACGGAGCAGCTTTGGCCCGGTTTGACTTGAAGGCCATTGTTGCACTGCGGACCTGTCGCGGGTGGATGGGCGAGGAAATTCGCGGGATAGCTCACGCTGGCGATGGTCAACTGGTCCCCGCCGGCCACGCCGGCGTTCAGGTTGCCGATATTCTGAACGGTCACCTCCATCGCTCCATCGTTTCCGTCTTTCTGATTCACGGGAGTCGACGTAGGAAACGCAAGGGCCTGCGGGGTCGAAAGCTGGAACTCGTACGCGCTGCTGCCGTCGCGGTCGGCAACCAACAGATCCCCCGCCGCGTCCACTGCCACGCCATGCGGTCCGACGTACCCTGTGCCGATCGTGAACTGGGGAAGGCCCACCGGGACCTCGACCACGCGCTTGTTTCCATAATCCGCGACATAAACGTCGCCCGGTTGCGTGTTGGAGAGGGAGCCGGCTCCATCGACGGCGACACCTGTCGGCTGGTTGAAGCCGGTGCCGATCGTCGTCTGCACGCCGTTGGTCTCAACTTCCACCACCCGGTTATTGCCGGTATCGGCGATCAGAACGTCACCTTCGGCGTTCACCGCCACGCCGGTCGGCGAATTCAGCCCCAAGCCTCCCACCGAGACACTCAGCACCATTTGCGATCCGCCCGCCACAACCTCCACCACGCGGTTGTTCAGGGTATCAGCGACAAAGACGTCGCCCTGACCATCCACGGCTACGTCCTTGGGTCCGGAGAATCCGGAGCCAATCTCGACCTGGGCCGCGCCGCCGGTGGGAACCTCCACCACGCGGTTGTTGCAGTAATCCGCGATGTAGACATTGCCCGCCCCGTCCACGGCTACGCCGGCGGGCTCGCACAGATCGCTGCCGAGCGTGGTGAAAGCGCCCTTCGGCGGCAGGTTGATCACTCGATTGTTGAAGGTATCGGCGATGATGATGTCGCCCTTTCCATCCACCGCCACGCCGTCGGGTCCGTCCAGACCCAGAGAGCTGCTGATCGTGGTCTGCACGCCCGGCCCGAACGCAATCTCCGGGCCGAGCGCGGTGCCGAAGACCATGGTTGTCGCGACGTTGCCTTCCGGGTCAGTCAGTTGAACGGCGCCGCGGCGCAATCCCGCCGCACCAGGCGTAAAGGTCACTTTCACGACGCATGAGTCGCCTTGCGTCACGGGGCCGGTGCAGGTGCTGCCGCCAGCCAGCGTGAAATCGCTGTTCGAGGCGCCCAGCGTGAAAACATTCTGCGTCCCCAGAGTCCCGCTGGTGGAGACGTCGAATTGCAGCGTCAGGGTCTCGCCGGTCGCGCCCAGGCTCACGTTGCCGAAGTTCACCGTACCATGCTGAGCCTCAATCACGTCGACGTTCTTGGAATCGGAGATGACAATACTGCCCCTGGGGTCCACCGCGACTCCGGCGGCAGCGCCGATTCCCGAACCGAATGTCTCCACTAAAGTTGTGCCCGAGTATTCCGCGATGCTGGTGCCGCCATCCGCGACGTAGATGTGGTCGGCCGCATCGACCGCCACGCCGGTGTAGGTACTCTCGGACGTGATGCTCACGAGGCAATCCCAGGAAGTGCAGCCGGATGGAACCTCCTGGATCGTAGGAATGGGATAGTACCCGAGCAGGACAACGTATTCGTAGGTATTTGACACGAAGAGGTTGCCGCTTCCATCCACGGCGACGGAAGTGATGTATTGCTCGAATCCGTTCGGAACGGTCGGATTGCCCCCTCCGGACGGAAGCTCGACCAATCCATCTCCGAAATCCGCGACCCATACGTTGCCTTTGGTATCGACGGCAACGCCGACCGGGTCGTTCAAACTGGAAACCAAGGTGGTCTGGCTGCCGCCGCTGGGGATCTCGACTACGCGCTTGTTGCCCGTGTCGGCGATGAAGACATCGCCCGCGAGATCCACGGCCACTCCCTGAGGTGCGTTGAGTCCCGAGCCTACCCCGTGCTGCTGAGCTCCGCCAACGGGGATCTCCAGCACGATGTTGTTGCCCGGATCCGCGATAAAGACATCTCCGGCAAGGTCGGCCGCGACGCCGTTCGGGGATTTCAGGCCGGTCGCCGGTACCGTGGTTTGGGCGCCAACAAAGGAGGCTGCTTGAGCGCGCATGGAGCCGGAAGGGTTGAAAAAGGCCAACAGCAGGACGGGGCAAGCCGCGACGAGGCGGCGGAGATTCGAGCGAACCATGGCAAGTATCCTCGCAACGCTGGTTTGAACAGCCAAGGGGCCGAGACTCTCGGGAACTGAGATACCGGTCGGATGGGAGACTCCGATGTGGGCTTTTCAGTTTTTCCGGGGCACGTCGAGAATGCCTCCGGACGAGCCAAACAACAGTAACTGCCGGTTGGGCCTGCAATTTCCGCGTGAACAGGGAAAGTTGTTGTTCAGACTATCGGGCTGGTACGCGAAGCCGCGGTAATTCATACCCAAGTGCTGCAAAGAATCAAGGTAAATGCTCTGGAACGAGAGAAGCGGGAGAATTCTACCGGCGCCTGGGAGTCCCGGTCAAGGAGTTCTTGGAGCGGTTGGTCGGGCGAGCAACCGCGCTCCACCTTTGGGCTACTTTCGCCGGCGCAAGTCGTATTTACGCGTGCAACTTCGGTCCTTAAACTACACGCCATCCACAGCCCAAACATCAGGGATCGGAGGTATGTATGAATCGTCACTCGAATTCTCTGTCTGTCGCGACGGTCACGAGGGCGCTTGTCCCGGCGATTGCGATGCTCGCTTTACCGGCGGCATGCGTCGCCGCTTCGCCGAACGAGGCGAGTCTGAGCGGAACCTACGTGTTTCATATCCTGACGGTTAAAGAAGTCTACTGGTACAACACGAAGGTCTGCCACTATGCTACGGGCGACTACACATATGGCGGGGGCGGACAAGCCGCCGATGGCTATGTCATCAACGGCGAGGCCACTTTCAATGGGAAAGGGGACGTCTCAATCAAAGCCGTGACGCTGAACAAATTCAATCCCACTGCGAGCAACAACACGGTAACATTCGGCGTCTGCCCGGCGAAGATTGGCGAACCCATGTCGATCACCGACGGCTCCATGGTGACCGAAAACGAGCCGGCCATCACGGTCGCTGCGACCTACACCGTGAACAGTGACGGATCCGGAACCATCACGCTTCCCGATGGGCAGGGATCCTTGAGCATGAACCTTTCTGCCTTCAACAGCTCTGGAATCAGCACGACGGTTTTGTTGTTGAATCCCAACAATTCCACCTCTGTGGGCGAGGGTATCGGCATTCACGAATAAGGCGGACAAGGCGAACCATTTCTTCAAGCATTCCCGCTTTCCGGCCCTGAGCCTTACTATCGGTGCATGCGCCCGGCGGTCATTGTCCTCACGTTCAACTCGCAGGACACGCTGGGCGCAACCCTGAGCCAGGCGCGACTGGTCTCCGACGAGATATTTGCCGTCGACTCCGGCAGCAGCGACTCGACTGTGGAACTGGCCAGGCGGGCCGGCGCGACCGTCGTCGAGCACCCGTTCGAGCACTACGGAGCGCAGCGCAACTGGGCCATCGACAACCTGCCGGTCACGCGTTCGTGGCAACTCCATCTCGATGCCGACGAATGGATGGACGACCGGCTGGTGGAGGCCATCCGCGCGCTGCCGGAGGATCCTCCGGACTCCGGTTATTTTCTGCCGCGCTATGTGAAATTTCTCGGCCGGGTGCTGCGCCACGGCGGCATGAGTCCCACCTGGCACCTGCGTCTCTTCCGGACCGGGGTGGGGCGCTGCGAGGAGCGGCGGTACGACCAGCACTTTCTGCTCACCGGAGGCACGGCCGGCAAGTTATCCGGCGCCATGATCGACGACAACCGCATGTCCCTGAGCGAGTGGACCGCGCGGCACAACCGCTGGGCCGACAACGAAGTGGCCGGACTCGCCGGCGAGCCGGCAGCGGGGCGAATCAGGCCCGATGCGCGGGGCAATCCGGTGGAGCGCAAGCGCTTCCTGCGCGAAAGGTACAATCGAACGCCTCTTTTCCTACGGCCGTTCCTCCTATTTGCCTATCGATACTTTTTTCGAATGGGCTTTCTTGACGGGACCGAAGGATTCATCTACCGGGTGCTGCAGACGTTCTGGTTCCGCTTCCTTGTGGACGCGAAGATCTGGGAGAAGAGACGCCTGAATGCGGCCGATCCAACCGGCGGAGGTGAGCGGGAACGTGTGGATTGACGAGGTCCGCGTTCCCGGGCAGAGATTCAAGACCAGTTTCCCGAAGCGGCCGCGCATTGGCTCCAGCCCCTTCCGATCGTTTAGCATGGAACCAATGCATGAACAAAAAGCCGTCCACTGACAACCTGAGAGATCGGGTTGAATACTTCCCATCCCGGCAATCGATCCGCGGCGCTCCCGATTTCCACCGGATGGGCCTTGCCGCTGGAAGCTTTCCCCCGGTCAATGCGAAGAATCGGCTCCTTCGCGCGCGGGCGAAGCGATGAAAGCCCCCCGGTGCTGGATTCTCTTCAGCTTCTGCTCGATTGCCTGGCTGGCGGCCAACCTGCTTCTGCCCCCGGCGATGAGCGGCACCGATGTCTTCATGTTTCGCGATGCGGGCTGGAATCTGGCCGCCAACGGGCGTTTCGAGTCGGCCGGGTTGTTGTACATGCCGGATCTGGTTCCGCGACTCTACGCGCACTACACGCCAATGATGCCGGTGCTGTTTGCGGGCTACCTTTCGGTCTTTCCGCGCAACGCATACGCCGGAACCCTGTTCAACCTGCTGATGGGACTGGCGGCAGCCGCCGTCGCGCTCGGCCAGGTGCTGGCACAGCCGGCGGGCAGGCTGCGGAACTGGACGGCTGCGACCATCGCGGTCCTGCCGGTGCTCTTCATCACGAATGACCGGCCGGAAGCGCTCGGGCTGGTGCTGTTCGTTGCCACGATCGCGGTGGCGGCCGGGCCGGTGGCCCGCCCGATTGCCGTGGGATTGCTGATCGCGCTCACCTTTCTGGCGCATCCCTTTGCCGCCATCGCCGCCGCGATTTGGGCTTTCGCCCTGTTCCTGAATCGCAACTGGAGCCGTCCGCGGCCGTGGACCTTGACCGTGCGCGAGACTGCCGTTACGGGTGTGGCGGCTCTGGCGCCGCTGATTGCGGTGGCCTTGCTCTACCATGCTCTCGATCCCGCTTCGCTGGCGCGGTTTGTTACCCATTCGAGCGGTGCACGGAGCGGCCTGCGCCTGGGTGTGCATGGAGGCGAATCCGGAGTGATCCTGGGCGGAATCCGCTGGTCGGCGTTCGGCGTAAGCGGACTCGCCGCCTGGGATTATCTGGGCTCTTTCGCCCTGGTCCTTCTGCTGATCGCGTGGAGCGCCGCGCGCGGCAGAGTTTTCGACGCGAAGCGATGGACCCTGGTTGCGGCAGCCGCGGGTTGCTCGCTGACCGCGGTGGTCCTGTTTTCGTATCAATATCACTATGTGATTGCGCTGGCATTTTTTCTGCCGCTGGCTTTCCTGGTTGCGGAGGGCCATCGCTCTCCGCTGGCGCTGGTGGGAATTTCGGTTTTACTGCTGGCGCTTCTCATCAACCTGCCTTCTCTCGCATTCAGCCTGCTCGTGCGCTCGGAGCAGGGACCGTCCTATCGCGCCGCCCTGCAACAACCGGGTTTTCTGCGCGCCCGATTACCGTCGCCGGATGCCGTCATCACGGTGGAGGGAGACAGCTATGACGTGTTCAAGCCGAAGTTTTATCGCATGATTCACCTTCGCGACGCCGGAGATATCAAGGACTTTGCCGGCCTGGATGGAGTGGCGAATTGTTACGATGGGTTTCATGGCGCCGGCCGGCGTCCATTCCCGGAAAGACTGGATGCGGCGGAGTTTCACCTCGTTCAGCCCGACCCGCAGCATTTGTGGGTTACCTTGTTTGGCCATGGAGTCATGCGTGCCCAGTGGGGCTTTGGCTGCGACCTTTACGTGAGAAACGAATCGCCCTCGGACGGAGCGGGGCATTGAAAGACCTGGCCGCACCTCCGCGACCATCACGGAGCGCGCCGGCCCGGTCCGGGGAGTTCTACATGCTGTCGGATGTTGTGGCCAACGAGAGATCCGGGCAGACAGTGGTTCGCAGTCCGATCTTTGGGAGGATCGTGGCGCCACGACAATCGCTTCGCTTCGGAGTCCTGGAAGCGGTTGTCTTCGCGATCTATGTGGCGCTGGTCGCGTGGACCGTGGCGCACCACATCCCGTGGGCCGATGAGGCGCAAGCCTGGCTGATGGCGCGCGATGCCTCGCTGCGCGAGATCTTCGGCACCGACCTGCACTACGAAGGCTCGCCGGGGCTGTGGCATTTCTGGCTCTGGATCCTGTGCCGGATGCATGTCTCCTTTGCAGCGATGCACTGGATCTCGGCCATCATCCCCGTTGCCGGCATATGGGTCTTTCTGCGTTTTTCTCCGTTCCCCACGATTCTCCGTGTAACTCTGCCCTTCAGTTTCTATCTGCTGTACCAGTATGCGGTCATCGCCCGAAGTTACGTAGGGGTTCCGCTGCTCGTCTTCGTTGCCGCGACTCTGTTTGCCAGGCCCGCGCGAAATCTCCTGTCGCTGGCGATTGTTCTTGGGCTTCTCGCCAATCTTTGCCCGCAGGGATTCTGCATTTCGCTGGGCTTCGCGGTCATGCTCGCAGTGCGTCTTTTCAGGGTCCGCGGGCAGGATGCGCAACTTCCCGTTGCGGGAAGATTGGCGTTGGCGGGCGCCGTGCTCGGCTCATTCTGGCTCTTCGCCATCCTGACGGCCTCGCCCACGCGGGACAATCGCTTTATGCCGGATTGGGATCCGGTCTACGTGCAGCAACACGGGTCCGAGCGACGCCAGGCTGTCGTCGCGTGGCGCGCTCTGGCCAGCGAGGCCGATGCGGTCCATTTCCAGGGCTATAACCGGTTGAAGCGTCTGGAATACCAATTTACCAACGCCATCACGATCGGACTTTCGAATTCCTGGCTGGTCTCGTTTCTCTTCGTCTGTGCGCTCGTTGCATTTTTGTGGTCGAGGCGAAATCTCGTCGATCTGCTGCCCTGGATTCTGCTTCAGGCGCTCTTTTACTATGTCGCCGGTCACGCCTGGCACCTGGGCAATCTGTTCATCGCCATTCTCGGCATCCTTTGGATTGGTTGGCCGGCAAAGGACGATCGAAGCGATACGGCTTGGCGTGCGATTCTCTCGCTTCTGCTGCTGGCCATCGTCGTGGAGCAATGTTTCTGGAGCGCTCGCGCGCTGCGCGCCGAAGCGACGGGAAAGTACTCCGGCGACCGGGACGCCGCGGAATTCCTGGCCAATCACATCGACGGCAACACCGTAGCCGGGTTCGGCTATCACAGCGTGGGCGTCCTGGCCTGGTTTCCTTCGAACATCTTCGCAAATCAGCCGAAGGAAGCCTTCTGGCATTGGAAAAGCGGGAACTATGTCGACGATCGCGTCGGGGAAGCTCTTGCGATGCATCCGGATTACATCGATGTCGGATTCGCGGTAAAGCCCCGCATCGGCCGTGCGAGCGCCGCCGAGGATCCTCAACTTGTCGCGACCTGGCGCCCGGAGACGGAAGAGGAGATTCTTTCGACGGGCCGCTACCGGGAAACCCATCGCTTTTGCGGCAATGCATTCTCCGGACATGGTTACGATGAAGGCGAATGCCAGGCCATCCTGGAGCCGGTGAAGCATTGAGAAGCAGGAATACCGATCGAAGGCGACCCGGGGGAGACCGGATTTGCGGGCGGAACTGATGGCGCGAAACCGACCAGGGACCGGTGTGGCCGGGCGGCTCGATTGGCCCATCTTCAGGCCGCGGCAAACGCCGCGATTCGGCCCCCTGGAAGCCGTTGTTTTCCTCGTCTGGCTCGGGTTGCTGGCACTCGCCGTGGCTCACCATGTCCCGTGGGTCGACGAGGCGCAGGGATGGCTAGTTGCGCGCGATTCGTCCCTGATCGACCTTTTCAATACGCGCCTTCGCTACGAGGGTTCGCCCGGGCTTTGGCATCTGCTGCTGTGGATTCTTTGCCGGATGCATGTTTCGTTCACGGCCATGCGCTGGATCGTGTCGGTCGTGCCGGCGGCGGGGATCTGGGTATTTCTGCGCTATTCCCCGTTTCCCGCCATCCTGCGGGTCATCCTTCCCTTCAGTTTCTATCCCGGGTATCAATACGCGGTCATCTCGCGGAATTACCTTGCCGCGCCGCTGCTGATCTTCGTTTGCGCTGTGTTGTTTGCAAAGCCCGGCCGCAACCTGTTCCCGCTGGCCATTGTGCTCGGTTTGCTGAGCAATCTCTGCGTGCAAGGGCTTGTCATCTCCGCCGGCTTCGCCGCCATGATCGCGTTCCGGCTGTGGCGGGAGCGAGGACAGGGTTCGGAGCGAATCAGCCTCCGGCGATTGATGGCCGCGGGCATTTGCCTGTGCGCATTCTGGGCTGTTTCGGTCTGGTCGACCAGGCCGGCCTCGGACGATATCTACACGCCGGCCTGGCGAGCGGCTCATCTTGAGAAGAAATCGCCCGGCGCGGTTGCAATTCCGTCGCCGGCTTCGCCGGACGGCCAGGCTGCGGAAAACCAGTCGGACGCAGCGGCCCGACCGGCGGGCCACGTCGCTCCCAGGCATGCCCTGGACCGATTCGAACAAAGCGTCACCTATGGAATGTCGGATTCCTGGCTCGTCTCCCTCGCGGCCTGGTGCGTGGTTGTGGCGTTCCTGATCCAGCGTGGAAATGCCATCGACCTGCTCCCCTTTTTCCTGCTTCAGGTGCTTTTCGAGTTCGTGGCGGCTCGTCCCTGGCATTTCGGCATGGTGTTCCTGGCGCTGCTCGCCGTTTTGTGGATCGATTGGCCGAAAGAAGGGGATTCCCAGGCGCCGGTGTGGCGTGCGATCCTGTTGGTAGTTCTCTTTGCCATCGCGGCCGGGCAATGCTTCTGGACCGCGCGCGCCATGCGGACCGATCTGACCGCCATGTACTCCGGCGACCGGGATGCAGCCGCATACCTTGCCGACCGGGTGCAGGGCAGAACGATTGCCGGTTTTCAGTATTATGCGACAGGTATCCTGCCCTATTTTTCTTCGAATATATTCGAAAATCAGCCGAAGGAGGCTTTTTGGAACTTTAGCAAGAAGGTAGATGTCGATGCGCACGTCGACGAGACATTGAAAAAGCGGCCGGATATCATCGATGTAGGCATCGCGGTGCGTGCGCCGGACACATCCGGAAGCGCACCGATTGGACTTTCAGCGACATTCCAGCCGAAAATCGAGCGGGAGATTCTGGCGACCGGCCATTACAAGGAAACGCATCGCTTCTGCGGAGATGCGTTTTCGGGTCATGGCTTTCATGAAGGCCTTTGCCAGGTCATTCTGGAACGGTCCGCGCAATGACCGGGTGGCGATACGAACCCGGCGGCGCGAGATCGAGCCACTCTTCCCAGGGAAGATTCCGCGCTCCCAGGCACGGTTGAATCGATTCCCTTCCGGCTTTTGAACAGGAACGGGAATTTGCGGCGCCGCCCCAACGGAAGCGGCGCCATGAGGAAGGATTCAGGAAGTGTTGAAACAAGGTACAGCGATCATTATTGGCGCCGGGCCGGCGGGATTGACGACAGCCATCGAGCTGCAGCGCCACACGGCCATCCAGCCTGTTGTGATCGAAGCAAGCCACGAGATCGGTGGGATTTCACGCACGATTGTGTACAAGGGCAATCGCATGGATATCGGCGGGCACCGCTTCTTCTCCAAGTCGGACCGCGTGATGCGCTGGTGGATGGAGATGATGCCGGTGGAAGCGGCCGCCAGCCAGAACGGCCACCTTCGCTATCAGGGCAAACAGCGGGAGGTTCCGGAGGCGGATTCGGCGCCCGACCCCGAAAACGACGACCTGGTGATGCTGGTGCGGCCGCGCAAGAGCCGCATCTATTTCCTGCGCCGCTTTTTCGATTACCCGATCAGCCTGACCGCCGACACGCTGAGGAAACTGGGGCTGGCGCGCACCTTCATGGCCGGCGTGAGTTACATGAAGTCGGCGATCCTGCCGCAGCGGGAAGAGAAAACGCTCGAGGATTTCCTGATCAACCGCTTCGGCCGCCAGCTTTACCTTACGTTCTTCAAGTCGTATACGGAAAAAGTCTGGGGCGTGCCCTGCAACCGGATCAGCGCCGAATGGGGGGCGCAGCGCATCAAGGGGCTGTCTCTGACGGGAGTGGTGAAGCACTTTCTGACCAAGACGTTCCGCCGCAACCGCGATGGTCTCGCGCAGACCAAAACCGAAACCTCGCTCATCGAGAAGTTCCTTTATCCCAAGTACGGCCCCGGCCAGCTCTGGGAATACACCGCGGGACTGGTTCGCCAGAAGGGCGGCGAGATTCACATGGGCATTGCCGTCGACCGCATCCACGTCGACGGGAACAAGGTGATTTCGATCGAAGGCGTGAACAAGGCCGGCGAGCGCGTGACCTTTGCCGGCGACTATTTCTTCTCGACGATGCCGGTTCGCGACCTGGTCCGCGCGATCTCGGCGCCGGTGCCCGGGGAAGTGACCGAGGTGAGCGAAGGACTGATGTATCGCGACTTCATCACCGTGGGCCTGCTGGCCAAAAAACTCGTCGTGACCGAAGACGACGGATCCCCGCTAAAGGACAACTGGATCTACATCCAGGAGCCCGATGTGATGGTGGGCCGGTTGCAGGTCTTCAACAACTGGAGTCCGTACCTGGTGGGAAGCCGGGAAAAGACGTGGATCGGCCTCGAATACTTCTGCAACGACACCGACGCGTTGTGGAAGCTCTCCGATGAGGAGATGGCGAAGTTTGCCATCGGCGAAGTCGCCAAAATCGGCATCCTGAAGCCCGAGGACGTGGAGGATTATCACGTCGTCCACGTTCCCAAGACTTACCCGGCGTATTTCGGCACCTACGACCGGTTCGATGTGATCCGCGGATATCTCGACCGGTACGAGAACCTGTTTCTCGTGGGCCGCAACGGAATGCACAAATACAATAACCAGGACCACTCGATGCTGACCGCCATGACGGCTGTGGAGAACATCGTCAATGGCGTCAAAACGAAGGACAACATCTGGGCGGTGAATACAGAAATGGAATACCACGAGGAAAAATCGGGAAAATAGGTTAAGCTGGAATGAATTTCGAAAAACCGAAGTGGCGATCTCCCCCCCGGTGAATCGCCACTCCGTTGCCACTATAAGGTTCTATATATAAAGCTCAAAGTGCCCAGGTGGGCGGATGTCCCACCATCGCCGTACCGGGAAATGTGACCGGACCACCCAGTTCCGGAATCATGAAGCCGTTCTGAGGATGGGCCTCTGGGCCTGCCTTGTCCCGGTGATGGCTGCGAAACACTTTCTGGATCTCGTGCAGCGCCTGATGGCGCTCGGAACGCGATTGCCGCTCCCAGAAAAGAACAAAGCCCTGTCCGCACACGCAACAATGAACTTCGGCGTTCCCGTTCGTGCCTTTGCAGAAGACCTGCATCTTGAAGCCTCTTTTTTCCGCCGGGCTCTTCCCTTCCACAAGGATGAAAGTAGCCCCCTCAGGCGGTGGTGAACATGCCTCCGTTGCGGTAAAAGGCACGCCCTTTTGTGGCAAAGAGCATCCCCAGTTCGGGTCACCGCGGCGGTTACCAGAGTTCCAGTTTCACGGCGATGAAAAACCCCTTCAGCAACAGAGAGTTGCGCCCGGACACCGGTATCACGATCCGGGACATTCGCAGCGCCAAAGGAGGCAAGGCGAGCGCCCGACCGCGAACCCGCATCCAACCACAGGAGCAGCGCAGGTTCTGCTTCGGGCCAAGCGTATTTCGAAAAGAGAATTCATAGTCTTCGATCACGCCTTCCTGACTTGAAATCCATCGGCACGCAGTGGAAACGGCGGTCAAGACCGGGAGTTGTTTCGGTCCATGTGGTTCGATCGCAACTGGCCCGCGATGCGGGCAGCCATCTGCACAGTTCTTATTGCCAGCATGGCGGTCTTCGGAGTGTGGACATTTCACTGGCGCCTGGTGAACGATGCCGCGCAGATCGACTACGCCTGTTTCCTGATGGATCACGGCATGGCTCCGTACAAGGAACTTGTGGAGCTGAACATGCCGGGCATCTACATGGTGAACTGGAGCGTGATGCACACGCTGGGCTCCGGCGCCCGTGCGTGGCGACTGTTCGATTTTTCGCTGCTGGCGATGGCGGCACTGGCCATGACGTGGATCGCGCGGCCCTATGGCCGGCTGGGTGGATTCTTCGCCGGGGTTCTCTTTGCGCTCTTCCACGGCCGCGACGGCCCGGCCCAGGCCGGACAACGCGATCTGATCATCGCGGTCCTGCTGCTTTGCGCGTACGCATTTCTCTTTCACGCGTTGCGCCGTGAGAAACGATGGCCCATGTTTTTCTTCGGCGCCTGCCTTGCGGCGGCGGCGGCGATCAAACCGGTGGTGCTTCCCTTTGACCTTCTGCTGCTGGCGGCCGCCGCCCTGCGCCTGCGCCAGATGGGAGCACGGCTGCGGGAGCCCCTTGCCCTGAGTCTCGCCGGGATGCTGGCCTGCGGCGGCATCGTGGCGGTCTTCCTCGCCGCTCACGGCTCGCTGCACGCGTTTGCGTGGATGGTGGAGAAGACGCTGCCCTTTTACGCTTCACTGGGGCGGGAAAGCTTTGCCGCTCTTGTCGCGAGATTCATGTCTCCGACCGTGAAAACGCTGCTGGCGCTGGCGCTGGCGGTTGCCATTTTGCGACGGAGATGGCACTGGGAAGACTGGATGATCCTGGGCGGGATTGCCTTCGGGGTCGCATCGTATTTCGCGCAGGGAAAGGGCTTTCCCTATCATCGCTATCCCATGCTGGCGTTTGTGTTCCTGTGGGCCGGCCTCCAGTTTGTGAGCGCCCTCAAAAGACCCGGAATGGCGCGGAAACTGGCCGTGACGGGGCTGGCGTCGGGAGCGATCTTCGCGCCGATTTACGCATCCATAGCCGTGCGCGGCGAATGGAACGAGGACTTCAACCGCGCGCTGACGGCCGACCTGGGGCAGTTGGGCGGGGAACAGCTTTCCGGCCGCATACAGTGCATCACTACGCCGGGCGATTGCGACACCGTGCTGTACCGTATGCATCTCGTGCAGTCGTCCGGGCTGTTTTATGACTATCTTGTCTTCGGCCCGCAGAGTCAGCCGGCGGTTGCGGAAGCGCGTCAAACCACATGGAGCGAGCTCGAAAAGAGACCGCCGCTCGTGATTGTGGTGGGCCGCGGGCTCTATGGAAAGAGATACGACGATGGCTACGAGAAGCTCGCCCGTTGGCCGGAGCTGAATCGATACATCCAGGACAGCTACGAGCTCTACGTCGAGCGGGGGTTCACTCCCGCCGAATGCGGCTATCGGGGCTATCGGATCTACATTCGCAAGCCGGGTACGGGGCCGGCGCCCGAGCCGGCGCCGGTGCTGCGCGCGGCGTTGAGTCTTCCGGCGCATTGATGCCCGGAGACGTTGCACGAACTGCCCGGATCCCGATTTTTTCGAGGGTTGCCCATGCTCAATGGACAGAAGATCGCCGTCGTTCTTCCCGCCTATAACGCAGCCCGAACATTGCTCCGCACCGTCGACGAGATTCCGGCGGAGATTGTCGACGACATCGTGCTGACCGACGATGCCAGCTCCGACGAGACTGTGTGCCTGGCCCGGAAGCTGGGACTGTTTACGCTGTGCCACCGGGGCAATCGCGGCTACGGAGCGAACCAGAAGACCTGCTACACGGCGGCATTGAGCCGGGGCGCGGATATTGTGGTGATGCTGCACCCGGACTATCAATACTCCCCGCGGTTGCTGACGGCGATGGCGGCGATGATCGCGTTCGGAGAATTCGACGCGGTGCTGGGCTCCCGCATTCTGGGCAAGGGCGCGCTGCGCGGCGGAATGCCGGTCTACAAATATGCGTCGAACCGGATTCTGACCTTCGCGCAGAACCTGCTCATCGGCGAGAAGCTCTCGGAGTACCACACGGGCTATCGCGCCTGGAGCCGCCAGGTGCTGGGCCGGCTGCCGTTGCTCGCCTGCTCGGACGATTTCGTCTTCGACAACCAGATGCTGGCGCAGTGCATTCACTTCGGCTTTGGCGTGGGCGAGCTCTCCTGCCCGGCGCGTTATTTTCCCGAGGCCTCGTCGATCAATCTGCGCCGCAGCATTGCCTATGGCATCGGCGTTCTTCGCACTTCAGTGGAGTTCCGCCTCAGGCATTGGCGCCTCGCCCGGCCGCGCATCTTCGAAGACGACAGGGAAATGCGGCTCGAGACCAATGTGCCCCAGCTTGCACAGCTCCTCGTTGCGTGATTGCAGATCCGGCTCGCGCCGGCGGCCTCAGCGGCCGAAAGCCCCGATTGTTCCAGGCCTTTTCGGCACGACTGAAGAGGCTGCGGAAAAAGGGCGAAGCTGAGACGAATTGCGTCGCCGGGCGTGTCGCCGGGGTAAAGCCCGCGATGAATTGGAGCGATTTTTCGGCACGACTGAAGTCGTGCCCTGTTACAAAGCCTCGAATGAAGCATTTTTCAGACACAGCCTGGCCGCTGAGGGGAGCTGGCCGAATCACGATTGCGCGTCCACTCGACGCCGCCCCATTCGGCCCTCTATCCTGAACAGAGAGCCGCGCCATCACAACTTTGCGGTCCATGGGACTTTTGAATCACATGAGCCAGGAAACGATCGCCATTCATCTGCCCGACGGATCGGTTCGCGATGTCGCTGCCGGCACGACTCCGCTCGAAATTGCCAACTCGATTTCGCCGCGACTGGCCGCGGCTTCCGTCGTCGCACGGCTCACTCCACTCGATGCCGGATCGGCGAACACAGCGAGCGGCGCGGATTCAGAGGCTGCCATGTACGCGAGCCAGGAAGCCGCAGGACCGCGGCTGGTGGACCTGAAGTCGCCGTTGACGGCGGGCACCAAGCTTGAGCTGGTCACCGAAAAAGATTCCGACGCGTTGAAAGTGGTGCGCCACTCGGCGGCGCATGTGCTGGCGACGGCGGTGCTGGAGCTGTTTCCCGAAACAAAGCTCGGACACGGCCCCGCTACCGAGACGGGCTTCTTCTACGACTTCTACCGCGAGAAGCCGTTTACGCCCGAGGACCTGGCGGCCATCGAGGCGCGCATGGGCGACGTTGTGGGGCGGGATGAGCCATTCGTGCGCGAGTACGAGCCGCGCGAACAGGCGCTGGTCGACTTTGAGCGCGATGGCGACTTCATGAAGACGCACTTCGTGACCAGATTCACGCAGCCGGGCGAGAAAGTGAGCTTCTATCGCAACGGCAACTTCGTTGATTTCTGCCGTGGCCCTCATGTGCCTTCCACCGGGCGGGTCAAGGCGTTCAAGGTAATGAGCATTTCCGGCGCTTACTGGCTGGGTAACGAGAAGAATCCGCAACTGCAGCGCATTTACGGAACAGCGTTTTTTTCAAAGAAAGACCTCGACGATTACCTTGCGCGCCTCGAA
>JASHQQ010000042.1 GCA_030039035.1 Acidobacteriaceae bacterium | reverse complement strand
AGCGTGTCCATCTTCACGCCAAAGGCCTTCTCGATGCGTAGCGCCATCTCGCCCGAAAGGCTTGCCCTTTGATTCAGCAAGCTGGATAGTGCCGGCCGGCTTACGCCGAGCGCCGCCGCAGCAGCAGTCACGCTCAACCCTGCCGGCTTGAGAATCTCCGTTCGAATGAAATCTCCGGGGTGCGGAGGATTCTTCATGGGCATGGCAAACCTCCCTTCAGGTGTCAGTGGTAATCCTCCAGGTCCAGATCGCGAATCTCGTGCTCTGCCACATCGATGTTGAACGTGAGTCGCCAATTGCGCGTAACGTGCAAGCTCCAACTCCCTTTGCGGTCGCCGGTCAGCTCGTGAGCCTTCCAAACTGGAAGAGCTTTCAGCTCATCCGGATCGTTCATGCTTTCGAGAAAGGCAAGCATCTTCCGCAGCTTGTCCGCCGTTCCTGCCGGAACGGCTTTGATGCTGTCGTCCTCGTACAGCGCACGCAGGCCCTTGTGAGCAATGCGCCCGATCCTCATCGTGAGTACGACTGTAGCCTGTTACTTTACACTTGTCAAATTCAACGGAGCGGCGCGATGCCAAAACGGGCCTTCCATGCAGGCAAGCCCGCGAGCCGCCCAAAGCGCGGTCTGGTGAACCGATTCGGATTTTCATCCCCCGTTCGCTCCGCTGTAACACTGCCCCTCGCTTCGCCTGCAGATAATCCATCCGTGCAAGAACTTCCCATTGCACACGAGGTCACATATGTCCGAGCAAGCCGCTCATCATCACACGCAGGCAGCGGAGCACCACGAGCACGCTGCGCGCCATCACCGCGAAGCCGCCCGGCACCACGCCGAGGGCAACCACGAGACGGCTGCGCATCACGCGCACCTTGCCCACGGTCACCACACGCACGCGGCAGAGCACGCCGAGCACGCCGCCAGACACCACGTCGAGGCCCACGGCCACAACTAGACAAGGTGGATTCGTTCGTCCCACCCTGCGCCAGGCACCCCACGGACATGGACCCGTCCGTGGGGACTTCGGCGCGCCGCAAGGATGGGGCACCCCGTCGGTACAAGCTCGAGCGGTTCCCGGCCTGGGGCAGTTTCATAGTTCCTGGACCCATTTTCGGGCTTCGCTCAAGTTGCGCTCTTTCTCGAGGAAAGCGCCACCCGGATCTCTGCGCCCGTCGCGCTTGACCCTCGTCCGCCCCTCCTGAAAAACTCGACTCATGCGGTACACCGGCAGGGTGGACTATGCCCACGAGCGCAAAATCCGCGAGCGCAATACGCGTCTTTACCGGCTCGCGCACTGGCCCATCTGGATCTGGGTTTTCTTTCTCGCGCCCGGCCCGCTGACCTTCACGCTGTTTGCGCGCGGATTCCACTGGGGCAACTGGGCGTGGCTCGCGCTCGTGCTCCTCGGCACCGGGATTTTCGTCATCCTCGGCCGCCTGCCCGGCTGCGAGCCGCGGCCCTACATCCTGCGCTTCGACGAGGACCGGCCCAACCCGCTCTACCGGCGCGTCTGCTACACCTTTGCCTGGAATGCAGTGCTCAACTTCGCGCTGCTCAATCTCGCCGGCCTTATTGTCGCGGCCCTCACCGGCACGTGGTACATGAAGCAGATATACAACTACGCCTACTCGCCGCTCTGCGCCCTCATTCTGCTCCTCGGCATCCTGGGCAGGCTGCCCCGCGTGGGGCCGTCGACCAAAGGCGAGGGCATTGAGCGCCGCTACTTCTACGGTTCGGTCTGGGCCGTCACCGCCGCGCAGACCGTGCTGCTCGTTCTGTGGAAGACGCTGCCCCTCGACCGGACCACCGGCGCCATCAAGCTTGCGGCATTTGTCGGCGTGCTGCTGGTGATGGGTGTGCTCGCCTATCAGGGCAAGCTGGGCCGCACGCGCCCCATTTTGCCCGGCGAGCTCATGGTGTCCGATTGATCCAGGTCCGCGGCATTCGACCCGCGCGTCATTCGAGTCGTGAATCCGCTCCCAGGCGTTTCATCCACGCGATCGACCTGGGAAAGGTCCTGGCCGACGGGTCCACCTCACCCGTGTGATCATCGTCACTGGAACACGCTTCGGGACGGTGCCACCATACCCGAATGGCGGTGCCCATGTACGCGATCGAAGCACCTGCAGTTCTTCCCCCGGAGGCCGCAATGCATCTTGACCCGTCCGGATTTGTCGCCGGTCAGGAACTGGTCCAGGCCCTCGAGAAGCATTCCTCCGCCGTGCCCTGCGATCAGGAACGCACGCTGTTCCATCAGGGCGACGAAGCTGTGGGCGTCTTCATCCTGCACTCCGGCCAGGCCACGCTGACCATGCAGTCGAATTCCGGCGAAGTCGTTCTGCGCATCGAGTCCGGTCCGGGTTCGCTTCTCGGGCTGCCGGGTCTCATCGGCAACCGGCCGTACTCGCTCACCGCGATTGCCCACCCCGGTTCGCAGGTCAGCTTTGTTGCGCGCGAAGCCTTCCTGCGTCTTATGGATCAGAACCCGGCGCTCTCGTTCAAGGTGCTGCAGGTGCTCGCCGCCGAAGTGCACACCGCCCGCCAGGCCATCTTCGCCGGGTAAAGCGTGGTCTTCGACTGGCGTCAGGCCGCGCCGCGGCGCCTCATCGCCGTCTGCCCATCGCGTCGCATCGAGCCGATGCGTGCCCATCCTGCTACACTGCAACCGATATGCCGCTCGCAAGCCTGTATATCGTGGCCGGCGCCTACCTGCTCGGGTCCATCCCCATTGGCTATCTGCTGGTGCGCATCTTTCGCCGGCAGGACATTCGCTCCGTAGGCAGCGGCAACATCGGCGCCACCAACGTGCTCCGTTCCGGCGGCAAGGCGCTCGGCGCGGCTACCTTCGTGCTCGACGTGCTCAAGGGCGCGGCGGCCGTTTACCTCGGCGGGCTGCTCGGTGCCGTGCTCGTCCCCTCCGTTCCCGTGCACGGCATGCAGGCGCTCGCCGCGCTCTGCGCCGTTCTCGGCCACGTCTTCCCTGTCTGGCTGCGCTTCCGCGGCGGCAAGGGAGTCGCCACCGGCTTCGGAGTCTTTCTCGTCGTTGCGCCCGTCGCGGCGCTCGTGGCCATCGCCATCTTCGCCGTCATTTTCGCGTTCACGCGCTACGTTTCGCTATCGTCCATCGTCGCCACCATCTGTTTTCCCATCGTGGCCTGGTTCACCGCGCGCCGCCACTCCGCATTCGTTTTTGCCGTTGAGCTCGCGGTCGCGCTGCTCATCATCGCCAAACACCACCAGAACATCGGCCGCCTGCTCAGCGGCACCGAACACCGCTTCGGCGCCGGAAAGCCCGCATGAGCCGAATCGTCGTCCTCGGCGTAGGCGCCTGGGGAACCGCGCTCTCGCTCTCGCTCCATCGCCGCGGCGGGCATGAAATTTCCCTCTGGGCGCACGACCCCGGCCTCGTCGCGCAGATCGCCGCCGCCCGCGAGAACACGCAGTTCCTTCCCGGCTTTCCCATCCCCGAGGCGATCCGGCTCACCGCCGACGACAACGATATCTCCAAAGCCGCGATCGTTCTCTCCGTCATCCCGTCGGAGTTTCTGCGCGTCACCATGGCGCGCCTGCGCCCGCGCATCCATGCCGGGCAAGTCATCCTCAGCGCCACCAAGGGCGTCGAAGATCACACCTTCCTGCGCATGACCGAGGTGATCGCCGCTTCGCTCGTCCCGCCGGAAGAATCGCAGCCCGGCGCAGCGCTGCCGCCGCTCGAACTTCCGGGCATCGACTTGCCGCTTCCCGACCTCGAGGAGTTCCGCCGCCCGCGTCCGCCTCACTCCGGACCCTGGACGCCGGACGCTGGACCCTCGTCCCCAGTCCCTCAGTCCCTTGGCCCCTCAGTCCCTGTTTCGATTGGCGCGCTTTCCGGCCCCAGCTTCGCGCTCGAAGTCGCGCAGGGCCAGCCCACCACCGTCACTGTCGCTTTCGCTTCGGCGGCCATCGCCGCGCAGGTCCAGCGCGAGTTCTCGTCGGAAACCCTCCGGCTCTACACTTCGACCGATGTCATCGGCGTCGAGCTGGGCGGCGCGCTCAAGAACGTCATCGCCATCGCCGCCGGAGTGGCCGCCGGCGTGGGTCTCGGCTACAACTCCGCCGCCGGCCTGATGACCCGCGGCATCGCCGAGATCACGCGCCTCGCCGTGGCCTGCGGAGCCCGCCGCGAGACCCTCGCCGGCCTTTCTGGCATCGGCGACCTGGTGCTCACCTGCACCGGCTCGCTCTCAAGGAACCGCACCGTCGGCTTCGAGCTTGGCCGCGGCCGCAAGCTGCCGGAGATTCTGGAATCGCTGGGCGGCAAGGTCGCCGAAGGCGTGCTCACCACGCGTGCCGCACTCGGCCTCGCCCGCCGCCACGGCATCGAAATGCCCATCGCCGAACAGATGGAGCTGATCCTCGACTCCGGCAAAGACCCGCGCGAAGCCATCCGCGACCTGATGCTAAGGCCGGGCAAGGGCGAACACTGAAAGACGGGGAACAGGGAACAGGGAGCAGGGATCGAAGAAAATGGAGACGGGTGCCCCAGAGCCTGCTCTGAGCGAAGTCGAAGGGTCCGTGTGTCCGGACCTGGGAGAGTGTGGCGGGCGGTCGAACCACAAACATGGGTGCCCCATCCTTTCGCGTATTTTGCGAAAGCGTGGGATCGCGATATTCCGCCTCTGGTGAAAATCGGATCTCAGTAGACGGCGCGAACACCGAAGAGACAACTTGAACTGGCGAACGGAATTTCCTGGCAATCGCCATCCCACCCTTCGCTGCGCCGCCTTGCGGCGGCTCACGCGAAGGATGGGGCACCCATTTTGGTCAGCGGACGGAAGTACCGGGAAGGCTGGGCCGCGCGCCGATCTGCACGCCGACTCTGTCTCCTGCTACTACTCCTCGATCCGGTCCTCGGGCCGCGGTTCTTCGCCGCCTTTGCGGTTGAGAATGCGCAGGAACGCTTCGTCATCCGCCCGTCTGCGGCGCTCGGCAAAAAACTCCTCGGTTTCCATCGCCGCAATTTTCTCCGCCGCCGCAATCACCAGGAACTGGTTCATGCTTGTGCCGTCCCGCTTGCTGAGCTTCTCAAGTTCGGCTTTCAGGGAAACTGGCAGCCGCAATGGAAAGGTAGCGACTCGCGTCGTCATCGTTCAATCCTCCTGAGAATCTCCCCCGGTCGCATGACCTCGATTCCGAATCCCGTTTTTGCCGCGCGCAGATCGCGCTCTTTGAACGTGACAATTGCGTCGGCACGGCCATTTACCGCAGCTTCCAACACCAGTTCGTCGCCTGCATCGCTCAATTGCGGACGCCAGCGGAAATACAGTCGCACTGGCTCGGCGATCGAAACCAGACGATCAAGGAAGGCTCTGACTTCACTCTGGTTCAAGCCAGATGCCAAACGGTGCTCGGCAAGCATGCAAGTCGCCTCGTACTCCAACGCAAGTGCGACGCTCGAAAGCAGGGTCGCTCTCCCTGCCCGAATGCGCCGGAGCAATTCCGCTGATGCTCCGGTGGGACTCCTCATCGCCGCGACGATCACGTCCGTGTCCAGCAGAAGCCGCACAACAGAATGATATCATATCGCCGGTAATATCATGAAACAGGTCGCCTTCTCATGTTTCCCGGCCTCCAGGGCGATATAGCTCATAGCGACAAGACTGCGCCGGATTCGTGGCGCCCAAAAACCGCGGATTCGGAGCAAATCTCGATTATGAGACGGCACTTAAGCGGATTCCTTCTTACCGATTCCGGAAAGATTGTCCTCCTCCTGGCTTCCATCCTCCTCCTGGCACTGGGAGGTGCGAAGCTCGGGCAGCTCGTTTCCGCGCGCATGCTTCGCGCCGATGCGCTGTCCACCTCGGACAGTTGGGCCGACAGTCTGGTGGACACGGTCGACGACCTTCCCGCGATTATCGCCGGCGCGCCACTGTCGGAAGGATCGCGACGGCTTCTCACCGGGGCCAGCCAGGTTGGCGACATCTATCGCTATCGCATCTGGGACCGGAACGGCCGCCTGGTTTTCGCCTCGGAGAGGATGCCTTCCCCCCGGGTCTCCGGTTCGCTGGCCGCCCTGCGCGGCCGGCAGGCTGCGGACGCGATTCTGACCGGCACGGAGCTGACGGACACGCGGGAAGGGGACGACCTGGAAAATCCCCGGTTTTTTGCGGTTTCCTGCATCCCCATTCGCGAGAAAGGGGCGATTCTGGGGGTCTTCGAAGTCTATCTGGATCAGACCGCGGACAAAGCCCTCTACGAGCACTCGTTCTTCCTCACCGAGTCCATCATTGCACTGATGGTGCTGCTCGCCGGCGGCGTGCCGGCCTTCATGGTCTACCGCAAGATGCTCGAGCATCGCGCCGCCCAGGCGCAGGCCGCCTACCAGGCCGAGCACGACAACCTGACCGGCGTGCCCAATCGCAGCCGTCTGAAGGAGCGGGCCACCGCCGCGATCGCGCAGGCCCGGCAACAGCAGAGGCAGGTTGCGGCCCTGCTGGTCGATCTCGACCGGTTCAAGGAGATCAATGACAGCTTTGGTCATTCCGCCGGCGACGAGGTGCTTCGCGCCGTGGGGCAACGGCTCAAGGCCAGCATCCGGGCCGACGATTGGCTTGTCCGCCTCGGAGGGGACGAGTTCGTTGTTCTGCAAACCGGCGCCCCGCAGCCCGAGGGAGGGGTGTCATTGGCGCGGCGCTTGCTGGAGGCGCTCAGGGAGCCCTACCGCGTGGGCGATATCGAGCTCAATTGCGGATCGAGTATCGGGGTTGCCGTGGCTCCCGGCGACGCCGACGACTGGGATTCCCTGCTGACCTGTGCCGATGCGGCCATGTACAAGGCCAAATCCGAGGGGCGCAATACGATCTGCTTTTTCGAGCCGGGCATGGACGCCGTCCTCCGCGAACGCCGGCATATCGAAATCGATCTTCGCCGTGCTCTCGACTCCAATGCGTTTCGCCTCGCCTTCCAGCCTCTTCTGGATTGCAGCGACCGCCATCTGATCGGGTTCGAGGCCCTGCTGCGCTGGCCCGAAGGCTGGCCGCCGCAGTCGCCGGCCGCATTCATTCCCGTGGCCGAGGAGTCGGGTCTCATGATTCCGCTTGGCGCCTGGGTTCTCGAATCCGCGTGCCGCGCTGCCGCGGCCTGGAAAGAGCCGCTCAAGATCGCCGTCAATCTTTCGCCGATGCAGTTTCGTCACGGCGATGTTCTTGCGGCTGTCGAAAACGCTCTCCATGTTACCGGTCTGGCGCCCGAGCGGCTGGAACTGGAAGTGACCGAGAGCGTCTGGTTGCAGAATACCGAGGTCGTGCTCGAGCAGCTCGGCCGTCTTCGCAAGATGGGCATCACCATCGCTCTCGACGACTTCGGCACCGGCTACTCCAGTCTGAGCTATCTGTGGCGCTTCCCGTTCGACATCGTCAAGATCGACCGGTCGTTCGTCTCCGAAATGGAAACCGAGTCGAAGGCGGCGGCGATCGTGAACACGATCGTCGGCCTGGCCCGCACCCTGCGTCTCACCGTGGTTGCCGAAGGCGTGGAGACGAGCTCGCAGGCCCAGGCGCTCAAGGAGGCGGGCTGCGACCAGGCGCAGGGTTATCTCTTTGGCCGGCCCATGAGCGGCGAGCAGGCCTGCGCGTTCATCGAGACAGAGTCGACGCGCGCTGCCGATGCGGCACGCGAGCTGTCGCAGGCGGTCGTCCCGGTCGAGGCTCCGGCCCGTGGCTGAGCGCTCCGCATCTGAATGTCTTCTTCGCTTCCAGTGCCGAGACCGTGAGTCCGGGACTCGCCCGCAGCTTCGCCCCCGGATTCCATTCCTGCTTTGGCTCGGCCCCTGCGTCCACCGGTACGTCGCGCTTTGGTTTCTGCCGGCGCTGCTCGCCGCGGTCGCTCACGCGCAGGCTGGACCGCCATTCCGGACCGACGATCCTGAAACCCCCGGCAATCGCCATTGGGAAATCAACTACGGCTGGATCGGCGACCGGAATCCGGGCGAAGGCAACTATTCCATTCCCGACTTCGACATGAACTACGGGCTCGGCGATCGCATCCAGCTCAAGTACGAACTGCCCATCGCCCTGCACGAGGAGCGCGGCGGCCAGAAAGCCGATCGCATTGCGGGCGGGCTCGGCGAATCGCTGCTCGGCGTCAAATGGCGCTTCTACCAGCACATGCCTTCAGTCGGGTCGGCTTCAGCCGATCCTGCGGCGGAATCCGATCCCGATTTCTCCGTCTCCACCTACCCGCAGCTTTCGCTCAACAACCCCACAACCTCAGTGCAACGCGCCGTCGTTCCACCCGGTCCGCAGTTTCTGCTGCCCGTCGAGGCCAATGCGCGGCTCGGTCCCATCCGCCTCGACGGCGAAGCCGGATACTGGTTCACCAACCGCAACGTGCCGCAAGCGTGGATTCGCGGCATGATCGCCGGCCACGAATTCTCGGCCCGGACCGAAGCCTACCTCGAGATCTACGACCAGCAGGACGCCAATCGCGTCGATGGCGAGCCCAAGGCGCGCGAGGCAACTCTCGGCGCCGGCGGACGCCGCGCGCTCAACCGCCGCAACACCGTGCTCTTGCTGCTGATGGGCGGGCGCAGCTTCCAGCATGTCGCGCCCGGCAACGGGCAACCGGGCTGGATTGCCTACACGGGCGTCCAGCTACTCCTCGGACCGCATGAGCAGGCTGGCCTCGCGCAGGTATCCGACGCCGCGCATTGAAATGCGTCCCTCGGCGGGGCGCCCGCGGCTCCTTTGCATCCGATGTTTCCGGCCGAATGCGGAGGCAATCTTCCGGGTCTCATCCGGCCAGCCGTTTGACCCTCTTCCGCATCTCGCGGCTCGGAGAGACGCCATGCCCGAAGGGACCGGATTCTCGAAAGGGCCGGCCGACGCCAGGCCCCGCGGCTTTACCAACGACGGCAAAGTCACCAGCGACATTGTCAACGACTCCTACGGCACGGTCGATCCGGCCGATTCGACGGGCCTGGACCCGGACGCGGAGTCGCATGTCGGCTCAGGCGATGAGTCTCGGCCGGACGAATCCTCCAAAGGCCGCCCGGCGGAACGGAAATAGCGCACCGCCCCGGATTCCGCAGCCGGAGCGACGCCCGGCTTCGCACGTCTGCTAGGCTGGGTGCCATGCGCCCCCAGCCCATGATCTGCGTCAACGATGTGGAAGCCAGCAGCCGCTGGTACCAGCGGCTGCTCGGCCTGAAGAGCGGCCACGGCGGCAAGCACTATGAACAACTCATCAAGGACGGCCGGCTCGTGATGCAGTTGCATAATTTCGAGGTCGAGCATCACCACGGCCGCATCGGCAATCCCGAAGACAAGCCTTACGGCAACGGCGTTCTGCTGTGGTTCGAGGTCGACGACTTCGACGCTGTGATGCAGCGCGTGGCTGAGATGCGCGTGGAGATCGTGCTGCCCCGGCACCGCAATCCGCCCGACGACCCCGATGGCGGTCCCAATCACTGGGAGTGCTGGATGAAGGACCCGGACGGATACACAGTGGTGGTGGCCAGCCCCTACGGAACCGCCGACGGAAGCTGGCGCCCCGGCGCGGATCTGTTCACTTGATCCACCTCCGGCCCCGCGCTCGACGAGGCCGCAATCAGCGACGGGGTTTCTTCCCGTCGCGCCATCCGGCCATCTCGAACGCAACGGCCATGCACGAATCGCGCAGTTCGTCGGCCATGGCGCGATTTTCAAGCGCACGCGCCACAACCATGCCTCCGACGCACAGCGCCGCCATCGCCTGCGCCACTGAGGCTCTGCGCCGGCGCGCGCCAGCGGGATTTCTTCGGGCAGCCGGCGCGCCCTTCGGTAAACTCCGCTCGAGCACGCCGACCATGGCCGTGAAGACCGTCTCAAATGCCCGCCGGGTTGCGGCGCCGCCGCGCGTGACGTCGCAAGGCAGCGCGACCATGGGACAGGAGTTCTCGACATCTTCAAAATGCTGCCGCGACAGGTAGGCGCGCACCACCTGCGGCCCGACTTCCCTCGACCGCAGATCGACCTCGACGCCTTCCCAGCAGCTTTTCCACTCGGGATCGGTGAAGAAGCAGCCCAGCACTTCGGTATACAGCTCGCTCTTGCTCCCGAAATAGCTGTAGAAGCCGCCGCGGGTGAGCCCCGCGCCGCTCATGATGCGGTCGACGGAGACGCTCCCGAAGCCATCGCGGTTGAAAAGCCGCCGCGCGCTGGCCACGATCCGCCTCTTCACTTCGTCGCGATGACCGGCCGGATAGGGCATGAGGTTTTTTCCTCCGCGTCGCAGGATGCGCCGGCACCAGCATACCTGCCGGCCAAAATATGATCTTGAACATATCCTGCGCCCGTGTTTCGATGATTCCGTTGCGAAGCCGGCTCCGGCTTCGCGCGACAACGATACGGGAAATCTTTCCCTGGCAACGTGAGGCCACCATGAAGAACGAAATCCATCCGGGCGCATCCGCGTCCACGCGCCGGACCTTGATCGCCGCTATCGCCGCGGGATTTGGGGGTTTGGCCGCGCGCGGCGTTTTTGCGCAGCCGCAAATGCAGGAGAAGACAGCCGGCACCGCGCACGCGACTCTCACCTCGATCCACTACGACATCGATTTCAGGGCGACCCCTCAGCGCATCTACACGGCGTTGCTCGATGCGAGGCAGTTTGCGGCCTTCACGGGCAGTGCGGCCGAAATCGATTCCAGACCCGGCGGAGCGTTCAGCCTGTTCGGCGGACTCATCCTGGGCCGCAATATCGAACTCGTCGAAAACCAGCGCATCGTGCAGGCGTGGCGGCCGGCTTCCTGGGATGCGGGCGTGTATTCGATCGTCCATTTCGAATTGAAGCCGAGCGGCGCGGAAGCGGCGCTTGCCTTCGACCACACCGGTTTTCCCGCCGGCCTCTACGACCACCTTGACAACGGATGGCACAGCCACTACTGGGAGCCGTTGAAGAAGTACCTGGCTTGAGCCTGTCCCTCCGTGCTGGTATCCGGGCCTTTCATCCGGAATCCGGCGCCCTTCGTCGGATTGCAATCGTCCTTCGGACTCCGCTCCTGTACGATGGCCTCGTCGGTTCATGCACAGGAGCCGGGGCATGTCGGCAGCCGAAGCCACGCTCGTTGAAGCCGTCGCAGTTGCGCCGCTCGCGGTGGATTCGCTGGTCAAGCGCTTCGGCGCTGTGACCGCCGTCGACGGCGTCTCGCTGGAGCTGCGCGCCGGCGAGTGCTTTGGTCTTCTCGGGCCGAATGGCGCAGGCAAAAGCACGCTGATCCGCGCCGTTGCCGGCCGCGTGATTCCCGACTCCGGCCAGGTCGCTGTCTTCGGTTCCGCGGCCGGATCACGCCAGGCGCGCGCGGCGCTGGGATGGGTTCCGCAGGAACTGGCGCTCTATCCGCGGCTCTCCGCGAGCGAAAACCTGCACTCTTTCGGCCGATATAACGGGATGAGAGGCAAGGAGCTGGAGGATTCGGTCGCGTGGTGCCTCCATTGGGCATCGCTCGAAGACCGCGCCGGCGAATTGACGCGCAATCTCTCCGGCGGCATGAAGCGCCGGCTCAACATGGCCGCCGGGCTCATCCACCACCCGCGCCTCGTGCTGCTCGACGAGCCCACCGTGGGCGTCGATCCGCAGTCGCGCAACCGCATCTTCGAGATGATCGAGGCCCTGCGCGCGCAGGGCATGACGATCATCTACACCACCCACTACATGGAAGAAGCCGAGCGGCTCTGCGACCGCATCGCCATCGTCGATCACGGCCGCATCATCGCGCTCGACACCCGGGAAGGGCTGGTTCGCGCGTCGTTCGGCGAGCGCAGCCAGGTGACGGCGCGCTTCGCCGGGCCCGAAGACGCGATACGCGCGTGGGTGGAAGCGCGCGGCGGCCGGATGACCGGGACGACCGCGGAGTTTACCGTGGAACATCCCGCCGAAATCGGCGCACTGCTCGAAGCCTCGTCGGCAGCGGGATTCGGGCTCGTCGACGTGTCGCTGCGCCGTCCCAACCTCGAATCGGTCTTTCTGCACCTGACCGGAAGGGAGCTGCGCGATTGATCCTGCCCATTGTCCGCACCGCCATAACCGCCATGCGCCGCGACCGCGCCTCGCTGGCGCTCAGCTTCATCCTGCCCATCTCCTTCTTCGCCATCTTCGCCGTCATCTTCGGCTCCAGTCGCACCTCCACGCCCAGGGTGTCGCTGATCGTCGTCGACCAGGACCGCAGCCCGGCTTCGCGCGATCTCATTGCCGGGCTGGAGAGCGAGGGATCGCTCAGCGTGAGGACCGCTCCGCCGGCGCGCAAGGGCGCGCCCGCGCCGCAGCCTTATACCGCAGCAACGGCCGAGGCCGCGGTGAAGACGGGCGACGTCTCCGTTGCGCTCATCATTCCCGGCGGATTCGGCGCCCATCCCGTCTCTTTCGGACCCGATGCCAAAGGAACGCAGATCGAGCTGCTCAACGACGCCAGCGATACGATTGCGCCGCAGATGGTGAACGGCCTGCTGCAAAAAGCCGCCATGACCGCGATGCCCCTCGATATGGCCGAGCAGGGAATGAAATACACCGAGGAATACATCGGCACGTTCACGCCGGAGCAGCGCAAACGGATGGACGACAACCTTGAGGATCTGCGGAAGACTCTCAGCGGCCGGGCGACGGGCTCGGGCTCCCCGCAGGAATTCAGCGGACTGATCCGCGTCGACCAGCGCGCCGTGGTGGGCGAAAACAAGAACAATCCCATGGTGTCGTTTTATGCCGCGGCCATCGGCGTCATGTTCCTGCTCTTCACGGCGTCGGGCTCGGCCGGTTCGCTGCTCGACGAGGCCGAGAGCGGCACGCTCGATCGCGTGCTCAGCTCGCGCATCAATATGACCGGCCTGCTGGCCGGCAAGATGCTCTTCAACACGATGCTCGCCTTTGTGCAGCTCACGGTGATGTATCTGTTTGCATGGTCCGTCTTCAAGGTGGATTTCTTCAGCCATATTCCCGGATTTGTCGTAATGGGCTTGTGCACGGCGGTCGCCGTGGCCGCGTTCGGCATGGCGCTGGCCAGCGTTTGCAAAACGCGCGCGCAGCTCGGAGCTCTTTCGACGCTG
Source organism: Acidobacteriaceae bacterium (assembly GCA_030039035.1). Classification (GTDB taxonomy): domain Bacteria; phylum Acidobacteriota; class Terriglobia; order Terriglobales; family Acidobacteriaceae; genus Telmatobacter. The sequence continues at coordinate 3,231 of JASHQQ010000042.1, read as the reverse complement.
CTCATTCTCACCATGTCGGCCATCGGCGGCAGCATGTTTCCGCGTGTCATGATGTCGGATGCGCTGAAGCGCGCCGGATTGTGGACGCTCAATGCCTGGGCCATCGACGGCTTCACCAAGGTCTTCTGGTACGACCAGCCGGTTGTCACGCTGTGGCCGCAAGTCACCGTGCTTCTCGCGGCGGCGATCGTGTTGTTCGCCGTGGCACGCAGGCTGGCCCGCCGATGGGAATTCGCGTAGTGCCGTGACCGCGTGATTTCGTAGTCGCGCCCACGAATCCGGGTGCCCCAGGTCCCGCCTTTGGGACCAGGAAAAGGACAAATCCCTGCGGTCACGCTACCAGTTACATAAGTAATTTCGAGGCACGACGTCGGTTTCCTCGGCTACAACCAAGGCGAAGGGTAATGGCGAAAAAGTCACGTCCAAAGTGGCGAATTCGCCTCCGCTACAGGACCCCGCGACGCACTTACCACGAAAAGGTTATGTTTTTTTTCCCCTATCCCCGCAACCATTTCCAGAGATTGGTGTCTACGCGTGTGGCGGCGAGGAAAGTCAATGACCAACGGCCCTATATGCCGCCAACCGTGACTCATGGCGAATGCTCCCCGCGGAGCGCACCCGGGAACGGTGCTTACATTCATTGTTGGTATCGAGATTCAAAAACAGATCAGCCGGCACACTTCGACAAGTGCACACCGGAAGTTTATTGCCGCGGTCGTTTTCTGCCATGAAGCTTGCATTCCGGCCGGCGCCGGCATGCATTCGTCCAACTGACCAACTGATTGCAGAAAAGGATGGGACAGGATTATGAGGAAGAATCGCAACCTGGTTCATGCTTCACTTGTTGCGCTCGCGGCATTGGCCACTTTGGCCGGCGCGAGCATTACCCAGGCCGCTACGCCGGCTGCCACCACCCAGAAAGGCGAGACCTTCGTCATTGGGACAGATACTCCGCTGGCCGCCGTGGCCTCCTTCTCGGTGGTGATCACGGACATTGCGGCGACGGATAGCTCCACCGGCACAACCGTACATCTGCTGAACGGCCCGGCGACGATCGACTTCGCCCGCTTCGACGGACTCCAGACGCTCATCGATATCAGCTCCGTGCCGGTCGGCACTTACGACAAGGTTGTGGTCACCATTGGCCAGAGCCCGAGCGCCCAGAACCCGAGCCTCGGTTACCTGATGACTTCGGCCGGCAATCCGCCGTCGATCCAGTACATCACGCCAACGCTGACGAGCTACACGATCACCAGAAACTTCCCGCTCCACCCGATCGTGGTCAGCCAGACCGAACCGGTGGGCATCCGCATGGACTTCGATCTTCACAAGTCCATTCAGGTGACCGATGGCCAGATCACCGGCACGGTGGATCCGGTCTTCAATATCGGCGTGGTCGGACCCAATGCTCCCGGCGCGCTCATCGACGAGTTCGATACCGGCGTGCTGCAAGTCGACCTGACGAACCAGTCTTTCACCGTGCAGGGCCCGCATGGCCGGACCTGGACGATTGACACCACCAACCAGACGCAGTGGGACGGCGACGCGACGATCAATGAGTTGAACTCGAGCACGATCGTGGAGATCTCCGGCACGCTGACTCGCGCCACATCGACGATCACCGCAAGCGAAATCACGATTCTTTCGCAGAACGGCTTCTACGCCGGCGGACTGGCGACATTCGTCACGCCCTCGACGAACGCGGCCTCGAGCTTCGACCTCTATGTGCGCGGCCTGCTGCCCACCACCACCGGGCTGACTCTGGGCGAGATCGCAACGGTCGATCTCAGCGACACCGACAATTACTTCATCCGCTGGAACAAGCACAAGCTGCCGGTGGCGCTCAGCACGCTCGTCTTCAACGACGATGCGCTGCTGCCCGGCCAGAGTATCGGCGTGGGCGGACCGGCGAGCGGCGCGGCCAGCGCGAGCGGCGTCACCGTCAAGCGCGTTACGCTGCGCGACTGGGGCTACGTGGGCACAGTGGTCGACGGCAGCGTGAAGGTGGGCAAAGATACGTTCCAGATGAAGGTCGACTCCTTCGCCGGTCAGCTCATCCCGCAAACCATCAATGTCTATCTCACCGGCATTACAGCGTTCCGCTACGGCTACACCGGCCTGGGTTCGATCCATGGCGGCGACCTGGTGCGCGTTGTGGGGCTGCTGATCAAGAATCCGGCCAACGGCGACACGATCCTGATCGGCCGCTACGTGGATGCGCTCGACTGAGCTTGTTTCTCAACTAGGTTCCGCGGCTCGTGAATCTCAAGGAATGTGGTTTGCGAGCCGCGGGCGGGCGCGACAATCGACTCGGAGTGCCGCTGTGGGAGCACTCTGAATCAGGGTTACAATAACTCAACGTAGATCAACCATGGCCCACGGAGCCCGAACGATCGGCTCCGTGGGCTTTTTCTTTCGCGCAGCCGTTCGGTCGCGTGAAATATAATCGCCAGACCCGCGCAGTCCCGGGAACAATCTCCCCAAAAGATCAATGGAAATGGAGGATGAAGGCAATGAAGGTGATGTCAACCTGGTCTTTGAGACCCGGAGCCATCCGGGAAGCCGTGAACCGTTTTCTTGCCGGCGAAGCCGCCCCGCGCGAAGGTGTGACTTTGCTGGGACGCTGGCATAGTGTCGATATCAGTTGCGGATTCACTCTCTACGAGACAAACAGTCCCGCCGCACTGTATGAGGGCGCTGCCCGATGGGCCGAATTGCTGGACATTAAGGTCCACGTCGTCGTCGAGGACGCCGAAGCGGGCGCGGCGATGGCCATGGTCTTCAGGTAGCACTGTCGATCCCATGCGCTCCGGGCAGAATACGGACAAGTCGCCGCTTTGAAAGGGCACGGCTTCAGCCGTGCCGGACCGAAGCTATTGTTTGTCTCCAATCTCGCGGGCTTCAGCCCGCGAGATGCCTGCGTCGCTGCGTTTTCCCCGCCTTCGAAAAACCGGATCACGGAATCCCGCCGGCAATCGCTCCGATAATCAGCAGCGGTTCTTTTCCATTCGCAACCTCTTCCGGCAGCGGCGCATCCGGAGAGTCGTGCGACAGATCTTCCTCACACGCAAAGAAGCGCAGAAACGGCCGCCGCTGCTGCGTCACATGGTCGCGAATGGTTCCGCGCAGCACGGGATAGTGAAGTTCGAGCGCGTCGAGAACCGCTCTCAGCGTGACCGGCGCAACCACTTCGAGAGTAACTTCGGTCCCGGCTTTCGCCAGCGTGCGAAG
>JASHQQ010000041.1 GCA_030039035.1 Acidobacteriaceae bacterium | reverse complement strand
CCCGCCGGCCTGCTCGATATCGGCACCGTCGCCAACCTGTCGAACATCGGCACGCTCTTCGCTTTCGTGCTGGTCTCGATCGCCGTGCTCATCCTGCGCTATCGCGAGCCCGACCGCCGGCGCGGCTTCAAGGCTCCGCTGGGCCCGGTCTTTCCCGTCCTGAGCATCATCTTCTGCATCGTGCTCATGCTGGGTCTTGAAGTGCTCACCTGGACGGCATTCTTCATCTGGCTCGTCACCGGGTTGCTGATCTATTTCTTCTACAGCCGGCACCGGTCGGAGTTTGCGGCGACGCGGTAGGGCGGGCGCGTGGGCTGCCGGAGCGAGAAAGAACCCCAGCTAGCCAAGAACCGCGGGAATCACCTGACGCAGGGCCACCTGATCGAGTGCCTCAAGAACACCCAAGCGCCTTGGAATCATGGTTTGCTCTATCGTTGCGAAAACCGGTTTGATGGCGGAGGGCTTCAACAAGCCGGCAGCTTGCCAATGGTGGATCATCAGCTCGCCCAGACCGCGGGAAGGATGGAGCTGACTGGTGACCGCCATGATGACCACATCTGGCCTTGCTGCGTTGTAAGCTCCGTTACTGACCACAACCGCTGGACGTTGCTTGATTCCGGCTTGGTTAGTGAACGGGAACCGGACGAGGACGACATCACCGAACTCAAAGGGCATCGTAGGCGTCGTCATCCGGATTGGCCCAAACTGCTTCGAATGCGGGAGCACTCGCGGTGGCCGCAGCTCGAGTCAGACCTCGGTCCGAGCCGCGCGAACGGAGGAATTCCACAAATTCTTCTACCTCAAAGATCTGGTCCGGGCTGAGCGATCGGATCTTGTCTGCTAAAGCGGCGGCGTTTGGGTCCATGGCACTTCCACCAAAGCCATTCTACCCCACGCCAATCGCGGCGGAATTGGTCGGCCGTGACTCTTCTGCCCCGTCATGTCCATAGCCAGTAGCTAGTTTTAGAGACTGCGCGTCTCCCACTGGAGAGGAAAGAAACGCGCCAGCAACGCGTAATCCCGCGCATTGAGGGTCAGCACCCGGATTCCCCTCCTCGCGGCGCTCGTCGCAATCAACGTGTCGTTCGTAAGCCGCGCTCTGCCGACTTTTTCGTATCCATATTTCCGGCCAATGGCGGCGAGCGCCTTGCCGGCCGAGGTCCAGTCGCCGAGGTTCGGGACCAGCAGCCGCCCGGCTTTCTCGAAATCCCGTTCCAGCTTCTCCAGGGCGCGGCGGTCACCTGGTTTCGACCCCGCGTAGAGCTCCTCGAGCACAACCGAGCTCAACCACAGCGGAGATTCCATGGTCCATCGCTGAGCAAGCAGACCAGGGTCGCCGCCCGGGCGCAATGCGGCGACATAAATGGAGGAATCGAACAAGACCGGCATCCCTACTCCGCCAAGCTACCCAACACATCCTCGATGACAATGCCGCTCTTTAAGAATCGCCGATTGCTCTGAATCGTCAGGCGATTGCGTTCAGCCTCGGAAATGACACGATCGAGAGCACGAACGATAGTCTCCGTTTCCGTGGAGGCGCCGAGCACCTTTTGCGCGCGGGCGATCTGCGCCGGATCGAGACGGAAATTCTTGTGAACCGTCTGTCGTCTTGCTTCGGCCATTGTGATGTTCTCCCACGCATCATCGTAATGCGTGTACATACAAATAGCAAATCTGTATGTACGCATCGCGCGGCCTTTCAGCAAGTCGGCGACTGGGCAGGCAAGGCGGGAACGGCACCGTACCGTCCGCCCCCTCCGCCGCCCGGCACTAAACTAGACGCAATGGATCGCCCGGCTTCCCGCTCTGAAACGGAGTCCTTCATCCGCCGCCTGCCCAAGGCCGAGTTGCATCTGCATCTCGAAGGGACAATTACGCCGGCGACGCTGGTCGAATTGAGCGCGCGGCACGATGCCGAGCCGCTGACCCTCGACGAAGCCGAAGCGCTGTATCAATTTTCAAATTTCAGTGAATTTATCGAAGGCTTCAAGGCGGTCACGCGGCGGCTCGTCACCCCGGAAGACTACGAGCTCGCCGCCTGGCGCATGATGCAGGGCCTGGCCGCGCAGGGGGTGGTCCACGCCGAGGTCTACATTTCGGTCGGCGTCATCTACTTGTGGCGCGATCACGATCCGCACTGCTTCGAGCCGATCTTCGAGGGGCTGGAGCGTTCGCGGGTGCGCGCCGAGCGCGAGCTGGGCCTTTCGCTCTACTGGATCTTCGACGCCGTGCGCCACTTCACCGTGCCGGAAGCCGAGCGCGTCTTCCGCAAGGCCGCCGAGATGCGCTCGGGCTATCCGGCGATCGTCGGCATCGGGCTGGGCGGCGACGAGCGGCAGGCAGGCTCTGTCCCTTTCCGCGATCTATACCAAAACGCAAAAGAAGCGGGCCTCCGCCTGACCAACCACGCGGGTGAAACCACGGGCCCCGAGGCGATCTGGGAGGCGCTTTCGGTCGGCTCGGAGCGGATCGGCCATGCCTTATCGGCGATCCAGGATCCTTCACTCGTCCATGAGCTCAAGGCGCGCCGCATTCCGCTGGAACTGAACCCCACCTCGAACGTCCGCACCGGAGTCTGCCTGTCGTTTGCCTGGCATCCCCTGCGGCGCTACTTCGACGAGGGCCTGCTGGTGACGCTCAATTCCGACGATCCGGCCTTCTTCGGCTCCGATGTAACGAACGAGTACCTGCTGGCACATAAAGAGCAGGGATTCACGCGCGACGAGCTGCGCCAGCTCGCATCGAACTCAATTGTGGCGAGTTTTCTTCCCGATTCGGCAAAGGCGCAATGGCTCGCCCGCATCGATGCCACGGATTGAGACGAAAGTGGTAGGCTAACCATCCTTCGCGCCATCGCGTCCTATCGGTATTGGGGTATCATGCCTGCAGAGGAGGCCCGACGGCCATGTCCATTGAACCGGAAGCCCTCGCGCCCGCTGAAGAAAATAAAGAGAAGGGCACGCTGCGCGCGATCACCTGGTTTTCGGTGGGAATGGCAGTTGCGACACTCGGCATCTTCGTCGGACGCGAACTACGCAATCGCTACAAATTCAACCACCGCACCCCTTACGACTTTTACTCCAGCGCCGACGAGCGCCAGGCCAGCGAGTTCGGGATGGGGATATAAAAGAACAGCTTGACCGGATCCAACCGCAGAATGCCGCCTCGCGCGGCATTTTGCTTTTTGGGGGTTCGTTGACCCTCCTTCCATTCCGGGCCGCTGCGCTATAGTGTCTGCGGACCTTCGAGTTCGGCGAAAATCCATTGAAAAAGAGGGCCGATATGAAGCTACGTGCGCGTTGCGCAAGCCATTTGATCCTGAATCTCTTTCTTCTTGCCGGAAGCTGTCTTACGGCCCTTTCGCAGGCGCGGCAGCCGGATGCAGCCTTGATCGCGCGGCGCAACGCCATTGAAAAGGAACTGGAGTCAATCGCCATCATCGAGCGCAAGGCGATGGTGCCGATGCGCGACGGCAAGCGCATGCAGGCCGACATCTACCGGCCCAGGGACGAATCGAAGAAATATCCCATCATCTTCGTCCGCACCCCTTACAACTTCAACTACTGGGATGTGGAGCTGGGTGCGCCGCGCGATATGTCGCGGGAGCTCGAGGCGGTGAAACACGGCTACGCCTATGTGGAGATGAACGAGCGCGGGCGATATTTTTCCGAAGGCGACTACGATATTCTCGGGGTTCCGCTGACCGACTCCGACGATGCGCTGGACTGGATGGGCTCGCAGCCATGGTCGTCGGACAAAGTCGGTCTGATCGGCTGTTCATCGACCGCGGAGTGGCAGCTCAACGTCGCCTCACGCGGCAACAAGGCGCTGGCGACGTTTATTCCGGAGAGCTTTGGCGCGGGCGTGGGGCGAGTAAAGCCGTATTACGAGCAGGGCAACTGGTTCCGCGGCGGCGCGGTGCAGATGCTCTTTGCCCCGTGGGTCTACGAATCCGGATTGCAGATCACTGACGCCAAGCCCAACTTCCCGCCCGGCACTTCGCAGGCTGCGCTGGTCGCGGCGGCCAGGGAGTGGGACCTCGGGGCGCACCCGCCCGCCGTCGACTGGGGCAAAGCCCTCTGGCACCTGCCGGAGAAGGACATTCTCGCCGCTTTGGGCGCGCCGCGCAGCATTTATGCCGACACCACGCCTTCCGGACAGCCCGGGATGATCGAGCGCGGCCCCAACGACCCGGCATGGTACAAGGGCGGCCTGTGGCACGACAATCTGCGCATCGACATTCCCGGCCTGTGGATGATGACCTGGTACGACATCAGCACCGGACCGAACCTTGCCGCCTACAACGCGGTGCGCAAAATGGCCGATCCGGCCATCGCCGACGAGCAGTACGCGATCGTTGCGCCCGTTCCGCATTGCAGCTATACGCGCGCCACCGAACACACCATGGTAGGCGACCGCGACCTGGGCGACGCGCGCCTCGATTACGACGCCATCACCTACGCGTGGTTCGATCGCTTCCTGAAGGGCGAGAACAGCCCGGTGCTCGACAAGATGCCGAAGGTGCAGTACTACACCATGGGGCTGAACAAGTGGGAGTCGGCGGACACATGGCCGCCTGCGGGCGTGCAGCCGATGAAGCTCTACCTTGCCAGCGAGGGACACGCCAACTCGCTCAACGGCGACGGCGCTCTGGTGGCCGCTCCCCAGGGCGCGGATGCCGCGGACAAATTTGTCTATGATCCGATGAATCCGGTGCCCACCCATGGAGGCGGTTTTTGCTGCATGGGCACGGAATACCGGCCCGGCGCGATCGACCAGCGCGAGATTGAGGCCCGCGACGATGTGCTGGTCTATTCGACCGGCCCGCTCAAGGAGGGCCTGAAAGTGACCGGCCCGGTGGCGGTGACGCTGTATGTCTCGAGCGATGCCAGAGACACCGATTTTACGGTGAAACTGATCGAGGTGATGCCCGACGGCACGGCCTTCAACATCGACGAGAACATCCAGCGCGTGCGCTATCGCGAGGGCTACGACAAGCCGCCGGTCTTCATGGAAAAGGGCAAAGTGTACAAGGTCGAATTCCAGCCCATCGAGACGAGCAGCTACTTCGCGCCCGGGCACGAACTGCGGATCGAGATTTCGAGCAGCAACTTTCCCCGCTATGACCGCAACCTGAACACGGGCGGAAACAACTACGACGAGGCGCACGGTGTGGTGGCGCACAACGAAGTGCACCACTCAGAGGAGTATCCCTCGAGCATTACGCTGAGCGTGATGAAGCGATAACCGGATGGGCCTCGTGCGTCGGGCTTGCCGGCCCGGCTTACCGCGGAAGCCGATTGGCCAGGCCGTCGAGGAACTCCGCGGTGGCTTCAAAGCCGGTGTGGTTCAGGTCGTCGAACTCGCTCATCGCCTGCTGGAATTGGCCTTCCTGCCCGACGTCCCACACGTACACCAGATCGGGATCCGCGGGCAATTGCTGCCCCAGCCGGCGCAGGAGCTCGTCGCGAAGGACAACAGCCGTCGGCACATACTGTGTCGCCACCTGGCGGAGGTGCTCCTGACCCGCGGCTCGCATGCGGCTTTCGAAGGTGTCCATCTCCTCGGCGATCTTGTTCCCGGCCAAATCGGTCTTTCCGGTTGCGGAGAGCTGGCGGGCGGCAGCTTTGCCTTCGCGCAGCGTGTCTCCCTGGATGCGCTGGAATAACTGCAGCGCTTCCACCTTCTGATCCAGGCCATAGGTGCGCAGCAATCCGGTGAACTGGCGCACGCCCGACCGCAACTCAGGGTTCGTCATCTGCCGCGCCGCCTGGGCGTCAATGCGGGGAGTGCGGGCGACATCCTCTGCGAGTCTCTGGCGCGCACGATCCAGTGCAATTTGGCTTTCAGCCGGCGAATCGCGCAAATCGGCGCTGGCCGATGACTCCGAAACCGATGCCACGCAGACGGTCTGCACCTTGCCGGCCTCCGCGGGCGTCAGCGGACAGACCTCGAAGTCGGCAGTGATGACATCGTTGTAATCCGCGATCCGGACGGCCAGGGCGGCTGGCGCCCTTTGCCAGCGGTTGAGCCCCTCCGGCAGCGCGGTATCTTCGCCGATGGCGAGGGATCGCTTTGGCTGCAAGACCTCGATTCTTCGCGTTGGCGGATCGTTCCACCAGGCGAGCCGGCCGTGCACGGTAAAACAGGCCCCCGCGAGGCGCTGGTCCGATCCGCAGGCCGGATTCGTCGACGAATTGTCCGCCGGCGAAAGCTGCCAAAACCCCAGAACGGC
>JASHQQ010000262.1 GCA_030039035.1 Acidobacteriaceae bacterium | reverse complement strand
CATTATCCAGGCCTCGAACGCCGTGCCCGCCACCGAGCCGCTCGCCGTGCAGAAGCAGGCCATGATCGACAAGCACCTCGGCCTCATTCGCCAGGCCGCGGCCGACGGCGCGCGGATCGTCTGCTTGCAGGAGATCTTTAACGGCCCGTACTTTTGCGCCGAGCAATCCGTCAAATGGTATGAGACCACCGAGCCGGTTCCATCGGGGCCAACCGTCGCCCGGATGCGCTCGCTCGCCAAAGAACTCGGCATTGCCATGATCGTGCCGGTCTACGAGGTCGAGCAGGAAGGAGTCTTTTACAACACAGCCGCGGTGCTCGACCGGAACGGCGAATACCTGGGCAAGTATCGCAAGACGCACATTCCGCATGTCGCGCCGGGTTTCTGGGAGAAGTTCTACTTCCGCCCCGGCAACCTCGGCTATCCGGTCTTCGATCTGGGGTTCGCGAAGATCGGCGTCTATATCTGCTACGACCGGCATTTTCCCGAGGGCGCGCGTTGCCTGGGGCTGAATGGCGCGGAGATCGTCTTCAACCCCTCGGCCACTGTGGCGGGGCTGAGCGAGTACTTGTGGAAGCTGGAGCAGCCGGCCCACGCGGCGGCCAACGGCTACTTTATCGCCGCCATCAACCGCGTAGGGGTAGAGGCGCCGTGGAACATTGGCGAGTTCTACGGCTCGAGTTACTTCGCCAACCCTCGAGGCCAGATCGTCGCTCAGGCATCGCGCGACAGGGACGAGGTGCTGACCGCCGATCTGAATCTGGACGAGATCGCCGAGGTGAGGCGTACCTGGCAGTTCTTTCGCGACCGGCGGCCCGACCAGTATGGGCAGCTCGTTGCGTCCTGAGCCTCCCGCCAAACCGATTCACTCGCGGTGGACGGCGCAAAGGAATAGACTGGGATTGAGACTTCTATGAGATTCCCCGAGGCTGTATGAGCACTGCCACGCTACCCCAGGACTCCGAGTTGCTCGAACGCTTCAGCGAGCTCAAGCCGCCTCTCACGGCGCAAGCTGCTGTGATCGAGGCCAATCGCTGCCTGAACTGCTTCGACGCGCCCTGCACCCTGGCCTGTCCCACGCACATTGACGTGCCGGGCTTCATCAAGCGCATTGCGGCGGGCAATCTGCGCGGCTCGGCCAATCGCATCCTCGACGCCAACATCCTGGGCGGCAGTTGCTCGCGTGCCTGCCCGGTAGAGGTGCTTTGCGAAGGCGCTTGCGTGATGCACCGCTACAACCGCCAACCCATCCAGATCGCGCTGCTGCAGCGCCACGCCATGGACAACTTCCATGCCGCCGGCTACGACGTGCCTACGGCTCCTCCCAACACCATCGACCTGAATGTCGTCTGCATCGGCGCCGGGCCTGCCTCGCTGGCCTGCGCCGCCGAGCTCAAGCGCCGCGGCGGCCGTGCCACGGTGATCGAGCGCCGCGAGCTGCCCGGCGGCCTGAACACCTACGGCGTGGCCGAGTACAAGCTTCGCGCCGCCGAAAGCCTGCGCGAGATCGAGATGATCCGCCGCATGGGCGTGGAGTTTCGCTTCGGCGTCTCCATCGAATCGACCGCCGAACTGGCGGCCCTGGAGCAGGAGTTCGATTACATCTTTCTCGGCGTGGGCCTCGGCGCCATGCAGCGCCTCAACATCCCCGGCGAGGACTCCAATGGCGTCATCAATGCGCTGGAACTGATCGCCGCCTACAAGACCGCCCAGATTCACGAGGTCCGGGGCACCGTGGCTGTCGTGGGAGCAGGGAACACGGCGATCGATGCGGCCAACGCCGCGCGGCGCCTGGGCGCGGAGACGGTCTACCTGATCTATCGGCGAGAAGAGCGCGATCTGCCCGCCTTCGACTTCGAGTACGACCATTGCAAGCAGGAGGGCGTGCAGTTCCTCTGGCGGCGCCAGCCGGTCGCCATTCGTCCCGAGCAGCACGGCCGCCTGTTGCTCGATACCGTGCAGGTCAGACAAATGGAAGACGGCGGCCTGGTGCCGATGTCCGACACGCAACACACTATCGTTTGCGACATGGTGGTTCCGGCCATCGGCCAGTCGCCCTTCACGCAACTCATTCAGGAGAAGCGGCGAATCGTGGTGAAGGACGGACTGATCGTGGCCGACAACCTTACCGGCCAGACCGGCAACCCGCGCTACTTTGCCGGCGGCGACTGCGTCAATGGCGGCCGCGAAGTGGTCGACGCCGTGGCCGACGGCAAGCGCTCAGCCCTTGCCATGATCAAGGCCGCGGAGGCCATCTATGCCTGACCTTCATGTGCGCGGCTTTGCCGGCGGCATCGATTCGCCCAATCCTTTCTGGCTGGCTTCGGCTCCGCCCACCAACTGCGGCGAGCAGATCATGCGCGCCTTCGACGCGGGATGGGGCGGCGCCGTGTGGAAAACCATCGGCGAGCCTGTCACCAACGTCTGCTCGCGGTACTCGTCGATCGACTGGCAGGGCCAGCGCATGATGGGCCTGAACAACATCGAGCTCATCAGCGACCGCAGCGTTGCCGAGAACCTGCGCGAGCTGGCCGAGGTGAAAAAATACTACCCGCATCACGCCGTCATCGCGTCGCTCATGGTCGCATCCACACGCGAGGCCTGGCATGAAATCGTGGAGCGCGCCGAAGACGCCGGCGCCGACGGTCTTGAACTGAACTTCGGCTGCCCGCACGGCATGAGCGAGCGCGGCATGGGTTCGGCCGTGGGCCAGGTCCCCGAATACACCGAAATGATCACTTCGTGGGTGAAAGAGAAGGCGCGCACGCCGGTGCTCGTCAAGCTCACGCCCAACATCACCGACATCCGCGCCATCGCCCGCGCGGCCAGGCGCGGCGGGGCCGATGGTTTATCGGCGATCAATACGCTCAACTCGATCACCGGGATCGATCTCGACACGCTCACGCCCAATCCAGGCGTGGACGGCCGGAGCGCCCACGGCGGCTACTGCGGCCCTGCGGTCAAGCCCATCGCCCTTCACCTGGTGCAGCAGATCATGTCGGATCCCGAAGCGGCGCTGCCGCTCTCCGGCATCGGCGGCATTTCGAACTGGAAGGACGCGGCAGAGTTTTTCCTGCTCGGCTGCGGCACGGTGCAGGTCTGCACCGCCGTGATGCACTACGGTTATCGCGTCGTCGAGTATATGGCCGAGGGCCTCGAGAACTGGATGCGCTCAAAAGGCTTCAATTCCCTGGCCGATTTCCGCAGTCTGTCCCTGCCCAGGGTCACCGAGTGGAAGAACCTCAACCTGAACTATAAAATTGTCGCGCATATCGATGAACCTAAATGCATTGGATGCGGTCTTTGCTACATCGCCTGCTGGGATGGCGCGCACCAGTGCATCCACATGGATCGCGTCTCCGGACCTGTGAATGGCCCCGTGGAACTGCACGAGGGCCCTTCCACCGTGGAGTGGCGGAGCCGCGTCGCCGTCGTGACCACGCCGGTCACGCGCCAGGAGCGCGCCGTCGATCCCGCCGTCCACGGCCCCTACCCGACGCCGCTGGCCAAGATTCCACGCGTGGACGAGACCGAATGCGTGGGCTGCAACCTGTGTGCGCTGGTCTGCCCGGTCGACGAGTGCATCACCATGAAGCGCGTCGAAAACGGCCTGCCGCCCGAGTCATGGGACGAACGCACCCGCGGCGCCGTCTGCGTGCAGAACCCCAACGCCTCGTGAAGCAGTAACTTCTTCTGAAGTTCTCTCGATGACTTGTCATCCTTGGTGACCGCAGTCCGCGCAGCGGACTGCAGAGAGTCGAAGGATCTGCGTTTTCCACCTCTCCAGGTGAAAGAACAATCTTGGGTGCCCCAGATCCCTGTGTTGGGACCTGGGGATAGAATGACGCCCGCTCCGCGCCGAACTATGACCGATGACCTTCACATTCGTCCTCTGCGAGACACCGACGCGGAGACCATGGCAGAGGCATTCCGCGCCATCGGCTGGGAAAAGCCCGCTGCCTTGTTCCGTCGATATCTCGCGGAGGAGGCATTGAGCATTCGATCCTGCTGGGTGGCGAATCTGAACCTTGAATTCGCGGGATATGTGACGGTGAACTGGACGCCGAGTTACCCCGTGTTTGCCGAGCAGAAGATTCCCGAGATACAAGATCTGAATGTTCTTCCCTCGTTCCGCCGAAAGGGAATCGGCACAGCGCTGCTCGATGCCGCTGAGACCGAGATCGCCCGCGTCTCCGGTGTCGTGGGTATCGGCGTCGGCCTGCATCCCGGCTACAACGCTGCGCTAAAGCTCTACGGCAAGCGTGGATACATCCCCGACGGCCAAGGAATCACATACAAAGACCGCTATCTAACCGAAGGCGACCAGGTGATCCTCGACGACGACCTCCTCCTGCACCTGCTCAAGCGCGTTCGGCCGTGACCTTGGATGCCCCATCCTTTTCGTGTTCTTTGCGAAAAGGGAGGGACCAGATTCACTGCGCGCTAACTCGCCAGCTTGCAATGTTCCGCGCCGCGGAACGCCAGCTCGGCTATCGCCGGGTGCCCCGGTCCGTGTGTTCGGACCGGGGATGCAACTCCATGAGACCAGCAATCGATCGTCTACAATCCCCCCATGCCCACCACCCTTATCCAGAACGGGACCGTCGTCAACGCCGGCTCGACCGTCAACGCGGACGTGCTCATCGACGGCGCAACCATCAAGGAGATTCGCGCTTGCATCCCCGCCTCCGCCGACAAGGTCGTCGACGCGACCGGCCTGCTGCTGCTCCCCGGTGGCATTGACGCGCACACTCACCTCGACATGCCCTTCGGCGGCACCACCAGCGCCGACGACTTCCTCACCGGTACCCGCGCCGCGGCCATCGGCGGGA
>JASHQQ010000261.1 GCA_030039035.1 Acidobacteriaceae bacterium | reverse complement strand
TCGTGCGCTTCCAGCGCGCTCAGATCCACGGTCTGGATCGCTCCATTGAGCGTTTCGACCTTGCTCTGGTCGCCCGGCGCCAGCGAAGGCACCAGCAGCGCCGAGGAGAGAAACTCCGTGCGCAGGTCCTCGGGGCTCGGCCGCCCTTCGGGGAAATCGATGCGCAGCGTCGCGCCGTGGAATCCCTTCTTGTCCACGGTGTGCAGCAGTTTCACCGCGACTACGACCTTGTCACCCGGCCTGGTGTCGTCGAAAATCACGATCGGCTCCAGGTCGTCGCCCATGGCCACCCGCCGCCCGTTGAAATACAGGATCTCCGGCATGGGACCGTTGGCGTCGGCGTGGAACTGGAACCAGACTCGCGCGCCGGTCAGGTCGTAGCCGTTCAGCGTCTCCGGAATCGCGAACGTCTGCCGGAACCACACCGCGTCATTCGGCGCTTCGGCGTTCAGCGCGATCGGCTCCCATGAGCTGTCGTCCAGGTTCACGGCCTCGCCGTGCGCCAGGTCGCCGGAGTGCATCTTCCACTGCCCGTCGGGCAGCTCGCGCAGCATGGTCAGCCGGGTAATCACGTCGCTGGATTTGGGTTCGAGGTCGGCCGCGACTCTCGCCACTTCCTGGGCCAGCTTGATCTGCTCCTGGAGGGTCTGTGCGGAGGCCTGAGGCGCAAAAAGCTGTGTGGTAACGATTCCAGCCAAAAGGACAAAAAGGGAGGTGCGCGATTTCAGAGAGCCAGTCATCGTAAAGATTTCCTCGGCAGCCATATTAGAGCAAAACCAGGGCTACTGTGTCCTGTTTGGCATCCGCGAACGTCGCCGCTCCTTTCGGTCGCGTCGACTTGAGTGTGGGGCTTCGAGATACACCTGCCCTGGTTTTGCTATACGGCATCGGGCTGGGAGTTCCGGGGTGGCCGGCGCTTCAATGTGCGAAGTGCGGGCTTCAGTGGGGGCTCCAGTGTCTGCGTGAGAACTGGTTTCGGCATGTTTTCAGTGTGCGAATCGGAGGGAGCAGCAGCCTTCAGGCTGCTGAATCAGCCGACTTTGCATCCTGGGCTCGAGTTCCCACGCAGACACCCCAACCCCTGAAGGAATAGCTCCGCCTCGGGTGCTATCTTCCCGGCCGCGGACCGGGCCGCCACGCAGGCTTCCCGGATAAAAATAATCCTGGTCTTCGAGGCAACCCCCCGGCCAAAGACCGCTTCCAACCTGTCACAACGTCGGTGGAATCGCCAAAGGCGAACGCGCCTCCGTCGCGGCCCTCCCCTCTCCCCCGGCGTTTTCAGCTTGTTCTGAGGGGCATGCACCACTCGCAACCTGCGTTGCGCTTCTTTCCCGAAAACTGCGCTGTCATCCGGAGCGACGATTGGCCTCTAACGGGGCCAATCGTGCGCGAAGGAACTGCCCCGAAAATATCCTTCGCCCGCTTTCCGGCATGTCATCCAGAGCCGCCGGCGAAGGTTCTGCCCTGAAAACAGCCCTCGCCGCCCCTCATCCTGTCATCCTGAGCCCCAGGCGAAGGATCGGCGGTTGCATTTTCATCGACTCGGGCGGAACCCTGTTCCATGCCCGGCCGCGGTTGTGCTTCTTTTCCCGAGCAGGCCTTCTGACCTCCGGCGCATGGAAGAGAAACCTCTTTTCAGTTCGCCGGCTGGCCGCCCAGCTCCAGGAATTCAATGTATGCCAGCAGCGCGCCCCAGTGATAAAACCGGTCGCTCGACTGCACGTCGTCGCCCTCGCCGGTCATGGCGTTGTAGTTCTCGTGCACATGGCCCTTCTCATTCCATTCCCTGGAGAATAACTTGCAGGATTTGTCCGCAAAATCCTTTCTAACTTGCACTTCGTCATAGTTCTCAAGCCCGAGATAGACCAGATAATTCATCGGTCCCCAGATCCGTCCCCGCCAGTAATTCTGATCCTTGAACGCCGGATCGTCGCGCTCGATCGACGGAATTACCCACTGTCCCCAAAACTCATCCGGGTTGAGCAGGTGCTTCCCGACCATCGTCCTGGCCTGCTCCGGCGTGGCAACCCGCGCCAGCATCGGATAGAAGTTCGTCGGCGACAGCCGGCGACTTGCTTTGCCCGTGTGCAGGTCGATATCGAGAAACATCCCTGCCGGGTCGTTCCACATCGTCTTCAGCTTTGCCGCATAGCGCCCGCCGCGATCGCGCAGCTCTTTCGCTTCGGCCGCCTTGCCCAGCGTATCGGCAATCTCCGCCAGCGCATTGCAATCCGCGACATACAGGCCCATCAGGCCCACGTCGGCATATTCCACGAGATGAGTCTCGCGATTGTAAGTCGTTCCGTCGTACATCGGGCTGTTGTCGAGCCCCGACTCGAAGATCGCGCCTTGCCAGGTTCCCGGCGAGTCGTCGTCCAGGTTCTCCGGCTGGTTATCCCGGTCGCTGCCCCATGTCAAATAGCCTTGCAAGTCACGATGCTCCGCCCACCAGCGATTCCACCTCTGCAGAGGCTCAAAGGCATCCTGGAGAAACCAGCGGTCGTGATACTTGCTGTAAAGTCCCAGCACGGTGATCGCGCCCACCGGCGGTTCCGACCGGTCGAAGCTCTTCCACCCGTCCGGCCGCGCATAATTCGGCACAAAGCCCTGCGCCGTCTCCTCGCGCAATAACTCGATAACGTTGGCGTAGGCCAGGTCGCGGCTGCCGACGCCCGCCAGAGTCGCCGCAAAGAAGTTATCCCAGTCCGCCAGTACCCATCCGCCCCAATCCACGCTCCACACGCGCGTGATCGGCGAAATCACGCGGTGATTTTCGGGGTCGTAGATCGTGTCCCATCCCAGTGTGGTCTCGATGGCTTCGCAGATGGCTGCCGCCTGGGGGGTACCGGCGCCGGCGCGGTTGGCCGCCTCGTGGAATGCCGTCTCCTGGCGATGAATAACAGCTTCAATCTCAGCCATCGTGCGCAGACGGCCGGTACTGACGCCGACTGGCGACGTGAAGTCGGCTGCAAAAAAAGCGCCGCGGACGGGCAGATTC
>JASHQQ010000260.1 GCA_030039035.1 Acidobacteriaceae bacterium | reverse complement strand
TAGTCGAGGCCGGTCATCAGGTCGGTGAAGGGCTTGCCGCCCCAGTCGTCGTTCACGCCGTCGACAAAGGCTTGGCCGTAGCCGGTCGACCCGCGCGGATTGATCATGACCACGACATAGCCGTTGGCGGCAAAGAGCTCGGCGTTCCAGCGGTAGCTCCACATATCGCCCCACGCGCCCTGCGGCCCGCCGTGAATTAGGAATTTGAGCGGATACTTCTTGGCGGGATCGAAGCCCGGCGGGCGGATGAGGAAACCCTGGACCTTGACGCCGTCGGATGCCGTGAACCAGAAGGATTCCATCTTGGGGAGGTCGAGTTGGGCGAGGAGGGCGTCGTTGAGGTGGGTAAGCGGCCGGACGATTGCGAAGAATGCCGATTTCACCTCGGGGTGGTCTTCCGTCCCAGAAGGGACATCGTTTGGGCGGATTATCACCGCTTCAGAAGGGCTATCGACTCGCATAATCGCCGCAGTGATTGACTCCGCCTTCATGGATAGCGCGGCTGGCGATACGACCTTAAGGTCCGAAAACTCCCCAACAAACCGGGCCTGCGGCGTGGGCGGTGGGTTGATCGTTTCCAGAACTTCTGCATCGCCAGTTGTGATGTTCACGTCATATATCCGGCTCTCAGCGTGGATTCCAGAGGCGAAATAGATATACGGAGATCCCGAGCTCCACGTAAACTCATCAACCCAATTTTGGAAATGCGGCAGCAGATCGCGAATCGTTTTCTTCTCGCGGTCATACATCACCAGCCGGAATCGGTCGCTTTCATAGCCCGCGCGCG
Organism: Acidobacteriaceae bacterium; assembly: GCA_030039035.1. Classification (GTDB taxonomy): domain Bacteria; phylum Acidobacteriota; class Terriglobia; order Terriglobales; family Acidobacteriaceae; genus Telmatobacter. The sequence continues at coordinate 17,988 of JASHQQ010000260.1, read as the reverse complement.
CCTGCGAGCGCCAGGCGAGGTACTTGCCGTCGGGCGACCAGGCGGGGTTGAAGTTGCCGCCCGCGGACGTTGACACCTTCACCGGCTTCGCCGCGGGATCGGTCAGGTCGAGCGTGTAGATCTGCGCGCTGGTGGAGATCGCCGGGACCGGGTCGGGATTCTCGGTGAAGGCCAGCTCCTTCGAATCCGGAGAGATGTCGAATCCGCCGCCGCCTTCGAGCGAAAAAGGCGGAACGTCATGCGGGTCGCCCGGATTCAGGTCGCGCATCGCGCCCGAATCGACCGAAACGAGAAAAAGGTGCGAGCGTTTGTCGCCGGTGTAGTGGTTCCAGTGGCGATAGAGCAGGTGCGTAAAGATCTGCGCCTTCACTTTGCTCGCGGCCAGCGCGGCATCCTTGTCCGCATTGCATTTGTCGCCGGTAGCAAAGTCGTTTTCAGTAATCGGAGCGCAGTCGGGATAGACCGCCGAGGTGAAGACGATCGATTTCGAGTCCGGCGACCATTTGGCGTTGTCGGCTTCGGTAGAAATATTCGTCAGCTTCTTCGCATTGCTGGTCGCGCCGGTTGCAGGGTCGAAATCGGCGATCCAGACTTCCTGCTTGTCGCCCTCACGGCCGGAGAGAAAAAGAATGCGCTTTCCGTCTGGAGCAAATTGCAGGCTGCCGTCGCCGGGCTTGCCCACGGAGAGTGCGATCGGCTCGCCCCCCTCGATCTTCTGGAGCCACAGAGACGGCGTGCGTGTGTTGGCGTCGAGATCGACCGTGGTGACCGAGTAGCCCAGCCATTTGCCGTCGGGCGAAACGGCGGTCGAGCCCAACCGCTTCATCGCCATCATGTCTTCGAAGGTCATGGGGCGCTTCTGCCCCACGGCCGAAGACCCGCCCTCACCCCGAGTGTCCGTGGGGACCCCAAGCCTTGTGGTCTGCGATAAGCTAAATGGCGGGACGAGGACGAAGACAAGCAAACGAGCGAGAATGGATCGGCGCATGAGACTCCTCACCGAATGGCGATTGTGCGCGAAGGAAAAGTGTACACCGGCCCACAACACAGCAAAGCGGCTGGACCGCGGCCGGTGGCCTTCAGGGCTGCGGCTGAAATTGGGGAGATTCATCGCTCCCGGCGCCGGCTTCAGCTATTCTTGTGCCTGCAAGGAGAACGTATGAGGACTTCTGCGAAGTTGCTTTTGAATACCGCGCTGCTGGGCATGACGACGCTGTCGCTGGCGGCCCCTCCCAAGTCGGTCAAGGTTGCGATCAGGACCGCTGACGGCAAGGATGCGGGAACCGTTGTGCTGAAGCAAGGCAAGGCCGGGGTTGAAGTGAAGGCCCACTTGCAGAATCTGCCGCCCGGGGAACACGCGATTCACATCCACCAAAATGCCAAATGCGACGCGCCGAACTTTGCCACCGCAGGCGGGCACTTCAACCCTGCCGGAAAGAGGCACGGATACGAGAATCCCGACGGGCACCACAACGGCGACATGCCGCAGAACCTGACCGCCGATGCCGACGGCAAGGTGTCTGCCACTTTCTTGAACAAGGACATAAGCCTTGACCCGGCTGCGCCAAACTCGGTGTTTCTGAACGGCGGCACGGCGATTATCATCCACGAGAAGGCCGACGACATGAAGACCGACCCGACGGGCAATGCGGGCGCGCGCATCGCGTGCGGCTTGATTTTGCAGCCGTGAGGCCGTTCGCTCGAAAACCCGCCGATCGGGCGCGCGCGATTCGAGTGGACCCAGACGACAAGGATCAGTTGGTCAGGATCGGTATACCCGACTCTTCCACCGGCGGCTTGACGACCGGCGTGTCGGTTTTCACATAAGCTATTTTGCCCGCGTTGATCTCTTCCTGGGCAATGCGGCAGGGCTTGCTGGACTGCGTGGAAACCAGCGCCTGGGAGCCGCTCTGCAACTGGCGGGCGCGGCGCGCCGCTACCAGAACCTTGCGATAGTTTGAATCGAACGAAGTCTCAATCGTCATCTGGGTCATCTCCGAAGGGCAGTTGTTGTTGACCGGAGGAGCCGCCGATCCCAAAGGCCTCCAGCACGGGCTTGAGCCGTTCCTGCGCGTTCTTGATCAGGCAAGCCGCAGCCACCTCGAGGACACGGCTCTGGCGGTGCACGATCGGCTCGCTGTTGCGGTAGAACCGCTCGGCCTGCACGATCGCTTCGAGTTGCGCTACGGCCCGATCGAGGACGTCATTAATCAGAATATAGCTGTATTCACGGTAATTCTCAATCTCCCGCCGGGCTTCGCCCAGGCGGCGATAGATCTCGTCGTCGTTGACCACGCCTTCGGCGCGGGCGCGGTTGCGCAGCCGCGTGCGCAGCGCCCGGGGGTTGGGCGGCAGCACAAAGATGGTCACGGCCTCGGGCATTTTGGCGCGAATCTGCCCCGCGCCCTGCACGTCGATGTCGAGCAGCAGGTCGTGACCCGCGGCGCGCGCGTCTTCGAGCGACTTGCGCGGTGTGCCGTACAAATCCTTGCCGAAGACCTCGGCGTATTCGAGGAACCTGGCTTCGGCAATCATGCGTTCGAATTCCTCGCGCGTGGTGAAGTTGTATTCGCGGCCGTGCTGCTCGGAGCCGCGCGGCAGCCGCGTCGTCCACGATACGGCGAATTCTATGCCGCTCAACTGCTTGCGCACCTCGCTCACCAGCGTGCTCTTGCCCGAACCCGAAGGCGCCGAAATGATGAAAAGAATGCCTGCCAAAGCTCTTGTGGTCCTTTTCGATAAAGGTGAAAGCTGGCAGCTATCAGCTTTCAGCTCCCGGTCCGATTCCGGCAACGTCTGCAACCGTCGTTCACACGCTGCCTGGCTGATAGCTGACGGCTGAAAGCTGTCAGCCGTTTTCACTCCACGTTCTGCACCTGCTCGCGCGCTTTTTCGATTTCCGCTTTCATCGCCAGCCCCAGCTCGGTAATGCGGTTGCCCTTGCCGCTGATGCCGCCGGTTTTGGACAGCAGCGTATTGGCCTCGCGATTCATCTCCTGCAGCAGAAAATCGAGCTTCTTGCCTGCTTCGCCGCCGGCGGCCAGCAGCTCGCGAAAGTGCTGGATGTGCGTGTGCATGCGCGCCAGCTCTTCGCTCACGTCGCTGCGCTCCACCAGCACGGCCACTTCCTCGAGCAAGCGCTGGCGGTTGAACTCCGCGCCCGTCGCCGCCAGCAGGCGCTGCGTCAGCCGCTCCTGGTAGCGCTCTTCCACTTCGGGCCGCAGGGCCTCGACGCCGCTGACGGCCTCGGCGAGGCGATCCAGGGTCGCCAGCAGGACCGCTTCGAGGCCCTCGCCTTCTCGCGCGCGCATGGCGTTCAACTGATCGAGCAGCGGCCCAACTTCGCGCTCCACGCTGGCGGCGAGCGCCACGAGATCTTCTTCGCTGTTCGAGCGGTTGTCGGCCAGCAACGCGCCGGGCAGGGTGAGAATCCCGTTCAGGTCCGGCTCGCCCAGCAGGCCGTGCTCGTCGCGCGCAGTGCTGAAGGCGGCAAGGTAGCCCGATACAAGCTCGCGATTGTATCCGGCGGCCTGCTGGCTGGTGCGATCGATGGAAAGCTGCAGCTCCACGTGCCCGCGAATCAGCCGCTCCTTCATGGCGCGGCGCAGTTCCATCTCCAGCGCGTCAAGGCCCGACGGCAGGCGGAACTGGACGTCGAGAAAGCGGTGGTTCACGCTTTTCACGCCCAGCGTGTACTTGAGCTGATCGTGCACGCGCACCTGCACGCGCGCGAATCCGGTCATGGAATGAATGGGCATCTGGCTAGTTTCCTGCCTTGCCGGAGAGCGCCGGTTCGTCCGCCACGGCGGACGACGAAGCCGAACCTGAATCCTGCGCCAGCGGATCGGGGGCTGTCGGCTCGGGCACGTCCATGAACTGCAGATGATAAAGCCGCTGATACGTCGGTGAAGCGCCCAGCAGGTGCTCGTGGCTGGCGGCCGCCGTGATGCGTCCGTCTTCCAGCACGGCGATGCGATGGGCGCGGCGAATCGTCGAAAGCCGGTGCGCAATCACGACGACGGTGCGTCCCTGCATCAGGTTGGCCAGCGCGGCCTGCACCAGCGCCTCGCTCTCGGTATCGAGCGCCGACGTGGCCTCATCGAGAATAAGGATCGGCGCGTTCTTCAGGACGGCGCGCGCGATGGCGATGCGCTGGCGCTCGCCTCCCGAGAGGCGAAATCCCTTCTCGCCTATGATGGTGTCGTATCCCTGCGGCATGCGCAGGATAAAATCATGCGCCAGCGCGTGGCGCGCCGCCTGCTCCACCAGCTCCGGATCCACATCGGGCTGGCCGTACGCAATGTTGTTGCGCACCGTGTCGTTGAAGAGGATCGTCTCCTGCGTGACCTGCGCGATATTCTTGCGCAGGGATGCAAGCGTCAGATCGCGCAGGTCATGGCCATCGACAAGAATGCGGCCGGAGGTCACGTCGAAGAAGCGCGGTATCAGGTTCACGAGCGTGGATTTTCCCGCGCCGCTCGGGCCTACGACGGCCAGCACTTCGCCGGCGCGGACCTCCAGATCGACATTGTGCAGAATCTGGTGCTCGCCTTCTTCGCTGCTGTAGAAGAAGCCGACGTCGTCAAACCGGATCGACCGCGAAAAGCCCCTGAGCGTTGCGGCGCGGGGACGTTCCTTCACGTCGTCGCGCGCGTCGAAGAAGCCGAAGATCGAGGCCGAGGCCCCCATCGCCTGCTGGAAGCTGTTATAGAAATACGCGAACTTGCGCACCGGGTCGTAGAGCTTGAAGAGGACGATGATGAATGCGCCGAAGGCGCCGATGGTCATGCGGCCGTGCTGGATCTCGTTGCGCCCGATCCACAGCAGCACGGCGATCGCGACGGCGCCGATCGTGTCCATCAGCGGCGAGCTGATCGACTGGATGCGCACGCTGCGCAGGTTGGCGCGGAATAACCGCTTGGCCGCCGTGCGAAAGCGAAGGATCTCCCACAATTCGGTGTTGAAGGCTTTCACGATGCGGTTGCCGGTCACGGTCTCGTGCAGGATGTTCTGGATTTCGGCGAGTTTGTCCTGCCCGGTTCGCGTACGCGTGCGCACTTCGCGGCCGATCTTGCGCGATGAAGCGACCACCACCGGAATGAAAAGCAGCAGCGCCCAGCTCAGGTACCCCCCGAGGCGGATCACAATCGCCAGGCCGACCAGGAAGGTGAAGAACTGCTGCAGGAATTCGCCGATCACCGCGCTGACCGCGGTCTGTACGCGATCCACGTCGTTGATCAGCGTGGAAAGGATGGTCCCCGTGGCGTGTTTGTGAAAGAAACTCGCCGAGCGCCGCAGCGTGACTTCGTAGAGATGGTTGCGCAGGTCGGTGATCATCCCGAACCCCGCGTAGTTGACCAGATAGGTGCCAAGGTAATCGCAAAGGCCCTTGACGATGGTGGAAGCGATCAGCGCATAGGCGACCACCACCCACGCATTGTGCATGAAATGCGGGACGAACTGGCGCAGGTCAAGATGCCACTGCGAGTGGGGAACGCCGAGCACGATGGGGCCCGCCGGCGCGCTCGGCTTGAGAACCTGGTCGAAGATGGGCTGGAACAGCAGCGTGCGCAGGTTGTCGAGCAGGCCCACCATGGCGAGCAGCAGCACTCCGGGCAGCGCCTGCCACCAGTAGGGCAGCCCATATCGCACGAGGCGAAAGAATCGCTTCATGCGGTTTGACCCGCGGCGCAAAATGCGGTTTCAAATCGGAAGCGTCTGGCGCGGTTCCCCATCCCCAGTATTGTATCCGCCGGACGGGGAAGAGGCTGGCGTCTCAAGGATCTGGCGCCCTTCGGTTGAAGCCTGGCAGGAATGAGAATCAAATGACGGCCTTTTCGGCGAATCTGCAACACGAGCCCGCCCTTTCGCCGCAACCGGGGCGAAAAGGGGTGGGACAACCGCTGTATTGGGTCGGGCAAAAGAGGCGATTTACTGCACCTTGACCGTGACGCTGCGCGTCGATCGGCCGGAATCGTTGGTGGCGTTGAGCGTGTAAGTTGTTGTCGATGCCGGCCTGACCACGATGCTGGTCCCGCGCACGCCGCCGAGCTTGTCGATGAACAAGTACGAACTGCCGGTGACGTTCCACTCGAGCGTGACCGCCGTGCCCGGTTTAACCCCGGTTGCCGAGGCTCTGAAGCTCTGGATCGCGGGCAACGCACCAAAGGGCGCGGTGCTCGAGTCCCAGCCCGGCCAGGCGGGCGTCATCTTCACCACCTCGAAGTTCGACGAAGCGATATTCTTCAGGTTGTCGAGGTCGTTGTCGTTCCAATGCCCGCTGGGCGCGCCCTGGAAGAAGAAGTAGCCGCCGTTATCGGCAATAACCATGCCGTATTGCTTCATCGCGGTAAGGATGACCTGGTTGGCCCTGGAGAAGCCTGAGATATCGAAGTCCGGCTTGAGCCGAACGCGCATGCCCATCACGTTGCTCACGCCCCAGTAGATGCCCGCCGCGTGCGTCGCCGGTTCGACGAAGTAGCCGTCGTTGGCGTCGTTTTTGGTGGCCTGCATGGTGAAGCGGATGGCGTGGTCGATCGCGCCGGCGGCGACTTCGTCATAGCGAACGAGGCCGGTCATGATCGGCAGACCCGCGGCATCGGCCGAAGTCCATCCCCATGGACGATGCTCGAACTGCTTCAGGTCCCAGATGGTCTCGGAATCCGAGGCCCACTGGCCATTGCAGCGATGGGTGTTGAAGGTCTCGTAGAGAAAGCACGTGTTGCGATCGACGACCAGCACGTGCGCGTCGCCCAGGTAGGTGTGCGGCCATCCGCCCGCGGCGCAGTCGGCCGGCGCGCCTTCGATGGGCGCGGTGATGGGAATGGGTTCAGGAGCCACGTCGCTCTCGCCCGAGTAGACGCCGACGTCGACGGGAACCAGCGGCTGTGCGCTCGAGTCGACGACAACGTAGGGAATGCCTGCTCCGTAGGTGGGCGACGAGAAATCGGGGTGAAGATACAGACCGGCAAATCCTCCAGCCGATGTAATGGCATCGTTGTCCGGATCGAGCGGCGCACCGGAGATGTCGGTATCCCAAAGGTCGGTCGGCGCGTAGGGCACAAAACCGTTGAAACTGGCGTTGTCGCCCAGGCTGAGCTGGCCGCATTCTTCCTTGTCGGCGGCCTGGTAGACCCACAGATCGAGCCTGGTTGTCACCGATTGCTTTGCCGGCTTGCTCGAGTCGGTCACGTTCACGGTCGCGGCGGCGATGCCGGCCGTGCCCTCCTCGGGCGCGCCGGTGATTTCGCCGGTCGACTTGTTGATTTTGAGCCCGGCCGGCAGGCCCGATGCGGTGAATGTATACGGCTTGGTGCCGCCCGTTGCCGTCACAGTGCTCGCGTAGTCAATCGCGACCCGGCCGGCGCCCAGCGCCGTGGTTTTGATCGCCAGCTTGTCTGTCTGTTCGGGATGGTTCCCGGCCGCGCCGGCTTGCGCGCTTGCCGAGGGGTTGAACCCGCCCATCAGGGTCAAGGTGCCCAGAGTGAACAACAGAAACGACTCGCGCATGTTCTTTCTCCCGCAGTCACAAGGGGGATTTGTCACGCCGAAGACAAGAGAAAACGTACTTCGAGGATAAGCCGTGGAGTTTTTGAATTGAAGCGCATCGGGCCAGGAATCACGGTACTTTTGTGGGAGAAATGTTCCAGGGCTGGATCGGTTTGCCGATTCGGGAGAGGTGAATAGCGCACCTCCACGCGCTCCCGAATGGGGTGCGAAAAGGAGCCACCGGCTCGGGCCATCTCCGAGCCCCCGGCCTCTCAACCAGGGCAGGCCATTGAGTCCTCCGTCGTCACGCCGATCTGTGCGAGTCGAACCGGAAGAGATGCCACGCCTTTCCGTCGCTCTCGAAAGACGCGCGCTCGGCCGTCCGCCCGGTGAACGCCGCAATGCTTGACGCCCAAAAACCGAGGGCCGCAACGTTGTTTGCCGTCACGCGAATTTGCCATCTGCCCGGACAACGGAGCCAGACTTTTTCGGCCAGATCGCGGCCGATTCCGCGATGCCGGCACCGGCGCAACACAAAGAATTCCGTCATGTCAAAGACGTCGCCATCGCCTGCCGGCTCTGAAATCCTTGTGATCGGGACGAATCCGGCCAACTTTCCATCGAGCTTTGCCAGAAATGCCAGACGGGAAGCGTCGGACCCGTAGAGGGAAAGGTCGTTGTAGCTGAAACGGCCATCGTCGTCTGCGTCGAGCGGTACCAGTTCGCTGAAATCATGAATGTAAAGCTGAAGAAGATTCTCCGGGACGGATCGATGCCCCGCATTCGCCTGGATCAGCTCCACTCCACTGGACATACCCCAAAAGCTTGAATCCGGATGCAGTCGAGAGTGAATGACCGGCCAGTCGAAGATCGACCGGTTTGCCGAACTTTCATAATGACGAATCTCGCGCGGTACTGCGCCGGAAAATCGAATTCACGCTATGCTGGTAGTACATCCCCATGGTTTCAGAGCATCGCGACAATCGAGGCGAGAAGATCCCCAACATCAAGCTGGTTGCGGTGCAATGGGGCATCCTGCTCCTGATGCTGGCGCTGGTGGCCGGCCTGTGGCGGCTGCAGGTGCTGGGAGCGCAGAACTTCCGCAGCCTGGCCGAACAGAACCGCATCCGCAAGGTTCCGGTGCTGGCCCCGCGCGGCAAGCTTTTCGACCGCGACAACCGGCTGATCGTCGACAACTACCCGTCGGTTTCCTGCTTCCTGGTCCGCGAACAGGGTCATAATGTCGACGCCGATCTGCCGCTCATCGCCAGGGGTCTCAACCTCGACCTCGATCAGCTCCGCGCCACGCTGCGCCACTATCGCGGCGAACCCGGCTATCAGCCCATCCCCATCAAGCAGGACATGACCGCCGACGAGTCGGCCTTTGTGGCCGCGCACCGCAATGAGCTGCCGGAGCTGGAAACCATCGACGAGGAGCGGCGGCTCTATCCGCGCGATGGTTTCGCTGCCCATCTCATCGGCTATGTGGGCGAGGTCAGCGAAGACGATCTGAACAATCCCCGCTATGCAACCTACGAGCCCGGCGATGTGGTGGGCAAGGCCGGCGTGGAGGAGACCTACGACGCGCTGCTGCGCGGAGAGGACGGCGCGCGCGACGTGATCGTCGACAGCCACGGCCGCGAGGTGGGCTATCTCGGCACCCAGCACGCCGTCCCCGGCAAGGATCTGAACCTGACGATCGACCTCGATGTCCAGAAGGCCGCCGAGCTGGCGCTGGGGCCGCGCGAAGGCGCCGTCGTGGCCATGGATCCGCGCAACGGCGAAATCCTCGCCATGGTCTCGCATCCCGGCTTCGATCCCAACGCCTTTGCCGTGCGAATCAACCGCACCGAGTGGAGCCGGCTGGTAACCGATCCGGCGCACCCGCTGATGAACCGCGCCATCCAGGCGCAGCTTGCACCCGGCTCGACGTTCAAGATTCTCATGTCGCTGGCCGGCCTCGAGGAAGGCGTGGCCCAGGATATGCACGTCTTCTGCGCCGGCGGCGCCACGTTTTACGGCCAGTTCCACGCCTGCGACCGGCACCACGGCACGGTGGATATCGAGCACGCCATTCCGTGGTCGTGCGACACGTTTTTCTACACGCTGGCCGACAAGCTCGGCATCGACACCATCGCCAGGTACGCCCACGAAGTCGGACTGGGCCAGCGCACCGGCATCGACCTGCCCAACGAGGCCACAGGAGTCGTGCCTTCCACCGACTGGAAGCTGCGCAACTTCCACGAGAAGTGGTACGCGGGAGAAACCATCTCCGTCGGCATCGGACAGGGTCCGGTCACGGTCACGCCCATCCAGCTCACGCGCATGATCGCCGGCATCGCCTCCGACGGTCATTTCGTCCGGCCGCATGTGGTCGATCCGGCGCAACTGCCCCAGGAGTTCCGCTCGGCGCTGTATGACAGCTTTCCCGGATCCGGGGCAGCCACGGTGTCCATGCAGAATTCGACCTGGATGACGATCACGCAGGGCATGGCCGGAGCCACCGATCCCACGCAGGGCGGCACGGCTGCGGCGTCGCACCTCGACGGGATCGACTTCGCCGGGAAGACCGGCACGGCGCAGATCGCCAGCCACGCCGCCATCAAGCTGATGAAGGGAGTCGACACCAGGCCAACGGGCTGGTTTGTCGGCGTCATTCCGCGGCGCAACCCGGAATTCGTCGTCTGCGTGCTCTTCCAGCATGGTGACTGGGGATCGAATGCTGCGCGGCTCGCCACCTACGTTGCCGCGGCTTATGTCGACAAGCAGCGCCGGCTGGAGCACAACATCCTCGAACAGGCCGGCCAGACCAAGCCGGTGGAAGTCGGCGCGCTATGGTCGAATCCGGACGGCAAGGGAGGCTTCCAGGGCGGACATTTTGTGGTCGATGGCGCGGCGGTGGACGGCGAGTTGCAGAATGCGGAGGCTGGCAAAGACGCGTCTCGTGGGCCAAAGCCCCAATCGGATGTAGCGGCGTCCATGTACGGGCTGAAGAGTGTGCGTGAAAACTCGTTTGGGCAAATCTTCCGTGTCCGAATTGGAGGGAGCAGCAGCCTTCAGGCTGCTGAATCAGCGCAAAACAGCGAAGTGGCTTTAGCCACGGGCCCTTTGAAACCGGCTTTATGGCCTTGGGCCCGAGTTCTCACGCAGACGCTGAAGCCCGTACCCTCCCCGAAGCCCGCACCCTCCCTAAAGCCTGTGCGCTTCGAATTTACCGGTCCGATTCAGCCGGCGATGATCGTGCCGCGGCGCGAGGACGTGCCCTGATGCGCCGGATGCTGACGTTCCGCGACTTCGACTGGACGCTGCTGGCCATGGTGCTGGTGCTGTGCACCATTTCCGTCATGGAAGTCTACTCGGCGACCCTGCACACGCGATTCAGCAACTTCCACACCAAGCAGGTCTTCTGGATTGTCGGCGGGCTCGTTGCCATGTTCATCCTGTCGAAGGTCGATTACCACAAGCTGATCGACTGGTCGCCATGGGCCTACGGAATATGCCTGGTGGCGCTGGCGGCGGTGAAACTGGTTGGCCACAAAGCCCTGGGCGCCAAGCGCTGGTTCGCCTTTCACGGCTTCCAGTTCCAGCCCTCGGAGTGGGTCAAGCTCGTCCTGGTGCTCGTCGTCGCCCGCTACTTCGCCAACCTGGGCGGCCGCAACCTGACCTGGCGGGAGATCTTCAAGGCGCTCGCGCTGGTGGGCGTTCCCATGGTGCTGGTGCTGGTCGAGCCGGACCTCGGCACCACGCTGATCTACATGCCGGTGCTCATCGCCGGTCTCTTTCTGGGCGGCATCAGTCTTCGCCAGTCGCTGATCCTGATGACCTGCGCCGTGGTTCTCATTGGCGGCGCCTGGAGCAGCGGAAAGGTGCTCAAGCCGTATCAGAAAGCCCGGCTGACGAGCTTCGTCAATCCCGACAACGATCCCAAGGGAAGCGGTTACCAGGTCCGCCAGTCGCTGATCGCCGTGGGCGACGGAGGAATCTGGGGCAAGGGCGCGGAGAAGGGAAGTCAGACGCAGGGGTATTTCCTGCCCATCCCCTACACGGACTTCATCTTCGCCGCCTTCAGCGAAGAGCATGGCTTTGTGGGCGCGATTCTGGTGCTGCTGCTATACTTTTTCATATTGATGCGTTTGATTCAAAACGCTCAAACAGCCGCGGACCTGTCCGGCTCCTTGATTATCATGGGGATAGTGGCTGTGTTGACCTTCCAGATCGCGGTCAACGTCGGCATGGTCATTGGTTTTATGCCGGTAACCGGCATCCCCTTGCCGTTGATGAGTTACGGCGGTTCTTCGGTTCTGTTTACGTTCCTGGCGCTGGGCGTGGCGATGAATGTGCGCATGCGCCGGTTCGTGAACTGACAGGGTTTCGGGAGTTTTGGCCCCCAACGGGGACTACCATCCGGCAGGTTTTGCCGGATGAGACAGCATTCTGCACGGCGGCGGGTCAGCTTCCCGCCGGCAGACGGAAGAAGTTTTCAATCATTTACGGCAATTCGCGAGTGGGTGTGGCCTTTTGGGGCTCCGTGCAAGGTCGCCGCTCCTTGGGGTCGCGTCGACGCAAGTGTCGCGGCTTCGGGACACAGTAACTCGGGAATTGCGATAGCCGGCCAGGTCCGGAATGGATCGCGAAACCGGCGAGACAAGGGTTATGAACGCGCAGAGACGGGCAAAGCGGTCCAACCCGGCGGCCATGAGTGCCCGCCGGGTGACCGGGCGCCGCTCGCGGCTTTCCCACCCGACGGCATGCGCGGGAGCAGCGGCTCCGCATGCGCAGCCCGGCCGGGGTGGTCGAGGCCGCGAGGGTGCAACGGCCCCGCCCGGGAACCGGGCTCGGTTGGCCACAAAATCTCTGCGATCGGATCAGGGCATTCAGCGGCTCCTCCGGGTGGTTCGGTTGGATATTCGCCGCGGCCTCGGCCGCGCTTCCACCGGCACACCGGAGACAACCAGGTTTTCCCCTCCGCCCGGTCTCCTGCCTTCGCATTTTCATTCCGCCTCGCCTCAGATCCCGGTAGGCCTGCGCCGCCGGGCGGAAAGGTACGATGGCAAAGGAAATCTGCATCTCCTCCACGCCGCATGAAACGCGGCTGGCGATTCTTGAAGACGATCAACTCGCGGAAATCTACTACGAACGCGAAAACGAATATACCCTCGCCGGATCTATCTATAACGGCCGCGTCACGCGCGTGCTTCCCGGCATGCAGTCGGCATTTGTCGATATCGGACTGGAGCGCGACGCATTCCTCTACGTAACCGACTTCCTGGAGCTTGAAGACCAGGAAGCGTCCGAGGAGCTGGAAAAGGCCGCCTCCGGCAGCGCAGGCCAGGCGCCGCGCGAAGTTCGTCACGACAATGGCCGCGGCGGCCGCGGCGACCGCAACGGACAGAAGCAGGAACAACAGCACGTCCCTCGCGAACGCCGTCCGGAGCCGGCCGCAGAGCCGGCCGTTGGACCGGTATCGGCTTCCGGGGAGTCTGACGGCGAGGCGCCGGACGGGCAGCCGGATGGCGAATCCGCCGGCATCGGAGCCCGGCGCTGGCGCGGACGCCGCCGCCGTCGCGGCGGTCGGGGCCATGGCGGCTTGCCGGAGGGCGCGCCAGAGTCAGCCGAGGACCGGGGCGCTCCCGAACCGGCGGAAGAGCCGGAAGGTGAGCGTGCGGCTCACGCCTCCACTGCGCCGCCTTCGCCGGCGCCCGCGACGTCCAAATTTGTGCTGCCCGGCGAATCGCTCTCGAAATACGGCGGCACGCACCCACAGGCTTCGGCCAGAACGCCGGAACCGCCGGCGCTGCCGCGTCCCGCAAGCAGCTTCAAGCCCGCGACGCTTGTCGATCGGCCCATCGAGTGGGATGGCAGCGGAGTGCTTCCCGGCGAATCGCTCTCGCGTCACCGCCGGCCGCCGGAAACCGGCGCAGAAAATGCACACGCATCCGGGGGGGAACGCGGGGATTCGCCCGACGCCATCGAAGAAGAAGAGTTCTTCGAGGAGCAGTCCGAGTCCGCGCCGCGGCCTGCGAATGAAGCCGATTTGCGCCTGGTCTCTTCCCTTCCGGCGGGAGAGGCGCAGGGTGCAGCCGAAAGAGCCGCCGCGGACCCGGAACCGCAGCCCTGGTCTCCGCCCCAGGCCGAAGCCGAGGCGGATCCGGAGCCTGAGCCGTGGTCTCCGCCTGAGACCGCAACCGATTCCGGGGCGGAGCCGCGAACCGGGCCCCATGCGGAGGAGGAACCGCAACACTACGAGTGGCGATCCAATCCGATCAAGGTGAGCCTCGAGTTCGACGACCCCGACGCCCACGAGATTCCCGAGCCGGTCGCGCTGGCCGCCGAATCGGACGAAGAAGGCTTGGGACACGCCGGTCCGGGCCACGAATCCAGGGGTTCCGGCGAGGCCGGCGCCGACGATCGCGAAGCATCGCATCGCGTCGATCCGTTGCCGCCGAGCGGGTTCCGGCTCTTCGGAATGGGCGGCAAAAAGAAGAAGTCCGACGGCGCAGGGACCGAATCCACACAGGCGACGGCTCCGGTGACGACCGCGCCTGCAGAACCGCCGTCGCGCACCGCTGCACCCGCGTCAGGCGCCTCCGGCTTCGCGCCGGGTCATGGCCTGGTGGAAGAGGAAGTCATCGAGGGCGAAGAGTACGACGTTCCCGCTCACCATCATCACAAGCCCGACGAGCACGACCTCGAGGACTTCGAGGAAGAGACACTGCAAACGCAGATCCGCTCCGGCGAGCTCGGCGAGCTGCTGCAGGAGGCGCACCTCGATCACCACATTCAGATGGCCTTCGGCGACCGGAACGGCGAGGAAGAGGAGGAAGAAGGCGCCGTCGAGGAAGAGGAAGAAGAGCCGCGGACGGCCGCCGTCGAGGCTCAGCCTTCCACCGGCCCCCGCCGCGAGCGCAGCTTTCGCGGCCGTCGCGGACGCCCCGACCAGGGCCGCCGCGGGCGTGGCGCCGCGCGCCGCTCCGCGCAGACTTCCGATCTGCCCATCATCAGCGACCTGCTGAAGCCCGGCCAGGAGATTCTCGTCCAGATCGCCAAGGAACCCATCGCCAAGAAAGGCGCGCGCATCACCAGCCACATCGCGCTGCCCGGCCGTTTCCTGGTCTTCATGCCCACGGTGGGCCACGTCGGCGTCAGCCGCAAGATCGCTTCCGACGAGGAGCGCCATCGCCTCAAGCGCATTCTCATCAGCGAGCGCGGCGAAGCCTCGGGCGGCTTCATCGTCCGCACCGCCGCCGAAGGCGCATCGGAAGAAGAGCTCCGCGCCGACCTGCGATTCCTGCTGCATCTGTGGGAGGAAATCCGGCAGCGATCCGAGAGCTCGAAGTCGCCCTCTCTCATCTATCACGACCTCGGCCTGGTCGAGCGCATCCTGCGCGACCAGATGAGCGCCAACTTCGCTTCCATCTGGGTCGACTCGGAGGCCGACTACGAGCGCATCGTGCGCTTCCTCAATCACGTTTCGCCGTCGCTGACGCGCCGCGTCAAGCTTTACACCAAGGAGACGCCGCTCTTCGAGCACTTCGGCATCCAGGAGGAGATCTCCAAGGCCCTGCGCTCCAAGGTGTGGCTCAAGTCCGGCGGTTCCATCGTCATCAACCAGACAGAAGCTTTGGTCGCCATCGACATCAACACCGGCAAATACGTGGGCAAATCGGCGCGGCTCGAGGACACGATCCTCAAGACCAATCTCGACGCGGTGCCGGAGATCGTGCGCCAGATCCGCCTGCGCGATCTGGGCGGCATCATTGTGATCGACTTCATCGACATGGACGAGCGCAAGAACCGGTTCAGGGTGATGGCGGCTCTGGAAGAAGCGCTGAAGACCGATCGCGCGCCGACCAAGGTTCTTCAGTTCAACGATTTCGGCCTTGTGGCGATTACCCGGAAGCGCGTCAAGCAGTCGCTGGAGCGCACGCTCAGCGTGCCGTGTCCCACCTGCCAGGCGACGGGAATGGTCAAGAGTCCCACGACCGTCGCCAATGAAATCTACATCGAGCTGCGCAAGATGCGCAAGCACTTCGAGAACCCGGACGTGCTGCTTCGCGTAAACCCCGAGACGGTCAAGGTCCTCAAGGCCAACAATTCCATCTGGCTGCAGGAATTCGAAGAACTGGTGGGAAAGAACATCCTGGTCAAGAGCGACGCGACGCTGCATCCGGAGCAGTTCGACATTCAGGGCTGAATCGGCAAGGCTGAAGCTGACTCAGGAAGGCGTGGCGGTTTCGATTCCGGCACGGGTCGAATCCCGTCTTATCTCACGATCCCCAGTTGCGGCTCGGGCTGGGGCTTCGTGTCTCCCTTCTTCAACGGCGCGTCATCGGGGGTCATCTTCATCTCGCAGCAGACGGGATTTTTCCCTTTGCAGGAAAGAGTCACGTTGTCGTCGCGCGGGACTCGTATCGATTCGTGGGAAGGGACGGCAAAGTGCCCGCTGCTGTCCGTCGTCACGGAGCATTCCGGAGTGCTCCCGTCACCTCCGAACGCAAAGCATGCCAGATGGGTGCCCTTGCTGAGCGATCGCAGCTCGGAGTGGTCCTTTGCCCCCGGCTGACCTGACCAACTGACCATGTAGCCCGTGGCTTGCTTGGTGCTGCACGCGGGCGGATCGGTGGCCGGCGCCTGGGCAAACGATGCGACGCCGAAAGACGCGGCGAACGCGAGGAGGATTCCTTTCACTCAAAGTCCTTTCAGCTCAGACGGTGAGTTCTCTCACCCGCAAGTGTACCGCAGAAATCGCCGATGCCTGGCGTCTGGGCGAAGAATCGTTTTGAGTCCGGGATGTGGCGCGTGAAGAGGAAATCCTGCAATTCGAGACCGATCTCCGCGTTGCATACTGGAGTTCATGCGTTCCACCGGTCGCTTTGCTCGCCTCGTTCTTCCGTTCGTTGCCGTTGCTGCCGGCGCAACCGCCGCCGCACAGACGGGCGTGACTGCCATGCTTCCCGATGGTCGCGAAATTCATCCCGCCGGGAATTGGATTTCCGTCGCACCCTACCCATTCGCGATTGCAGTGCGGCCCGGGGGCAGCGAGCTGGCGGTGCCCTCCATCGGCTTTCCCTTCGCACTCAACGTGATTCACGAACCGGCCGGACTGAGCCCCGCCGTCACGCGCTTGCCGGCCGGGCACGAGAATGACCCGTCGATCGAAGTCCATGCCGGGCTGGCCTATTCGCCCGACGGTTCCTTGCTCTATGTAGCAACCGGCGACTCGGGAAAAATTCGCGCTTACCACACCGGCGACTGGACTCCGGCCGGTGAGGTTTCGCTCGACGGTTACGATCGCCCGACCGACGCTATCGATCGAATGAGCCCGAATGAGCGAAAGCAACACGATTTTCAGGGCAGTTTTGCGGCCACGCTTGCCGTCTCCGCCGATGGCAGGACACTTTTCGCGCTCGACCAGGGCAACTGGCGCATCGTGATTCTCGATGGCGCGAGTCTGACGCGGATCGCCTCGATCGCCACTGGAAACTATCCTTACGCGCTGGCGCTTTCGCCCGATGGTGCGCGGCTTTACGTCGTCAACACGGGCCTCTTCGAATACACGACGATCCCCGGTGCCAATGCGAAGGACCCTCTTGGCACCGGCTTGCACTTTCCGCCGTTCGGTTACCCGTCGAGGGCCGCGCGCGAAGGGACGATGGCGGAAGGCAAAAAGATCGCCGGTCTGGGCGACGAGAACTCGCTGCGCGGCAGCTCCCTGTGGACCTGCGACGTGCGCGACCGCGAGCGGCCGGTGATTTCCGCGAAGCTGCGTCTCGGCGATCGAATCGTCGAAGCGCCCGGCGCGACCGTCGGCGGCGCGGCGCCGAGTGGAGTCGCCGCCGATGCCGATGCAGTGTTTGTCTCGCTCGCCCACGAAGATGCGGTGGCCAAAATCGGTCCCGAAGGCAAGCAAATCCTCGCTCGGACCGCGCTTTCGCCTTTCACGGGTGAGCGCTTTCGGGACGCAAAGGGCCGACCGCTGCGCGGCGTGATGCCGAGCGGGCTGGCCGTCCGCGACGGCCATGTCTACGTGGCCGAGTCGGGGATCGACGCCGTGGGCGTGCTGGATGCGGCGACGATGCGCGTCGTCGAGCACATCCCCGTGGGATGGAATCCTTCGGCCGTTGCGTTTTCGCCCGATGGCAAAACGCTCTATGTCGTCAGCACGAAGGGCAAAGGCGCGGGGCCGAACGGCGGAAAAGATCACGATGCCAATGCGCCGACGTATGTCGGATCGCTCGAATACGGCAGCGTCAGCGCGATTCGCCTCGCCGGCCTGCCGGCGGCGAATGAACTCACCCGTACGGTTGTCGCCGCGAATTCGGCTGCGGTCGATCACGGCGATGCGCTGCCGCATCTCAAGCACTGCTTTCTGGTGATCCGCGAGAATCGCACCTACGATCAGGACCTGGGCGACGTGGCCGGAGCCAATGGCGATCCATCGCTCGCCGAATACGGATCGGACGGCTGGGCGAGGGAAGACAAGGCGGTGACGCACCTGAA
>JASHQQ010000004.1 GCA_030039035.1 Acidobacteriaceae bacterium | reverse complement strand
GGTGGGCGTGCCGGACTTCTTCTGGTGCGACTGCGGTCCGTCTTCGCGAATGAACTGGCCGATCTGGAATTCGCGCAGTTTCTGGATCACGAAAGGGCCGATAAACAGCGCGATCATCAGCGCCGTGAGCGAGGCAAATGCCGTGCGAAACGTCAGGTATCGAAAGATGCGGAAAGGGTGAAAGAACGGGTAGAGCTTTTGATAGAGCAGCCAGTAAAGCAAAGGGCCTCCAAGCCGGAGATGAGGCGGGTTTCAGGTCGATTCTACTAGGATCGGCGCCGCCGGGACCGCAGATGCCTGCGGCAAAAGGGGATTCGGCGAATCACGATGCGCACGCTGCAGGTTGGCCTGCCCGCATTCGAATCACGGGGGTGCCCCATCCTGTCCGCGCTTTTTGCGGATAGGGTGGGATGGACGCTCGGGCCGGCCATCGCCTCAACGCGATACGGTCTCCTGCCGCTTCACCTCCGCCTGAAACGCCTGCTCGCGCTCTGCGATATACGCCTTGTACCCCTGCGCATCGACGAACGCATCGCGGTCGCCTTCCTTCCATCGGTTGTACTTTTCGATCAGCCCGAAGTAACCGCCATGTGCGCCGAGAAAAATGTCGCAGGGCAATGCCTTCAGCACGTCGAATCCGTGCCGGTAGTCGGCTGCGATCTGCGGGTACGTTGAATTGCCCACGAGCCTGTAGCCGGGATTCACGTTGGGGCTGCCGACGATGACGACATGCAACGTCTTTCCGCCTACGACCTCGTCCATCGTCCAGGTCGTCGTTCCCTTCGTGTGACCCGCAGTCAAATGCGCGGTAAGAGTCGCGCCGCCCAGCCTCACCTGGTCGCCGTCGTGGAGGATGCGATCGACATGCGCCGGCGGGAACCACATCGACTTGTCGGCCGCGTAGTGAAAGTCGTTTCGCCCGCCCGACTCCACGACCGGCACATCGGCGTCCATCACTTCATATCTGGCGCCGGTGAGTTTCTTCACCTCCGCGCTGCCCGCGCAGTGGTCGTAGTGCGCGTGGCTGATGAGGAGGATCTTGATGTCCGTGAACTTGAATCCCAGCGACTCAACGCTCTTCCGGATCTGCGGGACAGACGACTCGAGATCGCTGTTGATAAGAATGTCGCCGCGCGGCGTCACGACCAGATACGACGCCAGGTCTTCGCTGCCGACGTAATAGAGGTTGCCCGCGATATGGAAAGGCGGGAACGCCCGTTTCCACGCGGCGGTGTCTTGCGCAGGCAACAGAGCGGCCGACAAAAAGCAGGCCGCCGATACAAAAAGTGCGGCGGGTAGTCGCGAAACCCCTACGGATCGTCCGATGAATCTCAATGCGGATGGTTTTGTAACAGGGCATGGCTTCAGCCATGCCGGGATTCGGGCAAAAAGCCATGGGGTTTTAACCCCTGGGGGATGCGTCCTTGATCGAAAGCCAGACATCGCCTAATGCGCCTCCGGAGATTCGATTCCCCCGCCGAGCGCGGCAATCGCGCGCTCCAGATGCACGCCGCGCGAGCCTTTCACCAGCACCACGTCCCCGGGCTGCAGATTCCGCCTGAGCCATCGGCCCGCGGCTTCGGCATCGGGCAGGAAGAGCGACGCGACTCCGCCACGGCACGCCGCGGTCGCCAGATGCTCCGCGTTGCCCTGGACGCCGGCCACCAGATCCAGTCCGGCTTCGGCGGCGGCGCGGCCACACGCGGCGTGCAGCGCAGCACTCTGCTCGCCCAGCTCGAGCATCTCGCCCCCGACCAGAATGCGCCGTTCTGCGGGACGCGAAACCAGGGTGCGGATCATGGAGCGCAGCGCCTCGGGATTCGAATTGTAACTGTCGTTCAGAATGGTCGCGCCGCGGATCCCGATCACCTGTCCCCGCTTGTCCTGCGCGGAGAGTGTTGACAGCGCCTTCACGGCGGCATCGAAGTCGACGCCCGCTTCCAATGCCACGGCGAGCCCGGCCATGGCATTCGACGCGTTGTGCGCTCCGAGCAATTGCAGCGTCAGCCGGCCTTCGCGATCGCGGGCGCGAAAGTGGACGTGCAGCCCCTCGAGATCTTCTGTCGTTTCCAGAATCTGCGGGTCGGCGCACGGTCCGGCGCCAAAGTAGATCACCCGCCCCTGGAAGTCGCGGCCGAACTGCGAAACAAAGGCATCGTCGCAGTTCAGAAAAGCGGCGCCGTTGGCGGGCAGCGCGGCCACCAGCTCGTACTTGGCGCGGGCGATTCCCGCCTGGCCCTCGCTGAAATTCTCCACATGCGCCGTGCCCACATTGGTCACCACGCCCCAGTCGGGCGCGGCAATGCGGCAGAGCGCCGCGATTTCGCCGGGATGATTCATGCCCATCTCGATCACGGCGTATTCGTGCTCCGGCTCCAGGCGCAGCAACTGCAGCGGAAGCCCGAAGCCATTGTTCAGATTGCCCCGCGACCTGAGCACGTTGAAACCGGCGCCCAGCGCCGCCGCGGCGGCCTCCTTCGTAGTCGTTTTGCCGGCAGAACCCGTCACGGCCACCACGCGGCGTCCCCAGCGGCGGCGCACGTGCGCGGCCAGCGACTGCAGCGCCGCCAGCGTGTCTTCCGCGATGAGCAGCGGCGCGGCGAGAACGGCGTCGGGAAGCGCAGCCACGCGCGCGCGCGAAACCACCGCGGCTATCGCTCCGCGCTTCAACCCACCTTCAATAAAGTCATGGCCGTCGAGACGATCGCCGCGCACCGCAAAAAACAACTCGCCCGCGTTCACGGTGCGCGAATCGATCGAGTAGCCTTCGGCGACAAGATCGCCGGCATGGGCCACGCTGGACGGAGCCTCCAGCATCGCGCCCGCGCCCATGGCCGCCTCTGCCAGCGTGAGCTTCATCGCTCTTTACCATATCCCAGATCGTGCAGGATGGAGAGCGCAATCTGCGCATCGTCGAAAGGAATGGTGCGATCGGCGAGAATCTGCTCCTTCTCATGCCCCTTGCCGGCGATGAGAACAATATCATTTGGCTTCGCGGCCTCGATCGCCAGGCGAATCGCAGCGGCGCGATCGGGCTCGATGACGTAGCGAACGCCGGTCGCTTTCAGCGCCGGCTCGACTTCTGCCAGAATCGCCAGCGGATCTTCGGAGCGCGGATTGTCGCTCGTGGCCACGACAAAATCGCTCCCCTCGCCCGCGGCCGCGCCCATCCTGGGGCGTTTGGTGCGATCGCGGTCGCCGCCGCAGCCGAAGAGCGTAATAACGCTGCCGCCCGTGCTTCCGGTCATGTGGCGCGCCAGCGTGGTCAGGTTGCGCAGCGCATCGTCGGTGTGCGCGTAGTCCACGATCGCCGTGAACGGCTGCCCGGCGTCGATGGATTGAAAACGTCCCGGCGCGGGCTTGAGTTGCGGAGCGGAAGCAATCAGGCCCTCGAATGGCACGCCTCGCGCATGAGCAGCAGACATCGCGGCCAGCAGATTGAACACGTTGACTTCGCCGGCAAGCCGCGAAGTCACCCGGCCCGATCCCGCGGGCGTGCGCAGATCGAATTCCGCGCCGCTCGGCGTAAGTTGCACGTTGGCGGCTCGCCAGTCCGCTCCCGCGGCTTCGCCGGTTCCATAGGTGCAGACCTGAGCGCCGGCCTTGCGCGCAGCTTCAGACAGCTCACCCGCACGAGGATCGACCGCGTTGATCACGGCTACCCGCGGCGCCGGGTAGACCGTGCCGTCGAAGAGCATCCGCTTGGCCGCAAAGTACTTTTCCATGGTGCCGTGGTAGTCGAGATGATCGCGCGTGAGATTGGTGAAGACGGCCACATCGAAGGGAATGCCCGCCGCACGGCCCTGATCGAGCGCGTGGCTCGACACTTCCGTGATCAGCTCCGTCGCGCCGCGGTTCGCGCCTTCGGCCATCAGTTCGAATAGATCGCGCGACTCGGGTGTGGTGTGAATGGATGGACGAACTTCGCCGGCCACGTGGTATTCGACCGTGCCGATCAGAACAGTCTTTCGCGCTGCTTGATTCAACAACTGCCCGATCAGGAATGCCGTTGTCGTCTTTCCATTCGTTCCGGTGATTCCCGTGGCGGCGAGCCGGCGCTCGGGGTGATCGAAGAATGCCGCGGAAGCCTGTGCCAGAGCGCGCCGTCCGTGCTCCACCTCGAGTGCCGGAAGACCGGGCTGAAAGACGAGCAGGTGGTCGAACATCTGCGCCGAATCGGTAATGACTCCCAGCGCGCCCGCGGCGATGGCCTTCTCCACAAAGCGATTGCCGTCGGTCGTGCCGCCTTTCATGGCGACAAAGACCGCTCCCGGCTTGACACGGCGCGAATCGTATTCGATGCCGGCCACCACGCGGTCGGAGATACCGGCCTCGCCGATGTGGGCGACTTCGGCGATGAGGTCGTTCCAGTTCATGCCGTGTTCGATTGTAGAAGCTTCGGTGGTCTTTAAGATCTATCGACTCCACGCGCCTGAAGCGCCTTCTGACCCTATGATCCGGTCGAAGATCAGATCGGCCGCAGCGGAACAAGCTGCCTGAACCGCGGACCAGTTGTGCCAACGCGGCGACAGATTCTTGTACTCCGGTAAGCTGACCTCATCCAGGTCGTATGGCATCGGTTTCGCGAGCTGCACCTGGAGTTGCTGTAATGGAGATTCCCCGTTCGGTTGCGGGTAGAGCTCGTCGAATGATTGCAATGCTCGCATGACTTCTTCGTCGCGCATCCGCGCGGTGAGAGCGGCAAAGTCAAGGTAGTCGCGTGTTGCATTGCGCCTGAGGATCAGTACGGCCTTGATCCGAAGCATTTCCGCCAATGTCGGCACCGTGATTTTCTGGCCGAATCTCTCGATCTCCGTTGTCTCCAGCGGACGTTCGCGAATCAATTGCCGAACGCCGGTCTCGATGCCGTCGAGGCTGCCCAGGATTTGAACTGGCGGTCGAATGCGCGCCGTTTTCCACCCCGCGACCGACTCCAGCTCGGCCAGCACGCGCTCGAAGCGCTCGCGAAGGTCGGTAAGGACATGGTCCGCATCCGAAGAAAGCCGGTGACCCGCGTAAATCGCCGCTGCGGTGCCTCCCACGAGGACAGCCCCTGGCAGAATCTGCTGGAGATGGGCCGCAGACGAGAGAACATGCTCCCAATCAGCCAGCTCCAAGGCGCCGCTCGGCATATTGCCTCCAGAAGTGGTAGCGCTGCGCGTAAGGGTCGTGCGCATGCGCCCGCGCGATGCGAAGGATCTTCTCCATCAATTCACGATCCTGCAGGGCGGCGGAACGCAAGTCAGCCCAATCCTGTCGCTTTCCTCGTTCGATCACGTCATCGAGAGCGGCAAGGGTATAACGTTCGTGATTCAAATGCCGATGCAGCATTCCTTGCCTCATTGCGAAGCCCGGTCGGCTCACAACAACAGCCGCGGAATCCCCGATACAGACTCCGTCGGTCAAGCCTCTTCAATCATTATCCGCCCAATTCAATGGACGGCTGTACCGCGTCAGGTTTCCGGGGCGAAAGCCCGGGGTTCTTACAGGCAGATAGCGTACGGCCTAAAGCCCGCACCTTCCCAAAATAACCCACCGGCGAATCTGCGCTCAGCGCGCGCAGCGCACCACGATCTGCGTTCCCAGGGCGACCATCGTGCCCGCAGACGGCGCCTGCTCGCGCGCGGTGCCGCTGCCGGTCAATCGGACCTGAAGGCCCGCGGCGGCCGAGG
>JASHQQ010000259.1 GCA_030039035.1 Acidobacteriaceae bacterium | reverse complement strand
CCAGCCATAACCGCTTCTTCTTCGACAAATTCGGCATCACCGGGCGGCTGCTGGAGCGCTGCCTGGGCGAGGCGCTCTCGGCTGGGGGCGACTATGCCGACCTTTACTTTGAGTCGGTTACGGCGACCTCGCTGGGCGTCGACGAGCAGATCGTAAAATTCGCCAGCCAGGGAACCAGCGCCGGCTGCGGCGTTCGCGTGCTCTCCGGCGAGCGCACCGGCTACGCCTATACCGATAACCTGAGCCCCGAACGGCTGCTTCATGCCGCGAGAACCGCAGCGCTGATCGCCTCCGGCCCGGCGAAGCAACCAGTCCAGGGATTCACCGAGACTCGTGCCGCCGATCTCTATCCCGTGCCGCTGGGCGGATTCGACCTCGACCTTGCCGCGCGACTGGAGCTGATTCTGCGCGCCGACCGCGCTGCCCGCGCCTTCGATCCGCGCATTGTGCAGGTGCGCGCCGGCTACGCCGAGGAGCTGAAGCACATTCTCGTCGCCGGATCCGATGGTTCTTTGGCCGCCGACATCCAGCCGCTTTGCCGGCTCAGCGTCTTTGTTATCGCCAAGGAGGGCGCGCTTTCCACTCGCGGCTCGGCGGGCGGCGGCGGGCGCGCCGGCCTCGATCAGTTCATCGGATCCAAGAGCCCCGAGCACCTGGCGCAGGAAGCCGCGCGAGGCGCGATTCTTCAACTCGGCGCCGTGCCCGCCCCGGCCGGCGAGATGCAGGTGGTTCTCGGCCCCGGCTGGCCGGGCATCCTGCTGCACGAAGCCGTCGGCCACGGCCTCGAGGCCGATTTCAATCGCAAAAAAACCTCGGCCTTTGCCGGGCTGATCGGCCAGCCCGTCGCAAGCTCCAAAGTGACGGTGGTCGACAACGGCACCATGGCCGGCCGCCGCGGCTCGCTCAACGTGGACGACGAAGGCTCGGCCACGCAGGAGACCACGCTGATCGAAGGCGGCGTGTTGAAGGGCTATTTGACCGACAAGCTTTCCGCCCGGCTCACCGGCGCGGCCAACACCGGCTCGGGCCGCCGCGAGAGCTACCAGTGCATCCCCATGCCGCGCATGACCAACACTTACATGCTGGCGGGCGACGACTCACCGGAAGACATCCTGCGCAGCGTCAAGCGCGGGCTCTATGCGGTCAACTTCGGCGGCGGCCAGGTCGACATCACCAACGGCAAGTTCGTCTTCTCCGCCTCCGAGGCCTATCTGATCGAAGACGGCAAAGTCACCGCGCCGGTGCGCGACGCCACGCTGATCGGCAACGGTCCCGAGGCGCTCAAATACGTCTCCATGGTGGGCAACGACCTCAAGCTCGACGAAGGGATCGGCACCTGCGGCAAGGACGGCCAGAGCGTGCCCGTCGGCGTGGGCATGCCGACGATCAAGCTGGACCGGATGACGGTGGGGGGCACGGGGAGGTAGCTTCCGACACGGCATAATTTGATCCATCTCAAATTTGAGATATAATGAACTGTGTGCTGGCGAGTCGAAGTTCTCAACGAGGCCGTGCGTGCTGAGATTCGGGAGCTCCCGGCGGATCTGCGCGCGCGATTTGTGAAACTTGGCGAGCGCATCAGCCAAGTTGGTCTTGAGTTCATGCGCGAACCCCACGTAAAGCACCTGCAAGGCAAGCTTTGGGAGTTGCGCATGCTCGGACGCGATGGAATTGCGCGAGCCTTATATGTCACGGCGGTAGGACCGCGGATCATCGTGGTTCGGGTGTTCGTCAAGAAGACACGGAAAACCCCGCGCGCCGAAATCGATCTGGCGCTCCAGCGAGCAAAGGAGATTCGATGACCATTCCCTTCGATGTAATTAAGGCGGAACTTCTTGCCGATCCCGAAGTCAAGCGGGAATACGATGCCCTCGCGCCTGAGTTCGAATTCTCCGCCGAGTTGCTGCGGGCGCGCCTCCGTGCCGGTCTGTCGCAGGCGGAACTGGCCGAGCGAATGGGCACCAGCCAGTCGGCCATTGCGCGGCTGGAAAGCGGACAGACCCTCCCCAGTACCAAGACGCTGCTGCGCTTCGCCGAGGCCACCGGTTCGAAGATCGAACTGCGGCTGTCTGCTGCCTGAGACGAGAAAGCAATCGAACAGGACCGGACGACGGTTTGGGGTACTGGAAGGTAGAGCGAGTAAATCCGGTGCTATTCTTTCGGGTAAGAACAGATAGACCAGCATGGAAGACCCAGTTTCATTCGCGATTTCCTGCCTCGCGCTGTTCGTGTCAACGATCACCGCGTGGCTGACATTCTTCCGCGTCGGAACAGTCAAGATGACGCTGCCCACTGTCGTCTATTTCGGGATCGAGGTTCCGCGCACGGACAAAGAAACGGCGATCCCGAAGATATACCTGCGATCGTTGCTCTTCTCAACGTCACGAAGGGGCCGAGTAATAGAAAGCATGCACGTAGCGCTTTCACGGAACGAGACGCTCCAGAACTTCAATATCTGGGTCTACGGGGATGACCGACTTATGCGAGGGAGCGGTCTTTTTGTTGGCGAAACCGGCGTCGCGGCGAACCATCATTTTCTTGCGCCGAACGACAGTTGCTCATTTCGATTCGTTGAAGGCAGGTACAAGCTTGAGGTTTTTGCGCGCTTGCTTGGGGACAAGAGCTATAAAGGCTCTTCTCGCACGTCTTCGAGATCCCGCGCGAACTGGCTACTGCATTGGAGGACCCGAAGGCCGGTCTCTATTTCGATTGGGGACCAGATTCGTCGCGATATCATCCCCACGTCGATCAGAGGCCGTCGCCGGACCCAGAGAAGTTTCTTCAGATGCTGGGAGTCAAATAGCGGGGTTGCGTCCCTACGCGATCTCTTTGATTGATTCGGATCCATCACGCAGCCTCGAGCTGAACCTTCACCCTTCGTCCCAGCGCCGCAGCGATATTGACAAGCGCGTCAACCGAGAAGCGCGAGATGCGGCCGCGAAGCAGATCGTTGATACGCGGCTGAGATACTCCGCAGCGCTTCGCCGCTTCGGCCTGAGTCCAACCGCTCTGCTTGACGATGCCAGCGATCATTTCCATCAGTTGATATCGCAACTCAAGGTTTGCGGCCTCTTCCGGCGTTTTGGCAATCGCGTCCCATACGTTGGTGAAGACGATCTTCCGCTGCTTCTTCATTTGCGACCTCGCATCAGTTGAGCGAACCGCTTCCTGGCGATCTCATTGTCTCTCTTCGATGTTTCCTGCGTCTTCTTCTGGAAGGCATGAAGGACGTATACTTTTTCCCGCAACCGCGCCGTGAACATCACGCGGTAGGTCCCCGAACTGACCCAGACTCGAATCTCTTCCACGCCGGGGCCGATATCCTGCCTTGGCCTGAAATCCTCAGGCGGAATCCCGTCCTGCACTCTCCTCAGTTGATAGCCCGCAGCTTGACGCGCATCTTTTGGGAAACCGGTAATGACCCTGTACGTATCGCCAAGGAATTCAACCGGCTTCATTGTCTGAGTATATCCGTTTCGATATAAATGGCAACACAAATGGAGAGCTTTGATAGGTTTGATTTATGTTGAAGTCCGCGCCGCCCACTACTCCTGGAAGCATCGTTTCTCCCGACCTCGACTCCCTCGCCGCCGACGTCG
>JASHQQ010000258.1 GCA_030039035.1 Acidobacteriaceae bacterium | reverse complement strand
ACCGACATCTATGGAAAGCCTGCGCAGGAGGCCCCGCTCTTGCGCGAATTGCTGCGGCGCGGCCGCTCGTTGCCGGGAGTGCGGGAGGCAGCGATAGGAAGCAGCGCGGCCGTCCCTTTGAATCACGATCGAAACTTGTTTCCGTTGATCGTGGAAGGGCGCGACATTCGCGTCGATCAGCCTCCCATGGTGGAGCGAGCGGATGTCACCCCGGGCTACTTCCACTTGATGGAGATTCCGCTTGACCGCGGGCGCTTGTTCAGCGATATGGACAGCGAGACGGCGCCCCAGGTGGCCGTGGTCAACGAGGCGCTGGCGAAGATCTATTGGACAAAGGAAGACCCCGTTGGCAAGCGGTTCAGGATGCAGGGGGCGCAGGGGCGCGAGCAAGCGGGGCCGGGCTGGATCACCGTGGTTGGGATTGTCGCCGATGCGCGCACGGAATCGCTGACGCAAAACAGCGTTCCGCAGTTCTATCTGTGCGCTTACCAAACCGCGGCAAAAGATCTCGCGATCTTCCTGCGTGGACAACTCGATACCGGAGCGATTCCGGCGCAGGTGCGCGAACAGGTGCAGTCGGTCGACCGGGAACTCCCGATATTCCAGGCACAGACACTCGATGACGTGTTGTCTGCGTCTCTCTCAGAGAGGCGATTCTCCATGCGGATGGTTGCCGCGTTCGCATTGACTGCCCTGCTGCTCGCAGGGCTTGGAATCTATGGAACGATCTCCTTTTTGGTCAATGAGCAGACGCGCGACATCGGCGTTCGACTTGCGCTCGGGGCGGGCCGGCAGCAAATCATGGCGATGGTTCTGCGCCAGGGATTGGAGCTGGCGCTTTCGGGCGCTGCCTTGGGGCTCGCTGGCGCGCTGATCGCGTCGCGCCTGATGGCGGGGCTGCTGTTCGGCGTGAGACCTGCCGACCCTCTGACGTTTGCGGGGGTCACCTTGCTGCTTACAGCCGTGGCGCTGGCGGCCTGCTATATCCCCGCGAGGCGGGCCATGCGGCTCGATCCGCTGGTAGCGCTGCGGTACGAATGACTCCAGGACGGGCGCCGCAATCATTGACTGCAAGCAAGACCTGGGACAGCCCTTCACGCGCCTGATCCCGGCAGCGAGGTCCGGACTGGCCAAAACAGCGTCTGCGGCCTCGTAGGCGAGCCGTCGTACCGCGGCCAGTCGCCCATTGATAGCCCCCGCCCCCAGATTGCGATTCTCAAGCAAGATACGGAAACGAGTAACGACGATCTTGTTGAACGACAGCCGCGGCTCGGAGCAATACCGCTGGATAAACTCATCGATGGCGTGTCGATACCGCGCTCATGCGGTTCTCGTCTCAGTTGAAGGCGTTGAAAAGCTTCGCGACGCCTACCCAAATTTTTATGCGGATACAAACAGATTTGTATCGGAAGTCCGCCAGTTCTTAGGGGGAGAACGCGGCATCGCATTCGGGGAAGAAATTCGCAAAATTTCCAGGAATCGGAACTCCTGACCGTGGAGTTTTTGCCAAGTATATTATCGCCTCTGTAATTTATTGATAATAAACAAGTTACTTGGTGGAGGCGGCGGGAGTCGAACCCGCGTCCGAAATCGCTGTCAGCCAGGAGAATCCATGCTCAGTCCGGTTCCATTGATTTCGCTTCGCGACGCTCAGAACGGACAAGATGCGCCGGAAGCTAGTCCGATGATCTTATGGCTGCAACACGGACCGAGCCGCAGCCACCAGCCTACTGAATGACGTCCGATTCACAACCCATAGGCGAAGCCGTAAGGGACGGCTGCTTGGTTAATTAAGCAGCAAGTGCCAGTTCTTGGTTGGCAACTGTTGTTTTGCAGGCGATTACGGGTGCCCACACCCCGGCATGCCTCCTTGGCCGCAATCGATCCCGTCGAAACCGTGACGCCCCCATCACCACCCCAACGACAAAGACCCGTCGTTGGGGACCCCGGTGTGCGACCTGCCTATTGGATGAACAGGCAGGCGCTGACGGGTGCGAGCCGGAACGAATGGCTCGTGCTGCTGTTTCTATTCTACGCGGAATTCGACTTTATCGCTGCCGACGATCACTGCTCCTCGAGATCGATGCTCTGGTAGGCGTGTTGCGCGATCAGCGCGCGAATCTGCGCCGGCGTCTTGCCCAGCTTGGTCTGCTGGTAGGCGAAGAAGCCTTCCTGCGCGCAGGTGGAGCACTCGGCGCCATGCAGAGTCTCGAAGCAACTGCGCAGGCTGGTGTGGCCCAGCGCGCGGTCGCAGCGGCAGTTGCAGGGGAGCTGGTAGAGCACGTTGCCGATCTTGCCGGCCAACTGGTAAACGTGGAGTTGCCACGGAAAGCGCGCATTTGCGCCTGTAAGCTCGGCGGGGGTGAGAATCGGCGGCAGCGCACTCACCTTCAGCGGCGCCGAAGGATGGTAGGCGGGCACGTCGTCGGCGGGATTCGACCATTGCGCATAGCTCGCAGCCGTAAGCGCAAAGGCCGCCAGCCCGATCAACCAGCGATTCTCGATCCAGTGCTTCATGGAAAGCCTCTGACGGTCGACGCGGGTCAGTATTGACCGGAGCCTTCGAAGGCGCCCGGTCAACCTTCCTTATACCCTCCGGTCAACCTTCTTTATACCCTTTGACTGATTCCGCGGGCAATTCTCTTCAACCTGAAGCCGTGACTATGCCCAAGAGGCCAAAGCCCGGGTCCTTTGGGGGCAAGATACCTGCGTCTGAACTCCGAACCCCTCCAGATTGACCCACCAGGCCGCAAGCCGACGGACGCATTTTGCGCGCAAAAAAAAGACGGCACGAACGTTTGGCTGTTCGTGCCGGGAGGCCAGTGACGCAACTTGCTTCCAGTCTCAGATGCGGTAAGCTCGACCGCCTCTCCAACCGGAATATCTACACCATAGCATAGATTCGCGGAAATGCAAATACAAAAATCGAAATTTTTTCGGCGCAACTTTCGCCGACCCCTTTGCATTACTCCGACATCCAATGCGGGAGACGATCCAACCTCGGGACTTGTCGGTCCGGTGGGGAATTCCAGCAGGAGCAAGATGACAAAGCTTTTGGAATCTGGTGATTCTGTTACAACTCAGCCGGCTGTGGATGGCTCCTCGGGGTGGTTCAAAGTGGCTGCCGTGGCGGCTGCTTCCGCCTTGGCCGGGGGTCTCGCGGCAGCATGGTGGCATCGGAAAACCTTGGCCAAGCTCCGCCAAAGCGGCGAAAACGCTTCCAATCCAGATTTCAGGATTTCCAGAGAAGACCCCGCCGACGAAGGTTGAAGCCAGCCGCCGGGCTACTGCAGCTTGTCCGCCTGTGCGGCAAGAGCAAAATCCTTCTCCGTAATACCGCCCTGATCGTGGGTGACCAGCGCCAGCCGGACGTTGCTGTAGCGAATGTCGATGTCGGGATGATGCCCCGCCTCTTCGGCCAGATCGGCCAGCTTGTTCACAAAGGCCATCGAGGCGCGAAAATCCCTGAACTGAAAGGTTCGCACCAGCTCGCCGGTTTCCACTTTCCATCCCGGCACGGTCTTCAGGCGTGAATTGACGTCGGCTGACGAAAGCGCGCTCATGTGGTTCCGCTCCAGGCTCAAGATTGTACGACAGAGGGGTCAGATGCGGTTGCCGATCCCGGGACCCGGAACCGTGACCTGGTGCGCCCGACCGTTGTCAAAGCGTCGCGAGAGCCCCGGCGTGGACCACCCGCCTATCGTAAACAGCCCGCGACGATGCCTGAGACCCTCGGGTATCGTCGATCCGGACGGTGCGATCTTCCTTACGATTCGACCCGAAAGAATCCAATCGGAAACGGATAGATTTCGCTTCGACGCGGATTGCCGGGCAGGTACAGTACCCAGACGGCTGAGTCGGCCTTATAAATATCGTCGCTCGGGCAACTGCCAATCTCCACTTCATCGTTGCTCGCGTTCCTGAACGTATAGCTGGCGTGACGTTGATTTTTGGACGGACCATTCCACTCGCTTTTCGCAACAGAGCCGCGAACGGCGATTCCTTCCACCGCAAGCCGGCGTTGAACCGGGAACCTTCGAACAAACATCAGGCCCATGAATGCGAGAGCTGCCGGCAGGCACATGATCCATAGTGCTGAATATGGCGAATCCTCCCAACCGGCAGGACGATTCGTACCCGGGTTCGCAGGAAGATAGCGGATGAGAATCGGGTCGTCCCGGCGGAGACTTCCCGAATGTTCGCTTTTCACTTCCGATTCGCCAGAATAGCTGATTCCGCCGATCGGGAATGAATAGCGGATGTGTGGCGCCGATCTTCGGGTCCAGACTTCTGTGATCCGTCCCGAAGATTCAATGCCTTGCTGTCGCAAAGCCTGCTGTGTGGCCACATCGTGATGAACGTGGATAGCGATGGCGGCTGCGCCCGCTACCCCAAGCCCGAAAAAGAGCATCGCGGCAATCAGATTCAGCCAACCGGTCCCGGTCATCCGCACCCTGCGCGGCGTCGGCCCCGTCAATTCAGCGGGGAGATTCTGCGGCTCCCGTGAAACAGATCCGCGATCCATCGAGCTTGATGCCTCCCGGGGGAATTGCAGCCATTCTAAAGGCGGCAGACGCCGACTCGTACCGGATGCCCTTCGCGCGAACCTGCTTCGGCATGGACTTGTCCCCATTTGCGCCGGCTCGTCCCGATTGCCTCTAACCCGTGAATCGTGCCATTCAGGCTTCATCCGGCAGCGTCGAACAAATCTCCGCCGGGCCTCTACTCGTTGCGCAGCGCCTCCATGGGCTGCACCCTCGCGGCACGGCGGGCGGGGACGGCGGCGGCGATCACGGCGACTGCACTCAGCAACATGCCTCCGAGCGCAATGGAGCCGACGCTGGTGCCCTGCGGACCCAGCAGACTCGTCATCCAGGCGCGGACGGCGAAGGCGAGGATGACTCCCAATCCCATTCCCGCCAGCAGCAGCCGGCTCAC
>JASHQQ010000257.1 GCA_030039035.1 Acidobacteriaceae bacterium | reverse complement strand
CACCGGGCCAAATGTTCGATAAGGCTCCGTTCTTATTCGAACCCGAAGGGATGCGGGGCGATACACAGCCTGATCTGAGGTCATTGGAATCCGGACTCGCGATCGATGAGAACAGCATGGTTTATTCATTGAGAATTCTGACGATCAAGAGCAGGACAAGTATCGACAAACGGGCTCGTGACATGTTTATGGGTATGTTGATCCGGCATCTGCCAACCCAGGCCGTCTGATTGCGGGTTTGGCGATGTTGAGCTCGACCGGTTTTGGATGCCGAGCGTGCGCGGATCGCAATCTCGCTGGAAATCGACACCATTCAGGACAACGCATTCGACACTGCATAGCCTTCCCGGCAACTCGATGTGGTGACCCCGCCACGCGAACTCGCCCTTCGATGCAAGCCTGCATCAGCGACGAATGGAAGCCGCGGAAGAAAGAGCCTTGAGGGCTTCGGCCGCCTGGCGGCGAATGCCCGAGTCAGCATCGTCTTGGATGATCCGCGCCAGAATCTCTGGAATCTGTAAAGAGGCGCCGGGATTTTGACTCAGCACGGCCATTGCATTGCTGCGGACAGACATGGCTGTGTCTGTCCCGGCGGCTTGCATTAGCGCGTCGGCGAGCGGCTCGGAGAGCGGATGCCGGAATCGGGTTGCAAAGATCGCGTCGGCACGGACGGTCGGGTCTGGGTCGGAAGTGATTACGGCAGAGAGCGGGCGATCGATCCCGGGACCGGGGACAAGCCGGAGCGGACGAGCCGCGGCCGCGCGGATGGCAGTCGTTGAATCGTGCGAAGCCTCTTCAATGACAGGAACTGTTGAAGGACCCGCACTGTTCCCCAGAGATCCGAGAAGCTTGGCCTTATCGCGCGTGTCGCGCGCGTTCCGGTACAGGTCGATCAACGAGGTGTCGATCGCATTGGCTTCCGTGGGGTGATCCGCCCGTCCGGCGCGTGAGCGGGCGCCACTCATCATCCGGGCAGCGGATCTGATGTTCGCTTCCGGGTCGTTCATCGAATCGTCCAGGGCATGCATGGCTTCCATCATCGGATGCTGCATCTGCACGAACGCTAATATGGCGTCGATACGCAGCTTCTCGTCAAGGGCCGTGTTGTGCGCGAGATCATTCAATGCAGCAACAGCAGACAGAGAACCAGCCGCGCCCAGGGCATCGGTCACTCTTCGCCTTGCGCCGTCTTTCACGAGCAGGTCAACGGCCGCTGAAGGCGCTTCAGGACGGCTGCGGAAGAGCGCGACAAAAGCACGACCTGCCTGACGCGCTCAGGCTGATGGATGAATCCATCGCTACGATCCAGGCGTCGGTGAAATCCGGCCATGGCGGGGGCCGTCTCCTGCCGGACTATTACACGGACCGTTCGGAGTTCGATCTCGCCCTTGGACACATCTCCGATGCAGAGACAGATGCAGCTCAGGCCCTGACGGCACTCCACCCGGATTCGAATCCAGGCGATGTCTCGAACACACGAGGCCACGCGTACCATCGCGCAAGCTCGCGCGATGGCGGCAGAGGGCAAGACCGACCTGTCGCGAACTGCCGCGGCTCATGCCGTCGCGGATCTCCAGGGTTCGCCTGGAACGGACCATTCAGACACCCGGAGTGCGCGCCGTCTGGCAGAGTGATTGCGAAGAACCTGTGGCCCCGTGAGTTCTCCTGGTCGGAACCGAGGGCCAGGTGGAATTGAGGATGACTCCCTGGCGATCAGGCCCAACTGAATCCGCTGCGCTGGAGAGGCAGGGTGCGGACTCGCTTTCCTGTCGCGGCAAAGATGGCGTTGCCCAGCGCGGCCACCGCGGGTGGAAGCGTTGGCTCTCCAAGCCCCGTTGGCGAGTAGTCGGTTTTGCGCCAGAAGACTTCGATCTTCGGAGCCTGCCGCATGCGTACAAATGGATGGTTGTGGAAGTTCGACTGCTGAACTACGCCATCGACCAGCGTAATCTCCAGCCCCATGTGGCTCATGCCCTCGATAAGACCACCGAAAGAGATGTTCTCCGCCGCAGCGGGGTTGATGATCTGGCTTCCGATGTCGCCTGCAGCCCACATGTGACGCACGGTGACCTGATTCTGCTTGTCGACGCTCACGTCTGCGACTACGGCGAAGTAGCCCAGATGGCAGAACCACGCCGCGATACCCATTCCGCGGCCGGGAGTTTTAGGCCGGTGCGCCCAGCCGGACTTTTCCGCAACCAGCTCAAGCACGCCTTTGAATCGCTCCGGGATGAGAACGTCCTGACCCGCCGGCTCGTGGTTGTCGGCCGGATCGTGCTCGCCCAAGGACCATGGCGCAAGCTTGTTGCTGAGCAGATCAAGCTGAAATTCGAGGGGATCGCGTCCGGCGGCATGCGCCATCTCGTCCAGAAAGGACTGTGCCACCCAGCAGTAGGCGTTATCGCCGGGGGCGCGCATGGCTCCGGTGCGGAGCGAAAGCGGCTGCATGGACGTGTACAGCGCGAAGGCGGGCGGAAAGCCGGCAGGATACGTGTCCTGACCAATGCCGCCGCCGGAAGCGGCGTGTTTTCCGTCGCCAAAGTCGACGAGATGCTGCCGCCAAGCCGTGAGCTTGCCGTGTGCGTCGATACCGCCTTTCAGCCCCATGGTTCCACCGGGACGATAGGGGTCGTGGGCGATGTCGTCTTCGCGCGACCACAGCAGCTTCACCGGCGCGTCGACTCGCTTGGCGATCCACGCTGCCTCGACAAGATAGTCGTTCTGCAGGCGGCGGCCGAAGCTGCCACCCGAGCGAATCATGTGAGTGGTGATGTCGGACTCTTGAATGCCGAGCGTCTTTGCAACCAACTGGCGGCCATCGCCCGGAAGCGTGCTGGTCGACCACATCTCCAGCTTGCCGTCTTTCCAGTGCGCCGTGGCGCCCTGCGGCTCCATGGTGGCGTGGGCGATGAAGGGATAGTGGTA
>JASHQQ010000256.1 GCA_030039035.1 Acidobacteriaceae bacterium | reverse complement strand
GCCAGCTACCAGGTCTGGCGCATCGTTACGCAGGGCAAGGAATGGCCTACCGATTTGCCGGGTGCGACATTCGGTCCGGCGAGGGTGTCTCCCGCCGCGTCGTCGCAGTAGTTTCCATAGCCGGAGGGCAGGGACTTCACATCGCCCGTGAGCGGATTCACCATGTTCACATTTTCGCCGAGCGTGGCGATCCAGTTTTCCTGCGAGTGGTACTGCGCATTTTGAATGTTTTCGTACGTCTGCAATTGCATCTGCTGCTGTGCCGCTCCAAAACTGCCGATCATGTCGCGTGTCACACCCATGTTGCGCGCGACGTTCAGGCCCATATTGATCAATGCCTGCGCCTCCTGCCGGTAGCCCTGCATGAACTGCGCCGCGACAGACTGATTCCAGCCGGGAGCGGGCCGGAACGACTGAAGCACGTTCGCGCAGGTGGCGCGAAACGAGGTCTCTTCGTCCGGGGCGGACCGGCAGCCTGTCACCAGAGAAAGGCTGGTGACTCCGGCCTGACCTGCCTGTGACAGCAGCGGATTGGCAAGATACGATATGCTCACTTCTCCCCAATGCACCAGAGGCTTTCCATTCTCGACCGAGGCGATGCGATATTGAACCTGGCCCGGCGAGGTCTCCCTGGAGCCTGTAATCTGGAACCGGGCCTCGGCTCCGGAAAATATCTGCAAAATCGCCTGGAGCGCCTGCTCGGCCTTCCATTCATGAGCCGAGTCGGACAGTTGCGCGCGCACCGCCGGGACAACGCAATTTGAGATCATGTCCGGCGCAAGAAGGGGATTGCGGCTGAATTGCCCGGTGCATCGGTTCAGGATGGCGTTGTAGCGAATGTCGGAGACCGCGACCAATACAAGGTAGATCGCCGGCGCATGTTGTCCAGGGGGAGAAATGACGGCGGCCAATGGCGCGCCGGAGACCTGATTCATCGCCCAACCGCGCGGCACGAGAATCGTAAAACCTCCTTGCTGCGAACCCGATGGCGTAAACGCCGGAGTGCGGTCCGCCGCGAAGAATGTATCGGCCTTCAATGAAACCGGGCCGCTTTTCAGGGGACTCTGCGCGCCGCGCATCGGCGCCGCGCCGTGCAGGACAAGGAATGCAAGCAGGGGGAGGGCCATCGGCGAAAGGGAAGTCCTCATCACGGCCTCTCGCGCCACACTCTATCATTTCCTGGGCAATCCGGCTCGGATAATCTTCCCGGTGCGCGATCGTGCGCTACCCCAGCGCGGGCAGCCGGTCAGAGATGCCGAAGAGGAAGATGAGCCCGATCACGCAGCTATACGCGGCGCCTGTCCACGCGATCCATCCATAGAAGCGGGGATGGCGCCCGCCGGCGCTGAATGCTCCGCCCATCGAAGCCGTCATCAGCGCGTTCATGGCCACCAGGCCGACGGCAAACGCCGCCAGCCCCAACATGCCGCGCGAAGTGCCGCCGAGGTTGGCGGTGAGAAAGAACAGCGCCAACTGGCTCGGCGTTTCCGCCCCGATTCCGTGCAACATGCCGATTACGAAGACCGATTTGCCGGTGTACATCCACTGGAAGCGCTGCGGCCGCTGCGCCTGCCGGTCGAAGATCCGCCGAATCTGCCAAAAGAGCCACAGGACACCGTTGATGCCGATCGCCAGCCGGCTCTCCACCCGGGTGTGCGGGTGGCCGTGCGCGTCCTTGCGCAGAATTCCCGCAACCACTCCGATGCCGAGCAGGATGAGCGTGAGCCCGATCAGTCGCTCGGTCCAGTGATCCAGCCCCTGCGGCAGACCCATGTGGAGCTCGAGCACGCAAACGCCCAGGGCAGCCACCGTGAAGGCGTGACCCAGAGCATACGTCATGCCCAGGCGCAGTCCATTACGCCAGTTGCGTTGCACGGCTGTAATGTCGGAGATGGCGGCGAGGTGATCGTAATCGAAGCCGTGACGCAGCCCCAGGACCAGGCAGGAGCCGAGTGCGGCGTCGAGTTTCCAGTCACCCAGGAGCTGTATCACATCGGCCAGTATAAGGCAGGCGAGCCGGCGATACCCGGACCTTCGCGCTACTGCGGAGGGTTCTCCGCTGACGGCGAGGCGGCGAGCGCAAAGCGGAAGGTCAGCGGCTGCGAAGAGGCATTTTCATTCAGAAGGGTTACGGAATAACCGCCGCCCGGCAGCTTCGCGGCAGGTACGCCGATTTCGACATAGCGACGTCCGCCCTCTTCGCGCGGGGCCAAATGGTAAGCCGAAAACGTTTGGGCCCCTTGCGCATCGGCAAGAGTCGCGCTGTAGTGTCCGGGGTCCAGGCCTTCCTGGGTGGTGAGCTGGAGACGCAGCGTCGTCACGCCGCGCTTCAGAGCGATCGAAGTTTCTTCGATTGCGCCTCGTTGCTGATCGGCAAGAAGCAGGAACGTGGCCGTTGCAGCCGTCGCAGGGCTGCCTTGAGCCGGGCGGACCGACTGCCGGCCGGTCGCTGTGGAGCCGTCCGCCGCCCCGGAAGGAGCCGGACTCGTTGGCGCGGAAGCATGAGCGGGCTGCCGCAGGGCGTTCGCCGCGCTCTGCGCCGGCAACGAAAGCGGATGCCGGTGCGATCGGGTCGCTACGGCCACAAACATTGCAATGGCGAGCGCCGCCGTAATTGTCAGTCCGCCGAAGACAATGATCTGGCGCCGGGCGAGCAGCGATCGCCAGCGCCGGAGCGGGGATGGCCGGGAAGATCGATTCGCAGCGGCCATTGAAGCGCGGCGAAGACTCTTCGCAAAACGAAGCCGGTAGAGCCTGCCGGACTGCTGAACGACTTCCCGCTGAACGGCTGCCGCTTCTTCTTCCGGGAGTCGCAGGTTAACGTAATCGTCGAAGAGCTCCCGCTCCCGCTCGAGGACAAGATCCTCGAACCCGGGATCGAAGAGAAAGCGCTGCTCGCATTCGACCCGCTCCTCTTCGGGCAGCCGGCCGAGAATGTAGTTTTTCGCCAACTCCGCGTCGTTCATCGCTTGTCCCGGCAGAGGCGGATGATCGCGAAGCGATTCGCGGGCTCCGATGCTCTCTCAATTGTATGTGAGCGATGAACGGCGTTTATCTCCAGCGATTTTCCCTCCGGATAGCCTTCTTGACGTGCTGCGCTCAAGCTCGGTGCGAAGACGAAGCATGCGGTTGCGCAGCGCGTTGGCGGAGATGCCCATCTCCCCGGCCATGCGCAGGCGCAGCGCTACCTGTTCGCTGTGGCTCACCGCGGAGTAGTAGCGCAGGATCAGTGCGCGCTGATCGCCGGGCAGTTCCGCCAGACACAGCTCCAGGGCCTCGTACAGCTCTTCTTCCTCGGGCGCAGGCGCGGCTTCACTCAGGCCGCGAGCGGCCTTTTCGAGCAGCATCTCCTCGCGCTGGCGCAGACTCCGCGATTCGCGCAGGACCATCCGCGCGATTCCGTGGAGGTAGTTGCGCAGGTCGAGAATCTGCTCGCCGCGATGGAGCTTCATGGCCAGCCGGTCCAGGCTCGTGTCGGCCAGCAGATCGGGCTCCATTGCCCCCTGCCACTCGAAGAAGCGGACCAGACGCGCGCGCAGGCGCTCGTATTCCTCGCTGGCGGCGTGACGGTCGGGATGCAGCGCGAGGAGCAGGCAATCGAACGACTCGCGATGCAGGATGAATGGCTGCCTGCGCGGCTGGCTCGCTCTCATCGCCTGGCCTCCAGATTCGACGCCGGCTGCCAGTCGCCCTGCAGCACGAAGGTGGCCCAGAACCAGGGCGCGCGCCATTTTGCGCTTCGCGCCATCCGCCGCTGCGCCTGGGCAAGCGCTTCGCCGGGCTGGAGATGCGACAGGAGCATTCCCCGGTAGAAATCGGCCATCAAGACGGCGGTGGCGTGGTCATTCACGTCCCACAGGGTGGCCAGCACGCGCTGGCTGCCGGCGTAAGCGAAGGCCCTCGCCAGCCCCACCACGCCCTCGCCGCGAATCTCCTTCCCAAGCGCGGTGCGGCAGGCGCTGAGAACGACAAGATCGGCGGGGATGCGCATGTTGTAGATGTCGCGCACGCGCACAAATCCGTCGCGCGGCCGGCCCTCCTCATCCACCAGCGAGAGCACGATTCCCGAAAGATCGGGATGGATGGTGTCGAGAAGCGCGTGAGTGGAGAAATGCGCGATGGTGAACCGGCTCCAGTCGAGCTTGCGAACAGCCTCGAGATTGGCGTCGAAATCCATGGCGCTCCACTGCTGCGCCGCGGGGAGCAGCCGGGCGATGGCTTCGGCCTCCTGGCGCGAATAAATGAGGCGCGGAAAGTCGCTCATTCCCGCGTCGGTCGCCGAGCGGGTGAGGTCGGCGGGGGTCGCAATCGCACTCTGCTCCGCTAAGCCTGCCGGTTCGGCACTGTGAACGCGGGGATCGCCGGCGCTGAATACCGGATCGGCGATCAGTGCGATGCGCAGTTCGTGCGCCGGCGGGCGATTGGCGCGCAGAGGCGCCAGGACCGATGCCGAAGGCAGAAAGTAGATCTCGTGCATCTGCACCAGCGGCCGCCCGTCAAGCGGCAGGGCCGCAAAAGGAATGGAAGCCAGCGCGCCTTCGCCGACGACGACAACGTTGGCATGATGGCGGATGATGGCCGCGGCGGGAGCCAGAATCGTCCCGGCCAGAGCAGCGGACTGGCGGCGGGCCAGCGCATCGGCGCGCGCGATCCGATCGATGCGGGACGGGATCGTCTCGCCGCTGCGATTGAGATTACGCGCGATCAGGTTCGCGTAGAGCCTGCGCGCCTGGGCGTCAATCTGCGCGCCGGAGGGCAGCACGAAGCTTTGCAGACCGCCACAGGTCACCGCCCAGAGATAAGTGTGTTCCGATCCCAGCCAATACTCGAGCAGAACGGTTCCGGGATCGAGAAGCTGTCGCTGGAGCGTCTCCAACGGGACGATCCGGCCCTGCGCCAGAGAGGCATAGGCCGGATCGCGCTCGCGAATCTGCGCCCGAACCCCCTGCTGTTCTGCCTTCAGGCTTTCGAGCTTCGTCCGCTCTGCGCCGGCGGAACCCGAAGACGATTCCTCCGCCTGCTCGATGGCCAACGACTGCGCTTCAATGGAATCGGAGAGTTCGGTGTCGCGTGCGGCCAGAGCTGCATCGGCGCCGTGGATCCGGATCCCCTGCTCGTGCAGCTCGTCGATCAGCGCGCGTGCGCGTGCGCGCTCGCTCACTTCGAACGCCCGTGCGGCATAGCCGTGGCCGGGCAAGGCCTTCTCCATCTGCATCAGCAGCGCGACGTCGAGATCGTAATAATTGCGCAGGGTGCTGAAAAACGCGCTGCGATAGTCGGCGTTGCGGATCGATTGCCGGCTCGACTCGATCACCGTCAGCGCCTGTTCCATGTCGTATTCGGCGGCAGCGAAATGGCCCTGCCCGCGCTCGAGACTGGCTTCGTCGCCGTCGAGCAGCGCCTGGTTGGGGCCGCCGCCGAGCTGCGTGTAGAGTTGCGCTGCCTGCTCGTAGTCCGCTTTGGCCGAGACGGCGTCGCCGCGTGCCGCGGCTGCCTCGCCGAGGCTGCGCAGGCAATCGCCCTGCGTGCCGGCGAGGTGCAGCTTCCTGGCGATCGTGAGCGACTGCTGAAAGGCGTTGTTGGCCGAATCCGGATCGCCGGCCGATTGCTCGGCTTCGCCCAGTTCCTCGAGAATAATCGCCGATTCGCGTTCGAGGTGCAGGCTTTGGACAAGGGCAAGCGTTTCCCTGAAGCGCTTCGTCGCCCCGTCAAAGTCGTGTGTCGTGTAGGCCAGGAACCCCTGGCCGTCGAGCGCATAGGCTTCGCCCATCGGATCGTTGAGCTTCCGCCACAGCGCCACGGACTGGGCAAAGGCGCCGGCTGCATCGTCAGTTTCCCCGAGCAGCGTATCGACGTGTCCCATGCCATTCAGCACATGAGCGTGGATGGTGTCGTCGGGCCATTTTTCAAGGGCGTCGAGAGCTTCCCGATAGGCATCGAGCGCGGGTTGCAGTTCACCGCGCGCCAGACGCAGATTGCCCAACTCCTCCAGCGATGCGGGAATGCCGTGTCCATCCTGAATGGCTCGCGCCTCGGCCAAAGCTTCGGTGACTTCCTCGATGGCCTTGCCGTTCCGCCCCATGGCGCGATGGGCGCGGGCCATGTTCTCTTCGAGGATTTCGCGGTTGAGCGCGTCACCGGTTGCGGCATAGATCTTCGCCGCATGTCCGTACGCGTCGATGGCGGCATCGAGATGGCCGAGATAGGCGTTTGCGTAGCCCAGCACCTTCCACGTCGCGGCAGAGCCTTGCGGGTCGGCGTCCGCGCCGCCAAGCTGAACCGCCTGCTGCGCAGAGGCGAGACTGTCGGAGTACTTCTGCAGCTCCATCGAAAGGCGCGTGCGCCAGTAGAGCGCCGCGCGCTCGAGCGGCAGGTCGTCGAGCGCCTGGGCCTGGGCGATGACCTGGTCGTACAACGCAAATGCGCCGGCGCGGGCGCCCTTGTCCGCAGAACGATGGACCGCATTGCCTTGCGCGAGCAGTTCCTCGGCCTCGGCGCGATTTCGGTCGGCAGCGGTTGCGGGATGGAGCGGCCCGGACCTTGCACGCACCCCGCACGGCGTTGTCTTCGTCGCGCAAAGAAGGCGGATTTCGAAGTCGCCGGTCTCCGCGGCCAGAAGCGTAAAGCGGATCGCGGCGCCGCGGCCCATGTCGTTGCGGCGCGTTCCGTGAGCCGCGCCATCGGGTGAAAGCCACGTTGCGGAGATGGCGCCATCGGTTTGCTCGAGCGTGACAGTAACGGCATTTCCGGAAGAGAGTGGAATCCGGTACGACATCAGTTGCTGGTAAGCCAGAGGCTCGGTTAGATCCTGCACGGCCGGAAGAACGCGAACCACCGTTGGCGCCGCTGTCAACAGAGGATCCGGAGCAGAAGACGGCGATGGCTGCTGGGCTGCGGAGCTCAATACCAGGAATCCGAAGCTCCAGACGGCAAATGCGTCGGCGAGGGAAAGTATCCCGCCGGAGCATTGCCCCGAACAAGACTTCAGAGGCCCCGGCGCATAGCAACGGATCTGCAAGGGAAACCGCAATACTGCCATGATGTAACCGTAAGAATTCAGCTTTACCAGAGAGCGGGGAATGAAATCCAGCCCAAAATCGTGAAAGTGTCCCGTCACTTTGGGGAGTGACCGCAGAATGAGTTCTGTAACTTTGGTAATCGCTCCGAAATTCGCGCAACTCGACTGTTTCTGTCGAATGAGAAGATTTCCCCGTGATGCAGAGCCCGACTTTGGCACTTCAAATCAAAAAGCGGAAATCCCGGGTCCAGGGCGGTGGGGCGAATTGAGGCGAATCGGCCTTCGGCAGGATTG
This sequence comes from Acidobacteriaceae bacterium, assembly GCA_030039035.1. Taxonomy (GTDB): domain Bacteria; phylum Acidobacteriota; class Terriglobia; order Terriglobales; family Acidobacteriaceae; genus Telmatobacter. Next base: position 36,283 of record JASHQQ010000256.1, on the reverse strand, counting down.
CGCCGGGCAAACCCGTGGCGCTATTTGCCGAGGAGAATCGCCGCTCCCACAACAGCCTGGCCGTAGCTCAGCCCGCTGTCACCGGGGCTGACTTCGACGTGTCGAAACACCTCGAATCCTTCGTGCTCCAGCCTGCTGCGAAGCAGGCGGGCCAGCCGCCGATTGTGGAAACAGCCCCCGCTCATGGCCACCTGGTGAATCCCGGTGACGTCGCGCGCCAGCACGGCAGCGCGCTGGAAGCCTGATGCAACACCCGCATGAAACCGCGCCGAGATGCGCGACCTGGGAATGCCGGCTCGCAGATCGGCCAGAACCTCGCGCCAGAGCTCTGCCGGGGCGAGCCTCGCCGGTTCGCGCGCAGTCCATTCGCCAGGAAGCAGCTCCATCCCGTAGCCCGGAACATCGTCCGGCTCTTCGATGGCGATGCCCTCGAGCTCGATCGCGGCCTGCGCCTCGTAGTCGACCGCGCGGCGGCCGAGCACCACCGCAGCCACGGCGTCGAAGAGCCTTCCGCAGCTTGAGGTCAGCGGCGCATTGAGCTGGCGGTCGATCATGCGTTTCAATATGCGAGCTTCGCTTGCGGTAGCGTGGAGCATCTCCAGCGTCCCGGGCGATTCCACATCGAGAGCGGCTGCCTGCAGATGCGCGAGGGCCATGCGCCACGGCTCGCGAATGGCCGCTTCCGATCCGGGCATGGGCACGTAGTCGAGATGGGCAAAGCGCTCGAAGCGGTCGAGCCGGCAGATCAGCACTTCACCGCCCCAGATGCGGCCATCGCTTCCGTAGCCGGTGCCATCAAGGCTGAGTCCGATGACCGGACCCGCCAGCGAGTGCTCTGCCATGCACGCGGCAACGTGCGCGTGATGATGCTGTACGGCGATCAGCGGCAGGTTGCGCTCTTCAGCCCACTGCTTTGCCCATTGCGTCGACAGGTAGCCGGGATGGAGATCGTGAACGACCGCCTCCGGCTCGATCCCGAAGGTGCGCATGAGGTGCGCGAGCGATTCGCGGAAGAAATCGAGCGCCGTGATGTTTTCGAGATCGCCGAGGTGCTGGCTTTGGTACGCAAACTGGCCGCGAACCAACGCGAACACATTCTTCAAATGTCCGCCGACGGCGAGGAGCGGCGGCGACTCGAAGGGCAGTTCGACGGCGAGCGGCACGAAACCGCGGGCGCGGCGGATGAGCTGCGGCGCGCCGTCCACGATGGCTGCGACCGAGTCGTCGCAGCGCTGCAGGATCTCGCGGTTGTGCATCAGGAAAATGTCGGCGATTTCGCCCAGCCGCGCACGGGCTTCGTCGTTGTCGATGGCGATCGGCTCTTCGCTCAGGTTGGCGCTGGTCATCACCAGCGCGCGAATTCGCGGATCCGCGAAAAAAAGATGCTGCAGCGGTGCGTAGGGCAGAAAGATGCCAAGCCAGGGAATGCCGGGCGCCACCGAAGGCGCGATACCGCTGTTTTGATTTGCGCGCGCCAGCACGATGGGCCGCGCGGGAGTGGTCAGCAGCGCCTCTTCTTCCGCCGTCAGCGCGCAGATTCGCCGCGCCGCTTCGGGATCCTTGACCATGATCGCGAACGGCTTGCCCAGGCGGCGCTTGCGCTGGCGGAGGCGCATCACTGCCGGTTCATTGGTTGCGTCCACGCTCAGATGGAATCCGCCGATGCCTTTGATGGCGACGATTTCGCCGGCCATCAGGCGGTCGATTGCCGAGACGACGGGATCGGCTCCAGGAATCTCGCCGCCGCTCGCATCCGCCAGCCAAACGCGCGGCCCGCAGACCCGGCAGGCGTTGGGCTGGGCGTGAAAGCGGCGATTAAGGGGATCGTAGTATTCGCAGGCGCAGTCGGGGCACATGGGAAACTTCGCCATCGAGGTCTGCGGGCGGTCGTAAGGAATCTGGCGGGTAATGGTGAAGCGCGGACCGCAGTTGGTGCAGTTGAGAAAAGGATAGCGATAGCGGCGATCGGCGGGATCGAGCAGCTCGCGCAGGCAATCGGCGCAAGTGGCCGCGTCCGCCGGAATGCCGGTGCTGACCCGGCCGAGCACTTCGCTGGCGACGATGCGAAAGCCGTTCTCGCCGGTCGCGGTTCCATCGCGCACGCTGACCGAATCGATACGCGAGAGCGGCGGAGCTTCCGTTCGCAGCCGCGTGAGAAATGCGTCTACGGCAGGCGCGGCACCCTCAATCTCGATGATGACGCCATCGGTGTCGTTGCCGATGAATCCGGCGAGACCTTCCTCGCTGGCGATCCGGTAGACGAAGGGACGGAATCCCACGCCTTGCACGACGCCGCGCACGCGCACCTCGCGTCGGAGCGATACTGCTTGGCATTCCGTATTCGGATCCGATCCCATGTCTACCGGACGGCGCCTCGCACCGGAATTCAGCATAGCGTAAGGCCGGAACGCCTGCACCTGCACGCCAACCGTTCCGGAAGCATCTATCCAAAAGAACAGAAGCTTAGTCTAAGGAAAGCACTGTTGGGTGGTGGTGCATCTTCACTTCAGGGGCTGATGCCCGAGGAGCTGTTTTCGGCGAGTAATGTACGGGCTGAAGCCCATACCCTCCAAATGCACCGCTAACCATTCTTGAATACAGGACCGATGCGCAGATTCCCGATAACAGAAAGCGCCGTTGCGAGTTTGATCGCGATGGTCGTTTGTCTTGCCGCCGCAAGCCAGCCGCCCGATGCGGCCACGGTGATGCGCGGAGTGGATGCGGCCGTGTATGCGCGGTTTGAAGGCATCGCGGGGTTCACCGTGACCGAACATTATGCCGTCTTCAGGGGCGGCGATCAGGTCCATCCCGCGGCGGAAATGACAGTGAAGACGACCTATCGAAAGGAGTCGGGCAAGAGTTACCAGATCCTGTCGCAGAGCGGATCGGGGATCATCATCCGGTTCGGGCTGGGCCCGCTGCTCGAAAACGAAAAACGCATCAACGATCCCGGCGGCCGCGAGGCTTCGTGGTTCATATCGAAGAACTATGAGATGAAGCTCGAATCTTCGCAGCCGGAGCGGATCAACGGACACGACTGCCTGGCTCTTTCCATCACGCCCCGGCGCAAGGCGCCCAATCTGATCGTCGGGACGCTCTGGGTGGATGCGAGCGACTTTGCGATCCTGCGCATCGACGGCATTGCGTCGAAGCGGCCGACGATCTGGTCGGGGCCGGCGCACATGGTGCGCGACTACGCGCTGTTCAGCGGGTTCTCTGAAGCGACGCATGCCCGGGCCGTTTCCGACAGCGCGTTGTTCGGGCGGACCGTCGTGACCATCGACTACAGCAATTACCAGCTACAACTGGCACAAAAGCAATGATCCGGGGCATTCGCGGACGAAATTCGACTCCGCCATTCAGACCGGGCTGCTGCGCCCGGGAAGGACCCTGAAACCGCCGGAGATCGTCCTGCAACTGCCATAGTCCGCAATCGTTCCGGGAGGTCCGCGGCACGGCAGTAGAAGCCGTGCCCATCCGATGCGGCGACAAACGCCGCGCCTGCCGTGCATTCATACTCCAGGTTGCTGAATACACGGCAATTGGCCCGTGATACCCGTCACTGCGATTGCCCGCTCACGGGCGTACGTTAGTGCGGGTGCCGAGGTGGGTCTGTACCGCCGCGAGGGCACGATCCCGAAGCTCGGGCGAGAGGCGCGAAATCACTTCGGCGAGCGGATCCGGCGGCGCAGAAGAAGAACCGGAGGCGAACGGAAGATGTCGTGGTGGGAAGAATATAACAGGAAGCGGACTACAGCCGCACAGGCGTTGCAGGCGGTGCACTCCGGCGCGCGCGTATGGATCCAATCCGGATGCGGCACGCCATCGGTGCTCGTCGACGCTCTTGTGGCGCGCGCTCCCGATGTGTGCGAAGTCGAGATCGTGCACATGAAGACGCTGGGCGAAGCCGCCTACACCAGGCCTGAATACAAAGGCCGCTTTCGTCATCGCAGTTTGTTCCTCGGCGCCAACGTGCGTGAGGCCGTCGCCGAAGGGCGCGCCGACTACACACCGATCCTGCTGAGCGAAATTGAAAACCTTTTCGAGACCGGCGCCATGCCGCTCGACGTCGTGCTCATGCAGGTTTCGCCGCCCGACCCGCACGGATTCGTCAGCCTCGGCACCACCGTCGACTGCACGCTGACCGCGGCGCGCCACGCCAGCGTCGTGATCGCTGAAGTGAACGACCGCATGCCGCGCACGCACGGGGACACATTCCTCCATGCCAGCGTGATTTCCTCCGTGGTCGAAACCTCGCGACCGCTGCTCGAACTTCCCACCGGCCCGCTGTCAGAGACGCACCGCCGCGTGGCGCGCAACGTAGCGTCGCTCATTCCCGACGGCGCCACGCTGCAAACCGGCATCGGCGGCATCCCCGAAGCAGTGCTTGAATGCATCCAGGACAAGCACGACCTCGGCATTCACACCGAGATGTGCTCCGATGGCGTCATCGAGCTGATGGAGTCCGGCGTAATCAACGGCGAGCGCAAGACGCTGCACCGGGGCAAAGTAGTGGCGGCCTTCGTGCTCGGAACGCAGCGCCTCTTCGATTTCATACGGGAGAATCCCGGTTTCGAATTCCATCCCATCCGCTACACCAACGATCCGTGCGTTGTCGCCCGGAACGACCGCATGGTCGCCATCAATTCGGCGATTCAGATCGACCTTACCGGCCAGGTCTGCGCGGATTCCATGGGAACCACGCCGTACAGCGGCTTCGGCGGGCAACTCGACTTCATTCGCGGGGCGGCGCGATCGCGCGGCGGCGTGCCCATCATCGCGCTGCCCTCCACGGCCAGGCACGGCAAGGTGTCGCGCATTGTGCCGGTTCTCGAGCCAGGCGCTGGAGTCGTGACCTCGCGCGCCGATGTGCATTATGTGGTCACCGAACACGGCATCGCCTGGCTTCATGGAAAAACGCTGCGCGAGCGCGGCGAGGCGTTGATTGCCATCGCCGAGCCGCGATTCCAGCAGGAGCTGGAGGATTTTGCCGTGCGCGCGCATTACCTGGAGCACGGCCGGACCGTGGCTGCGTGAGCGTTCGCGGAGAGAACGTGGATATGGATAAATTGAAACCGGACCGGGGGTTGCTAAAGATCGACGAGAACGAGTGCAAGGGCTGCGGCTTGTGCGTGGAGGCCTGCCCGCCGAGGGCGATCCGGATCGGCGATCGCCTGAATCACTGCGGCTATCGCGCGGCCATCTATACCGGCGCGGGCTGCACCGGCTGCGGCATCTGCTTCATGGCTTGCCCTGAGCCGGGAGCGATTACCGTGTTCCGGCTCGTCGACCGGCGCACATTGCCAGTGTCGGATTCGCATGTGCCAGTGGAAGGAGCCGTGCCATGCGCAAGCAACTGATGAAAGGGAACGAAGCCATCGTCAAGAGCGCGATCCTTTCCGGATGCCGCGCCTTCTATGGATATCCGATTACGCCGGCGAGCGAGATCACCGAAGCCGCTGCGTCCTGTATGCCCAAAACCGGTGGAGTGTTCCTGCAGGCCGAGAGCGAAGTCGCCGCGATCAACATGCTCTACGGCGCATCGTCTGCCGGCGTGCGCTGCATGACAGCCTCCAGCGGTCCCGGCATCAGCCTGATGCAGGAGGGGATCAGCTACATGGCCGGCGCCGAGTTGCCCTGCGTCATCGCCGACATCACGCGCGGCGGCCCGGGCCTGGGCAACATCGCCGCGGAGCAGAGCGATTACCACCAGGTGGTGAAGGGCGGAGGCCACGGCAACTATCACACCATCGTGCTCGCGCCGCACTCCGTGCAGGAGATGGCGGATCTGACTGCCCTCGCCTTCGAGCTTGCGGACAAGTATCGCAACCCCGTCGTGCTGCTCGCCGACGGATTCATCGGGCAGATGATGGAACCCGTCGAGTTTTCCGATCACGCCGTTGCGCCGCGGCTCCCGGCCTGGGCCGTCGCGGGAACACCCGAATCGCGCGGCAATCTCATCAGTTCGATCTATCTCGGTTGCGATGAACTCGAGGCGCACGTCCGCAAACTCGAAGCCAAGTATCGCCGCGTGGAGCACGACGAGGCCCGCGCTGAAGACTGGAACGCGGACGGCGCCGAGATCTTGCTGGTCGGCTATGGCATCGTTGGACGCATTCTGAAAGCGGTAACCGCCGAGGCTCGCGCCTTCGGCCTGAATGTCGGACTGCTTCGGCCCATCACGCTCTATCCGTTTCCTGCGGCCCGCTTCCGAAAGTTCGCCACGCAGGCCCGCGTCTTCGCGGTCGTCGAGATGAGCAACGGCCAGATGGTCGACGACGTGCGTCTGGCTCTCAACGGCGCGCGGCCGGTCGAGTTCCTGGGCCGCGCGGGCGGCAATGTTCCAACGCACAACGAGGTGCTTGCGCTGGTGAAAAAGCTTGCGAGGCAGTATTGTCCGGCACACGAGCCGGAGGAGATGGCCCATGTCTGGCGCAGTGGATCCTGATTACACCGTGGCGCATTCCAGGCCCAAAGCGTTCTACGAGAGCTTTGAGCGCAAGGAAGAGCTGCAACACCAGACGCACTATTGCCCCGGATGCGGCCACGGCATCGTGCACAAGATGCTGGCCCGCGCCATCGACGAACTCGGCGTCCAGGACCGGACGATTCTCATCAGCCCCGTCGGCTGCTCGGTCTTCGCGTATTACTACTTCGATGTCGGCAACGTGCAGGCCGCGCACGGCCGCGCCCCGGCCGTGGGTACGGGGATCAAGCGCAGCCGTCCGGGCAGCATTGTCATCGGCTATCAGGGCGATGGCGACCTGTCCGCAATCGGCTCCGCGGAAATTCTCCACGCCGCCAATCGCGGCGAAAACATCACCGTGATCTTCGTCAACAACGCCATCTACAGCATGACCGGCGGGCAGATGGCTCCGACGACCCTGCTCGGCCAGAAGAGCACAACAACCCCCGACGGCCGCACCGCGGAGCACGAAGGCCATCCGCTGCACATGAGCGAACTGCTCGCCACGCTCGGCGCGCCCGTCTACATCGGGCGCGTCGGGTTGGGCGACAACCGGCAGATCGCACAGGCCACGCGCGCCATAAAGCGCGCTGTTGAAAACCAGGTGCGCGGCCTGGGCTTTTCTCTCGTCGAAGTGCTTTCGCCCTGCCCCACAATCTGGAAGATGCAGCCCGTCGATGCGCAACACTGGGTGCGCGATGTCATGGAGAAGACGTTTCCGCTCGGCGTCTTTGTCGATCGAACAAATGAAATGCAACCCCCTGCCGGAACAAACACCGCGCCGGCGATCGGGGAGATTCCGCGCATCCTGGGTATCTGCGCCGGGGATGCGGGTCTCGCCGGAGAGATTCCGACGTCGCAAACCGGGGAATTGGACCTTCGTGTGCGCGTCTCCGGTTTCGGTGGCCAGGGTGTTCTGCTGCTGGGCGAAGTGCTGGCCGAAGCGGGAATGGACGCGGGCCTCGAAGCTTCCTGGCTGCCCTCTTACGGGCCCGAGATTCGCTCCGGCACTTCCAACTGCCATGTGCGCCTGGCGAGTTCTCCCATCGATTCGCCGCTGGTGATGAACCCCGACGTGCTGGTCGCCATGAACGAGCCTTCGCTGAAGAAGTTCGGCGCCGGCGTCCGGTCCGGCGGATGGATTCTCTACAACGGAGCGATGTTCCCGCCGGAATACGTGCGCGAAGGCGTTCACATTCTGGCTCGCGACTTCACGCGCGAGGCCGACGCGATAGGCGATCCGCGCGCGGCCAACATGGTCATGCTCGGCGTTCTGCTCGAAATCGCCGCGGCGCTGCCGCAGGCCAGCATCGACGCCGCATTGCGCCAATGCGTCAAGCAGCCGAAGTGGATCGATCTCGACGAGCGTGCCCTCGCGCGCGGGCGCGCGCTGTTGAGAGAGTTCATGGAAAGAGGTGCGGCATGAAAGCCGGTGCGGATCCGGATCTCATCGTCTGTTTCAATGGGAAATATGTGCCGTTGGGCGAGGCGCGCGTCGGCATCCTCACCCATGCCTTGCACTACGGAACCGGAGTCTTCGAAGGCATCCGCGCGCATTGGGACGAAGCGCAGCACGAGCTCTTTCTCCTGCGTCCGCGCGATCATTATCTCCGCTGGAAGCAGAACTGCGGCATTCTCCGCATCCAGGTGCCCGCATCAGCCGAGGAACTGTGCGCCATCACTGTGCAGTTGATGCTGCGCAACGCCTTCCGCTCCAACGTCTACGTGCGCCCCTTGGCCTACAAGTGCGCGGAGCGGTTGGGCGTGAGCACCGACGACCGGGACGCCTTCGCCGTTATAGCCCTGCCTTTCGGCGAATACCTGAACAGCGACAAAGGCATCGATGCGGGTGTAAGCTCATGGCGCCGGATCGAAGACAACGCGATCCCGGCGCGGGCCAAGATCTGCGGAGCCTACGTAAACAGCGCGCTGGCCAGCGACGAAGCGCGCCAGAACGGGTTCGATGAGGCGATCTTTCTGAACGAGAACGGGCAGGTCGCCGAAGGCGCCACCTGCAACATCTTCATGGTTCGCAAAGGAGTGCTGATTACGCCGCCGGTGACAGAAAACGCGCTGGAAGGCATCACCCGTGACTCGGTGATGGAGTTGGCGCATCGCGAGCTCAGTCTCCCCGTTATGGAACGTCCCATCGACCGCAGCGAGCTCTACGTTTGCGACGAGTTGTTTTTCACCGGAACCGCCGTGGGCATCGCTCCCATTGTGCGCGTCGATCGCCGCCCGGTGGCAAAGGCGGCCATCGGCGTGGTGACCAACGCTCTTCGGCGTTTGTATTTCGACGCCACACGCGGGCACTTGCGGAAGTATGCTCACTGGCTGGTTCCGGTCTACCAATCGCAGCAGGAAGCGTCGAAAGAGACCGCTTCTCTGGTCGATATCAATGCCGCCTGAGCCGGCAATCGCCGCCGGGCCAGGCAAGGAGGATGAAACATGCTCACAATCACGTCCGTATTGAACGCGTATGACGTGGCCCTGGAAAACTTCGATGCGGCAGCCGACGCACTGGAGCTGGACCACGATACGCGCGAGATGATCAAGTATCCCGAGCGCGTGCTCACCGTCAGCGTGCCCGTCCGCATGGACGACGGACACATTCACCGTTTTGAAGCCTATCGCGTGCAGCACAGCTCGGTGCGCGGACCAGCCAAAGGCGGCATCCGCTACCATCCGCAGGTCACGCTCGACGAGGTGAAGGCGCTGGCCACGTGGATGACCTGGAAATGTGCCGTCGTCAATATTCCGTTCGGCGGGGCCAAGGGCGGCGTCACCTGCGATCCCAAGCATATGTCGCAACATGAGCTGGAACGCATGACGCGCCGCTATACCAGCGCCATCCTGCCGTTGATCGGGCCCGAGCGAGACATTCCTGCGCCCGACGTCTACACCAATCCGCAGACCATGGCCTGGATCATGGACACCTTCAGCATGACCAAGGGCTATGCCATCCCCGGTGTGGTCACCGGCAAGCCCATCAGCCTGGGCGGCTCGCTGGGGCGCAACGAAGCCACCGGCCGCGGCGTCTTCTACACCATCCAGTGCGCGTGCGAGCACCTCAGGATGCATCTCAAGGGCGCCAGGGTCGTGGTGCAGGGCTTCGGCAACGCGGGCTCGATTGCGGCCCAATTGCTCCATGAAGCCGGAGCGAAGATCATCGCTGTGAGCGACTCGCGTGCCTGCATCCTCGACCACGATGGCCTGAACATTCCCGAACTCATCCACATGAAAGAGCTCACCGGGCATGTCGAAGGATTCCCGGAGAGCGAGCCCATCGAGCCCGAGGAGTTGCTGGCGCTGGAGTGCGACATTCTTGTCCCGGCGGCCCTGGAAAATATGATTCACGCCGAGAACGCTCAGAAGATTCACGCCAGGATCGTAGCCGAGGCAGCCAACGGCCCGGTGACGCCGGCGGCCGATCGCATCTTCGAGCGCAACAATGTCTTCCTTATCCCCGACATTCTCTGCAATGCCGGTGGAGTCACGGTCTCCTACTTCGAGTGGGTGCAGGATGAGCAGCACCTGTTCTGGGAGGCGAAGGATGTCTACAATCGCCTGGAGCACGTGATGAAGACGGCGTTCCGCGACGTGCTGAAGATCCATCTGGAGAAGAAAGTGCCGATGCGCATTGCGGCCAACATGCTGGGAATCAGCCGCGTCGCCGAGGCGGTAAGGATTCGCGGCATCTATCCGTAACATTGGTGCACTACGGCAATTCCTGAGTTGCTGTGGCCGCTCGGAGTCTGCTTAGGGTCGCCGCTCCTTGAGGTCGCGGCGACCTGAGCGCGGCGTCTTCGGGATACAGTAACTCAGGAATTGCGATAACTGCGCCGTGCCCCGCCCTTTCGCCCGCTTTTGGCGAAAGGGCGGGATCATTCGAAGTCGCCTTGTAACAGAACTAGAATTCCATCCTCTCCTTGACAAACCGCACCCTGTCCCGCGCCACCGGCAGCTTCGATTTCCGCGCATCCTTCAGGGCGACAAACACCTTTCCCCCGGACGAAACATTCGCTTCCCGCACCCAATCCATGTTGAGCAGAATGGCGCGATGGATGCGCACAAATTTCGCTGGATCCAGCCTTCGCTCAAGGTCGGCGATGGTCTGGTCGACGCAATGTTCCCGGCCCTCGATCACTGCGTACGTGAGCTTGTCGCGCGCGGCAAAGTGAGTCACGGCATCGAGATCGAGAAAGCTGATGCGCTCGCCCACGCGCGAGGCGATGCGGCGCGGGTACTCCGCGCGCTGCCCGAGGAGCGATTGCGCCATCTCGTTCAGCACGGATTTGAGATCGGGGTTCTGCTGCCAGCCGGCCTTGTCGATCGGCCGCACGCGGCCGAGTTTGGCCAGCGCGCGCTCCAGTTGTTCCGGTTCGACGGGCTTGAGCAGATAATCGATCGAGTTCACTTCGAAGGCGCGCAGCGCATACTGGTCGAACGCGGTAGTGAAAATCACGAACGGCTGCGCGGTCAGGCGCGACAGCAGCTCGAACCCGCTCATCCCCGGCATCTGAATGTCGAGGAAGAGCACGTCGATCGCGGGACTCGGCTCGCAGTTCAGGAAATCGACAGCCCTCGCGGGATCGGTCTCGCTGCCGACAACATGCAGCCGCTCGTACCTGGCAAGCAGACGGGTCAGCCGCTCGATCGCCAGCGGCTCATCGTCGACAATATAGGCCTGAAGCGCGGCGGTCTCCATGAGGCCTTACGTCTCCGCCGGGAACGTCAGACGGACGACCGTTTTCTCATTCTCGCGCACGACATCGAGATTCCCCCGTTCGCCGAAGAGAAGATCGAGGCGCGCAACAAGGTTGCCCAGTCCGTGCTCGGGTGTGACGGCGCCGAGAGAAAACCCCGGACCGTTGTCGATGACTTCAAGTTCAGCGTTTCCGTTGTTCAACGCTCCGGAAACGCGAATCGACGCCCCGCCTGGCCGTTGCGCAACCACGTGCTTCACCACGTTCTCCACCAGGGTTTGAACGGCCAGCGGCGGGATCTTCACCGGGTCCATCGCCGGAGAAGTTTCGATTTCGTAGCGCAGCCGTCCGCCGAACCGCGTCGATTCAATCTCCAGATAGTCGCGTACAATCTTGAGCTCCTGTGCCAGAGGCACAAGACCGTTGTGCTGCGCGCCAAGCGAGAAGCGCAGCAGCGACGCGAGCCGGCTTATCGTATCTTCGGCCCGTTTCGGATCGCTTGGAATCAGCGAGGCAATCGAGTTCAGCGTGTTGAACAGGAAATGGGGATGAATGCGCGATTCGAGCGCGTTGAGCCGCGCTTCCGCCAGCAGCTTGTAGGCGCGTTCCTGCTCCATCTGGCGCGTACGCGCCTCGAGCGTGGCTGCCTGCAGCTTGTAGCGCAGCGTTTCGTAGCTGGTGATGCTCAGTCCGACGATCAGCGTTATCAGCACCGAAAATGGCCATGCGCCCCGGAACTCCTCGCGGAATGCGCCGCGCGGCACGATTCTCATCCATTGCAAGAGCAGACCGCCGACCAGGGCGCCGAGAGTGGCCGTAAGCAGCAGGACCCCCACGTTGGACAGAAAGGTTACGCGCGGATGTCTCGCGCCGAATCGACGCGAAATCGATGCGAGTGAGAATGCCGACGGTGGGGCGATCAGCGTGCTATAGACAAAAACGACAACCAGCTCGAGAACAACTTGCGATAACTTCGTCCGGCCGATGGAGAGAAACATGGCCAGGCAAAGCAAAGCCACGGCGGGCACGATCCAGGCAAGCCTCAGCGCCATGGTCGCGATGCCCGGCCCGCGGGCCTCCCGGGTGGATCGCACCGTTTCGTGGCATGGATCTTCTGCCCTCATAGGTGAAAGCTGACTCCCGCCGAAATTGCCGTGGAATAGGGCGCGGAGCCATACTCCGATGTCTTGTCGCCCGCTGGTATCTCCCCATGAACGTAAGCCGAGAAGCGATTGCCGAACCATCGGCTCACGTCGAATACTGCCGTGTAACTGCGATCGCTCAGATTCGCCACCACCGAGCCATCGACGCCCCACTGTTTCCATCCGGGCAGTTCGCGCAGCCGGTCCTTTCCTGCCCGAAGGAACGCGTATCGCTGCCGGCCCGCCGACGGGGAGACGCCCGGATCGCGAAAATAAGGCGTGTTGGGAGGAGTATAGAACTCGCCGATGAAAGTGACTCCGTAACTCGTTGTGTATTTCGCGCCCAGCAGGGCCGCTGCCTGCTCGCGCCACATCGCTTCCCCGTGCAGTTCCCACGCCTGGCCCACGACGCGGGTAAAGGTCATGCCGCCGAAAGCATCCCCGCCGCGGTCGTCCCCGGCGATCAGCGATGCATCGAATCCGCGAACCAGAACGTTGTACCGCAGGGCGGTGGTATCGTGCAGGTTGCTCTGCCCGGGAGCAAGCGCCGCCGTCGACCAAGCCACGGAGAGCGCATGCTGGCCGCGCACCCAGTCGGCTTTGACCATATCGCGGCCCTCGTTCAGGTTGAGCCGGTCGGTCGGGTCGGTGGCCACGCGCGGAGGGTCCAGCACGCCGGCTGCTGTAAACGCATAACCCGTGCCCCAGCGCAGCATCTTGCGCCCCAGCGTGAAGTCAAAGTCTCCCGCGGAAAGGCCTCCATAAGTCTCTTTCACGCGGAGCTGGGTGAAATTATCGGAATAGGTGGTGGTCGAGCCGATCAGGCTCGACGAGAAGCTCCAGCGATCGCGATAACGCACGTCGAACGCAGGCTCGACCAGCACCTGGTTCAGAACCGCGGGCAGCGGCGCGCGCAGATTGCCATAAAACGTTGCGTCGTCGATCACGCCGATCGAGTAGCGCGTGTCGAACCGGCTCTCCTCCCCGGTTTGCGCATTCTGCGCGTACAATGCGGCGCAAGCTGCCAGGAAGAGAATCGGGAGCATAGCCATGCGATCCATGGTCAGAACCTGTCTGCCCGTCCCTGGTAGAAGAGCTTGTCGGGCAATTGCCTCGGAACCGCGCCGGAGTATTCAAGCACCGAATGCGAACTGTGCCGGATCTCGTCGTAAAGCGTTAGCCGGCGAAGCAGGAGCTTGCCGCCGTAATTCGAATAACTATCAAACGTCGCCGACTTGATGTGCTTGCCGCTCGTCAGATAGAACTCGGCCTTCACCGGCCGCGCGTCCTCCTCGCGCAGCCAGTAGAGGATGCGCTGATAGGTTGCGCCCCTCCGCTTCGCCGAAAGGTCAAGCACATAACATTCCTCCGCGCCAACCTTTTCCGTGCGCAGATACACGGGCGTATAGTCGGCTGCATAGTTGGTGCGAGCCACGTCGCCGTTGGAGGCGTCGCCCGTAAGCCGTTCGAGCGGCGTGATGCGCACCGGCCGGCTCGTATCGGGGAGATAGAGCCACATGTCGTCGGCCAGCATCAGCAAATGTCGTCCCTTTTCACGCGGGCTCATGAATTCGACGTACGTCCGGTCCGTGCCTTTCTGCGAAACCTCGTAAAGGTGTTCCTCGTCCGGCTTGCCGGCGTCGTAATCGGTGATCCTGACGTTTACCACATACGACGGCCATCCGTTGCGATACCCGTCGGAGCGCTTGAGCAGCGCCTCGGCATCGGGAGCAGAAACGCTCGCCGCACGGGCCATCCCGACGCAGGCAAATGCCGGCACCAGGAGCGGGACAAGCAAAAGCGAACGCAGCGCGCATCTATACATGGGCCAATGCCTCCACGATCTGCAGCCGCGAGGCGCGGATCGCCGGCCAGATCGACGCGATCGCCAGCGAGACGATCACCAGCAGCGACGACGCGATCATCAGCCCCGGCTCATGGAGAACGCGAAAATTCATGTCGAAGGTGGTGCCGGGAGGCGGCGGCAGATGCAGACCCGACGCATTGAGCAGCGCGCCCAGCACGTTTCCAGCGGCCAGGCCCGCAACGGCTCCCAACACACCCGTAAGACCGGCTTCTGCCATGAACAGCGCGACAACCCACCTGCGCGGCGTGCCCATGGCAAGCATGGTTCCGATCTCGCGCACGCGCTCGAACATGGTGATCAGGATCGTGTTTATGCTCGCCATCAGCACCATGAAGAAGACAATTACGCCGAGAAACAGGAAGATGCCGTCGAACATGGTGCGCACCTGCTTGTAATAGGTTGCCAGTTCGATCCATTTTTTGAGCGTCAGCTCCTGCGAGAATCCGCCCAGCCGCGGGCCGAGCTCGGCGGCAGCACGATCGGTGTTTTCCGTCGCGTCCAATCCGACCACCAGATTCGTCACGCGATCGGTCTGCAACAGGCGCTGCGCCGAAGGCAGTGTGATGCGCAGATAGCGGTCGTCGACCTCCTTGTATCCCGTATTGACGATGCCCACAATCTGCACGTCGATGCCGTTCAGCGCACCGTCGGCCGTAACCGCCAGAATGGTCAGACCATCGCCGACCTTTACGCTCATCGATCGCGCAACGCCGGTGCCGATCAGCGCTTCCACCTCGCCGTTTGCATTGCCGCCCAAATCGCGGCCCGCCGAAAGATAAGGCGAGAAGCCCATGCTCCGCTCGATATCGGGATCGACGGCGCTGCCCATGAAAACGGCGGATTTCACGCCATTCGAGAGCATTCCGTAGAACTCGACGCGGGGCGCCACGCCGCGCACGTGATCCGCGGAGCGGGTCTTCGCCGCGACCTGCTGCCAATTGCCGATGCCCGTGTCGAGAACGTGCACCTCGTCGCGGCGAAAATGCTCGGCGTTGAAGATCTGCAGGTGGCCAAGGCCGTTGTGGATGGTGCTTTCGCGCAGCCCGCGCAGCATGTAGGCGAAGAATCCGCCCACCAGCAGCAGCCCGGCCACGCCTCCGCCCACCATCACCAGCGTCATCGAGGTGCGGCGGCGATTGCGAAAGACATTGCGGAATGCCAGCAGCAGAAACTTGCCCATGGCTCAACTCCTTGTCGTGCGCGGCGCGCAGACTTGCTCAATGAATTGCAGCCGCCACCTGCGCTCGGTCTGCTTCGGCAGCCTGTGCATCTTCGACCACCCGCCCGTCGCACAGGCGCACGATACGCGGCGTGTGTTCCAGTAGCCGTTGATCGTGAGTGGAAAAAATGAACGTCAGACCGAGGCTGCGATTCAGGTCGTGCATCAGGTCGATCAGTTGCGTTGCGTTCTGCGTGTCCAGGTTCGCAGTCGGCTCATCGGCCAGCACCAGCTCCGGCCGGTGAACGATCGCACGCGCCACGGCCACTCGCTGGCGCTCGCCGCCCGAAAGCAAGTCGGGCCGATGGTGCGCCCGCGACGCCAGGCCCACGCTTTCGAGCGCCGCCAGAACACGCATGCGGCGCTCATGTGCGTCGACGCCTTGAATCAGCAGCGGGAACTCGACGTTTTCCGCTGCAGTAAAGACGGGAATCAGATTGAAGGTTTGGAATACAAAACCGATTTTTTCGCGGCGCAGCGCCGCCAGGCGCTCCGTCTTCAGCGTCTGCGTATCCCGCCCGTCGAGCACAACGCGGCCCGAGGTCGGCATGTCGATGCAGCCGATCAGGTTCAGCAATGTCGACTTGCCGCTGCCGCTGGGACCCGCGATGGCCAGAAACTCGCCACGCTCGACACGGAGACTCGCGTAATCGAGCGCCAGCACCTCCCGATGATCCAAGGGGAAACTGCGGCTCACTGCATCCACGTCCACCAGGGTCTCCATGCGGCACCTTTCCGGAGCCTCTTGGCTCACGTTGAAAGGTACACCCGGATTGGGCGGGCCAGGAGATCGATCCGGACGGGAGGCTCAGGAAGCCGACAAGAGGTGCGAATTCCCGGACGAAGCGCGGGCGTTCTTCGCCGGGCGGGAATCCGTGTGAATCCCGGAAATGCGGGCTTGTCAGGCCGCAATTCTGGCGAGCTTGGTTACGCGACCGGTCGCGTTCCAGTCCGAGACATAAATGTTCGCATCGCGGTCGATAAAGCATCCGTGCGCCGCGCTGAAATCGGTCGTGCCGACGTCAGCGGGTGCGACTTCGTAGTTCGCCCACTGCTTCTTTTGCGGATTGTCGCCGAGAAATGCCACCGGCACGTTGTCCCGATCGAGAATCGTCACTCGGCCCTCGAGCTCGGAGACGATAGCGTAATCGCCATGAAAGCTGATCTGGCAGGGCCGCCGCATGTGCCCGGTTACCGTGCGCACAAACTTGCCGTCGAAGTCGAAGTGGCAAAGCCGGCGGTTTTCACGGTCGCAGATCAGCAGCAGCGGCTGATCGTATCGCATATCCACGCTCATGCCGTGATTGCAATCGAAGAGTCCGTCGGTATGGCCCTTCCCCGCGTAACTCGTCTTGTAATTGCCCTTGCTGTCGAAGCGGAAGAGGCGCGAATCGCCGTAACCGTTGGCGATGTAGATCGACCCGTCCGGCCCCGGCAGCGCCGCCGTCAGCCGCCATTCGTTGGGCGCCTTGAATCCGGCTTCCGGCGGAGCGGTCAGCTTCTGCACGACCGTCCCGTCGGTCTTCATCTTTACAAAGAGCCAATTCTCCTTCGGCGTGCCCTTCTGCACCGTGCAGTAAAAGAACTCTTCGCTGTTCTCTTCGGCATGCACGATCGAATGAACCTCGGGATACTCGTGCGCGATCGTCTTCAGCAGCGTGCCGTCGGTGCTGTAAACCAAAACACCGGTTTCGCTCTGCGTACTCACATAAACGCGCCCGGCGTTGTCGGTAGCGATTCCGCCGTGTGTGCCGCCGAACGCCGTGCCCGCCGGTAACTTGCCCCAGTCCTCAACCACGCGGTAAGTCCACTCGCCGTTGCCCGTTTGCAACGCCGCCTGCGATCCGGTGCATTTGTCATCCGTCCCGGCTTGCGCCGGCACGGCGGTCATCGCTGCAATCGCCGTGGCCCCGGCCGCTGCAAGGAATTGCCGCCTGTCGGGCAATCCTGCCTCACTTCGATTCCGAGCTCTTGTCATCGTGCGCTCCCTGCGAATTCTGCGCTGAGTCCGCGCCCGGCGCGGGCTGCGCCGGTGTATTGAACAAATATACGCGCTGCAGATTCTTCATCGATTTGAGCGGCGCCAGCGTCGCATCCGTCACTTTCGTTCCGCTCAGATTGAGATACGTCAATTGCGTGAGCGGCGCCAGCTTGGCCAGCCCCGCTCCGTTCACCGCCGTTCCTTCCAGATGCAGCGCCCTCAGGTGCGTGAATTTCGCCAGCGTGTCAAAGCTCGCGTCAGTCACCGCCGTTCGTCCCAGCTCTGCCTCCACAACATACGGAGCGAACTTGTCGAATTGCGCAAGCTGTGTGTCTCCGAAGCTCGCCGCAGCGTCCACTGTATTCAGAATCAATCCATCAGACAACTTGCTCGAGACCGGCACCAGCTTCGCGCCCTGGCCCTGGTCCATCGCGCGGATCTCCGGCATCAGGCCGCTGTAATCGCCCACTGGCTGCAACGGAACCTCCTTGACGGGCTCGGCGATGGAGATCCCCGCGAGCGTTGTCGCGGCCGGCGACGCGCCCTGCTGCACCCACGCGCGAATCCACGCAATCTGCGTCGGTGTCAGCGGCGGCTTTCCCTCCGCGGGCATAAAATGTTTGTCGCTGGTTGGTAGCGTCACGCGCTGGAGCAGCAGGCTTCGCTCCGGCTCGCCCTCGGCGATCACGCGCCCGTCCTTGCCGCCGCGCATCAGGTGTTCGTACGAATCGAGCCGCAGCCCGCCCTCCACCTTGCTCGCACCATGGCATGACACGCATTTCGCATCGAAGATCGGGTCGATATGCCGGGTGTAAAACGAGTCGGAACCCGGCGCGGCGTTCACCACGCCGAAAGCGAGTGCGTTCCTCATCGGCGCAGGCATGTACTCGGTCAGGTAATTGTTGCCGTGCGTCAACGTTCCGCCCTGGTGCGCCGTCCACACCAGGGCGAGCAGCACGAAACCCAGCATCGCCGGATAACCCCGGTGCGCTGCTTCGCTTGACCATGCAGGCCGCAGAATCACGCAGAGCAGCGTGCCAATCGTCAGCACGACGCCGCCCCAAAGGTGCCGGGTTACCGTCGCGCCCGCTTCGCCGCTGCCGTAGGCGAGCAGAAAACCCAATGCGACGGAGCCGAGGCATGCAACGAGCGCCAGCGCCAGCACGAAGCCCGCAGCCTCGCGCAGCGCGGCGCGAAACATGCCCGCGATCTCCAGTACCGGCACCAGCAGCACGAGCGCGATGGGCAGATGCACGGCCAGCACATGGAAGCGGCCGAGAAACTGCTCCCAATCGGCGTGCGGCTTGCCGTCGAGCCGGACGAGGTAGGGAAGCGACAGCAGCACGAGACTGATTGCCAGCGCCGCCAGCCACTTCGCTCGCGTCTTCGGGTGTTTGGGAATGCATCGGCCCGCCGTTGCGCCGAGCCATTTCGCCAGGTTCACGCCAGCAATCCCTGCACCACGCTTGCCGGCACCGGCCCGGTCAGCTTTTGATCGAGCCCCTGGAACTTGTACGTCAGCTTGTTATGGTCGATGCCCAGGCAGTGCAGGATGGTCGCATTGAAATCGCGCACGTGCACCGGATCCTTCGCCACGTTGTAGCTGTACTCGTCGGTCTCGCCGTAGGTGGTCCCCGGTCGCACGCCGCCGCCCGTCATCCACGTGGTAAAGCACCGCGGATGATGATCGCGCCCGTAGTTCTGCTGCGACAGCCCGCCCTGGCTGTACACCGTGCGCCCGAACTCGCCCGCCCAGATCACCAGCGTGTCGTCGAGCAGTCCGCGCCGCTTCAGATCCGTCACCAACGCGTAGCAGGGGCGGTCCGTCTCCTGGCAAAGTATCGGCAACATGCCGGTCACGTTGTCGTGCACGTCCCACCCGCGTTTGTAAACCTGCGTAAAGCGCACGCCGCGCTCGGCCATGCGCCGCGCCAGCAGGCAGTTGTAGGCGAATGTGCCCGGCTCTTTCGCATCAGGCCCGTACAAATCCCACGTCGACTGCGGCTCCTTGCTCAGGTCGATCAACTCCGGCACCGAGGCTTGCATCCTGTACGCCATCTCGTACTGCGCAATGCGCGAATTGGTCTCCGGATCGCCCAGCTCATCGAGGGTCTGCCGGTTGATCGCTTCGACGGCATCGAGCATCTTGCGCCGCGTCTCACGATCCACGCCGTCAGGATCGGTGAGAAAGAGCACAGGATCGCCGCCCGACCGCAGTCCCACGCCGGCGTACTCCGACGATAAGAACCCGCTGCTCCACAGCCGCGACGAAACCGGCTGGTTGTTCTCCTTCTGATTCATCTTCGTCTGCAACACGATGAACGTGGGCAGATTGTCGTTCATGCTGCCCAGCCCATACGAAAGCCACGAGCCCATGCACGGCTTGCCCGCGTTCATGTTGCCGGTGTTCATCAGCATGATCGCCGGCTCGTGATTGATCGCGTCGGTATTGGTCGTTTTGATAATCGTCAGGTCGTCGGCCATCTTCGCCGTGTAAGGCAGCAGATCGCTGATCCACGTTCCCGTTTCGCCGTGTTGCCGGAAGGGCCAGTGCGACGGCGCGATGGGGAAGTGCGCCTGTCCGGCCGTCATGCCCGTCAACTGCTGGCTGCCACGCACGCTGTCGGGAAGGTCCTTGTCGAAAAGCGCGGCGAGATTCGGCTTGTAGTCGAGCAGATCGATCTGCGGCGGCCCGCCCGACATGAACAGATAGATGGCGCGCTTGGCCTTGGGCGCAAAGTTCGGCAGCAGGAAGTCGCGCCCGCCCGCAGCGCCGGATTTCGCGGCCGCATTCGCCGCGCGCGCGTCACCGCTCAGCAAGCTTTCGCCGAACAGGCTCGCCAGCGCCGCCCACCCCAGCACCTTGCCCGATCGGCCCAGGAATCGCCGCCGCGTCTCGATCGCCGCCCACTCCCGCTTCAATCCTTCGGGAATGGGCAGATGCATCACTTCCGCTTCCCGCTCGCAATCCGTACACAGCGGATGCTGCTTCATAAGCCCACCTCAACTACTTCGTTACCGTCTCGTCCAGGTTCAGCATCTCGCTTGCCACCATCGTCCACGCGGCCAGCTCCGGCGAGGGAATCGCCGCATCGCGTCGGCTCTCACCCACGTCGACCAGCTTTTCCGCGTCTTTCGGATCGTTCGCGTAATGCTGCTTCATCTCGTCGAGCGAATCCTTCAGCACCGCCTCCATCCCTGAAGGCGGATCGTGCGCCAGCAGAATCTCGCTCATCAGATCGATGCGTTCCTCCGGCTTCGTCCCGCCGTGCAGAATCACCCGCTGCGCCAGCGCCCGCGCCGCCTCGACCCACTGCACATCGTTCATGGTCACCAGCGCCTGCAGCGGAGTATCGGTGCGCTGCCTGCGCGTGCACACAGCGTCGCGCATGGGCGCGTCGAACGCGTCCATATCGGGCAGAGTCGCCATTCGTTTCCAGTAGCTGTACATGCTTCGGCGGTACAGCGCGTCGCCGTGCTGCTGCACGTAGATCAACGTGTCGCTCGACGGGTAGCTCACCTGCTCCCACACGTTCGGCGGCTGATACGGCTTCACGCTCGGTCCGCCGATCTTGTTCACCAGCAATCCCCCGGACTGCAGCGCAATGTCACGCAGCATCTCCGCATCCATGCGGAAACGCGGCCCATGCGAGAGATAGATGTTCTTCGCATCTTTGGCGAGCTGTTCGGGCGTCGACTTTGCAGACTGCCTGTACGTCTCCGACATCACCATCAGCTTGTACATGTGCTTCACATTCCATCCGCTCTCGCGAAACTCGACCGCCAGCCAGTCAAGCAACTCGGGATGCGATGGCCGGGCACCCATAATGCCGAAGTCTTCGGTCGTTTCGACAATGCCCGTGCCGAAGAGCTCATACCACATGCGGTTCACCGTGACCCGCGCGGTCAGCGGATTCTCCGGGCTCACGGTCCACTTGGCCAGCGCCAGCCGGTTGTGCGGCATGCCCGGCGGCAGCGGCGGCAAGAAATGAGGCGTGTTGGCCTCCACGCGCTCCGTGCGAGCGGTATACACGCCGCGCGTCAACACATGCGCGTAGGCAATCTGGGGCCGCTCCCACGAGACCTGCGTCAGGTCGCCGCCCTCGGAGAGCTTGTCCAGTTCGGGATTCAGCGCATCCCGCTCCCGCTCGATCGCCATGAACCTCTTGTCCACCGTGTTCAGGTAGAACTCGCTTGCCGCGTGCCACTGGTCCTCGTTCCAGTCGCTTGTCGGCTTTGACGCGAGCTCTGCGACGTAATCCTCGAAAGGAAGCCGGTTGACTTCGTCCTCCTTCAGCGCGCGCGCATAGAGCCGCACATCCTGGTAGCGCGTCTCCTTCGCCGGATTCGCTTCCGGATAACGCCATCCGAGCTGCATCGGCGCTTGTGTGCGCATGGTCGCACTGCCCAGCGAATCGGCAATGATCTTCGTCGCCACGGGCCGCCCATCGAGATAGATCTTCACGCCCGACGCCTTGCCCGATCCGTCATAGGTGAAAAAGACGTGCTTCCATTTGCCGTCGAGCGGCAGAGGAACCACCGATGCCACTTTGATCGCGACCACCGGCGTCGTATCCTGTGGCTCCGCCGGCTTGGTCTTTTCAGCGACCTTCGGCTTCGGCGCTTCTTTCTTCTTTGGCTTCTCCTTCTTCTCCGGAGGCTTGTTCGCCGAAAGATCCTTCTTCGTCAAGTCCTGCGGTGTCGGATAATCGAAAGGCTCCTTGGCCTCGACCTCTTTTTCTTTCCTGTTCGGCTTCGGCCCGTCTTTGGGTTCTTCGTTCACCAGGTCGACGGTGATCTGCCCCTTCTCCATCGCCAGATCCCAGCCGCGATTGTGCGCCGTCGTGTCCATCTTCGAGATCAGTGCGCCGGATTTGTCGTCGACGCTGAAATTCGGCGCCGAGCGCAGCATGATCCACCCGCCGGCCGAGAACGCCTGGTGCGAGTCGAAGTCGCCCATCTGGCCGAACCGCACGCGTGTACTGGTCTGCATGCGGAAGTCCGGCCACAGCCACGTCGTCTCGCCCCACTCCGGCTTCAGCTCCTGCGTGGCAAAACTCGCGGGATTCGCGTTCGGCGCGCTGTTCTTGAGCACCTCGCCCTGGCCTTCGTCCAGCCGCAGGCGAAGGACGAGCTTGTCGGTCGAGACGGGCAACGGAAGGTCCTGCTTCGACGCCAGCCATTTCTGCACCAGATCGCGCTCGTCGAGGCGCATCGCCCGCAGCTCGCTCGTCAGCTCCGAACGCTTCTCGTAAATGCGATCGTAAGCTTCGGCATCCCGCGGCCTGGGAATCCTCACCACCGGCGCCCATACCGGCCGGTCGTCGTTGAAGGGTTTCTCGTCGATATTGCTGAAGAACGCGCTCAGCGAATAGAAATCCTTCTGCGTCGTCGGGTCGAACTTGTGGTCGTGGCACACCGCGCAACCCACGGTCAGGCCCATGAATGTCGCGCCGAAAGCCTCCGTGCGCTCACGCGCAATGTTCACGCGCAGCTCCTCGGGAATCGTGCCGCCCTCGTTGCTGCTCACGCCCAGCCGTACGTAGCCGCTGGCGATCAGCGGATCGAGATTCTTCGCCGGCATCAGGTCGCCGGCGATCTGCTCCATGGCGAATCGGTCGAACGGCTTGTTCGCGTTGAACGAGCGAATCACGTAGTCGCGATAGGGCCAGATGTCCTTGCTGTTGTCGTAGTGCAGCCCATAGGTATCGGAGTAGCGGGCGTAGTCGAGCCAATAACGCGCCCGTTGCTCGCCAAAAGCCGGCCTTGCCAGCAGCCCGTCAACCAGGTGCTCATAGGCATCGGGCGACTTGTCGTTGACAAACGTTTTCACCTCTGCCGGAGTCGGCAACAGCCCGGTCAGATCCAGCGTCACGCGCCGGATCAACATCGCCTTGTCCGCTTCCGGCGATGGATCCAGACCCTCTTTCCGCATTCTCGCCAGAACGAACGCGTCGATCGGATTCTTCGCCCATTCCGCGCGGTTCGCCACGACCGGCACGGCGGGTCGAGCCGGCTTTTCGAACGCCCAGTGCGGCCGGTAGATCCCGCCCTCACGGACCCATTCCTTCAGCACCGCAATCTCTTCCGGCTTCATGGGCTTGGCGTCGCCCTGTGTCGACTGCGGCATCAGGTAGTGCGGATCCTTCGACTCGATGCGCTTGATCAGTTCGCTTTTCTCGGGATGGCCGGGAACAATCGCATCCGGATGCCCGGGCCTCTTGCGAAAGGCCGCCTCTCCCAGATCGAGCCGCAATCCGGCCTTGCGCATCTCCGGATCCGGCCCGTGGCAACTGAAGCAGTTCCGCGCCAGGATCGGCTGGACGTCCTGGTTGAAGTCGAGGTGTTGGCCGGCCGCGGTTACGCTCGGCGAGTGGTGATGGCATCCGGACACCGCGGACAGCAGCGCGCCGATCGCTGCGGCTGCGAAGGCGTAAGTGGCAGCTCGTTGTCGATTATGGATCCTGCGAACCCCGAATTGAGGACGATCGATTGCCAATTGGAAACCGCTCCTCAGCCTGTCTCGCCACTTTCCGGAACCGGGATCAACCGCGCGTTCTCTTGTTTCCGGCGTTCCGATCCGACGGGCCGCACGGGAAGCCCGGTCCCTGCATCGCCTTTCCTGTCGGAACAAGTGTTTCACTTTGCAAATGCGGTTGTCCATAGCCATCTGCCGGATGTTGGCACTTCTGCCCTCTGCCATGACTCCTTGGCCGCCATCGCCGCGGTTGAATGCCGATTCGCCGCCCCCGGTGTAGAATTCCGACTCATGGAAACAAGCAGGACAGCCCGCATCCTTCGGGCATACCTTATCTCCATTGCGATCTGGTCGGCTTTGTCCCTGCTAACCGGCTGGAACTACCTTGTCTTCGACAAATCGGCGAACATTCAGTCGACTTTCAAGGACATGTTGATCGTCGCCGAGGCCCGCGGCCTCGCCTACGCGCTCCTCACGCCGCCCATCTTCTTCATCGTCGCCCATTTTTCCTTCGGCCGGGGGAGCCGCTGGCGCTCCCTGCTCGCCTACGTCATCGGCGCGGCTCCGTTCATGCTCATCTGCGCCGAACTGCGCTGGCTCATTTGCCCGCCGTGGAGCGCGTCCTTGCAGCATTTTGTGGCTCGCGGAACCAGCAGCCCGCTGGTGCTCATCCGCGACAGCTTCGCCGACCTCTTCTACATCTACGTCACGATCGTGATTGCCGCCCACGCCTACAACTACCTGGAGTGGGTGCGCAAGCAGGAGCTCGACCGCTCGAAGATACAGGAGGCGCTGGCCGCCAGCGAGCTGCAGATGCTCAAGATGCAGCTTCACCCTCACTTTCTCTTCAACACCCTGCACGGAATCTCGACGCTGATCGACAGCGACCGCAAGAGCGCGCAGGCCATGATCGTCAAGCTCTCCAATCTCCTGCGCAACGCGCTTGAATACAGCGGCTCCGACCTGATTCCGCTCGAGGACGAGCTCAAGTTCGCCCGCGAATACCTCGACATCGAGCAGATGCGCTTCGGCTCCCGTCTCAGGGTCACAACCTCGATCCACCCCGGCTCGCTGCGTTGCCTGGTGCCGCAGCTCATCCTTCAGCCGCTCGTCGAAAACGCCGTCCGCCACGGGATCGCGTCCTCCCGCGACAAGGGCTGGATCGATATCTCCGCGCAGCCGCTGGACCACGGCCTGGAATTGAGCGTCCGCAACAGCGTGGGCGGCATCAGGCCCTTGGGCGGCGGCGGCGTGGGCTTGCGCAACACGCGCGCGAGGCTAAGATACTTCTACGCCGATGAGGCGACTGTCTCTTTTTCCATCGATGGAGATCAGGTCGCGGCCGCCGTGTTGGTCCTGCCGAATCTGGAGTCGAAAATCCCGGCCGGCGCCGCCGTCGGCGAAAGCGAGGAGATGAAGCGTGGGAGCGGCCAATATGCGCGTGCTGATTACCGATGACGAGCCCCTCGCCCAGATCGCCCTGGCCAACATTCTCTCCACGCGACCCGATGTGGAGCGCTTCGACACGGCCAAGGACGCCGTCGAAGCCCTCGAAAAGCTGTCCGCCGATTCTTACGACGTTTTGCTGCTCGACGTGAACATGCCCGAAGTCTCCGGCATCGATCTTGTCGACCGCCTCCGGTCGCAGGACCGCCCCATCCCCGCCATCGTCTTTGTCACGGCCTACCACGAGCATGCCATCAGTGCCTTCAAAAGCCACGCCGTCGACTTCGTTCTCAAGCCATTTACCCACGAGCGCATCCACGAAGCGCTGGATGTCGCCTGCAGACGGAACGCCGGCGAGCGCGCAGCCCGGCTTCTCGAGGATCTTCCCCGCATCCAGGACCTGATGCAGCGGGCTCCGGCGCGCATCGCCATCAAGGCCCACGGGCGCATCCTCTTCATTGCGCCTGGCGATATCGTGACCGTGACCGCGGAAGGGAATTACGTTCTGCTGCAGCGCGAATCGGGATCGTTTCTCCTTCGCGAGTCGATCTCGGTGATGGCCGAGAAACTCAAACCCTACGGGTTCATCCGCATTCATCGCTCCGCGCTCATCAATTCCGCCTGGGTCGAGGAGGTTCGCGCCATCCCCACCGGCGAGTACCGGCTGCGTTTGAAAGGCGGGCAGGAGTTTACGGTGACGCGCAGCTACAAGAGGAATCTGAAGCAAATTGCCTCATCCTGGATCGGGGTTGATCTTGCCGGCGAGGAATGAAGCCGGTATCCAAGCATTTTGAATGCCACCAAAACTACAAGAAATGGAATTCTGTGACGAATTTGCTCTTCCAGGGATGAATCAACATAACCGTGTTACGAAGTTACGGTAAGGCTGTTCAGTCTCACATCCGTTGCCTTTTGACGCATTCCGCCGCTCCTCCGCAAAGGTGTAGCCCTTCGCTCCAAAATCGCCGATAACCCTTTTCATATGAAAGAACTATGAAATGGTTCTACAAGTGCATCGTTGTCAACGACGGCGCATGTCCCTTCCCACCCACCGCGCGCCCAAAAGCTTTTCTTCCGAGGAGGCCACACGATGGGATTCAGCAGAAAACTGTTCCCCTGCATTTCGAGAGCCGCATTTCTGGCTATGATCTGCTTTCTCGCATTCCCCGCCGGCCGGAGCGCGTTGGCGCAGGGCATCATCACCGGCTCGATCGGCGGCACCATCACCGACCAGACCGGCGCAGTCATTCCCAATGCCACGGTCACCGCCACCAACAACGCCACCAAGGTGATGCTGGAAGGCAAGTCGACGGGCGTGGGCGACTTCTTCATCAGCAACGTTCCCATCGGCATCTATACGGTTACCATCCAGGCCGCCGGCTTTGGCTCCGGAACCGTCAGCAACGTGCACGTCGCCGCCGGCAATACAACGTCGATCGGCACCCAGACGCTGGCGCCCAGCGGCACCGCAACCACCGTCCAGGTTGAAGCCGGGGCCGCGGAACTGGTAAACACCGAGTCGGCCCAGGCCGAGGTCGTCATCGACAGCTCGCAACTGCAGACCGTCCCCGTGAGCGGCGCCATCGACAACACGACGCTCGTGGTGCCCGGGGTTGTGCAGACGCACATGGACGCCTTCTCCAACACCAACGGCGTGAATTACTCCATCGACGGCCAGCGCGGCCGCTCCAACAACTCCGAGATCGACGGTCAGACAAACAACGACAACTCCATCGGTGGTCCGAGCTTCTTCTTTTCCAACCAGGACGCACTGCAGGAGGTCCAGGTCGTCACCAGCGAGATGGGTGCGCAATACGGCCGGAACATGGGAGGAGTGGTCAATTACATCACCAAGCAGGGCTCGAACTCCTTTCACGGGAGCGGATTCGAGTATTACCTGGGATCCTGGGGATCCTCGCTGCTGGAGACCCAGAAGGACGTTCAATTCGGCTTTTGCCCGGCCGGCCAATTCCAGAACTGCCAGAACGGCACCGGCCCCTACGCCGGCTACACCGTTCCCACGGTCCCGCGATTCGTCGAGAACCTCTGGGGCGGAACGCTAGGCGGCCCGATCCTCAGGAACAAGCTGTTTTTCTTCGGCAGCACTTTCTGGGCTCACGAGTACCAGGCCGGTGCGCTCGACACTTCAGGCTCCAATGTGTTCCCCGACGCGACCGGCCTGAAGGAATTGCAGGCCGCTTTCCCCAACAATCCCGCGGTCGCGGGCATGGTGGCCATCGGCCCCTATTCGAATTCGCAAGGCAGCCCGGCTCCCGTTCCCGGCACCACCACGCAGGTTGCGGTGACCGACGGCACTACGGCGACCACCATCGAAATGTCGGCAGTGCAGCGCTATCTGGCCGCGCATGTCCTCGATCAGGAGCATCTGGGCCGCATCGACTACGACATGACGTCCAAAGACCGCTTCTATCTCCGCTACGCCTACCAGAACAACCCGTGGGTTCCGGCGTGGTATCTGTACGGCGCTGCGACGATCGCAGGCGGAGGATACTCGGCGGTCACCGGTATCACCCACGAAGCGGGCGGCGACTGGACGCACATCTTTACGCCGAGCATGACCAATCAGCTCCGATACGCGTTCCAGCAATCCAAGATCGGCTTCGAGGGCGGTTCGCTGCCCAACTGCACGTTCGCCGACTTCAGCGATTGCACGTCGACCGTGGCACTCGGGTCGGGATATGAAGGTTTTGGGTACGGCGGCGCGTTCCCGCAAGGCCGCGACGTGAAGGTGAACCAGGTACAGGACAACGCCAACTGGATCCATGGGCGTCATACGATCCAGTTCGGCGGAGAGTTCGACCACCAGGACTCACCGAATTTCGGCTTGCCGAATGTCGAGGGTAGTTTCAACTACCAGCCGGGACTGTCGGGGATCGCCTTGAAGATTCCGTCGGGAAGCACCTGCAAAAGCAACGCCTGCCAGAACGGCTTCTCGGGCATGTTGCAAGACATCGGCCTGCTCTCGATCGCGCAGGGAAACACAACCATCCCCTACAAGGAACCCGATGGTGCGTTCTACTTCCAGGATGACTGGAAGATCCGTCCGGACCTGACGCTGGATCTCGGCCTGCGCTACGAATACTTCGGCCAGGCGGTCAATCTGCTCAACAGCGAGAGCGTTGCGCAGCAGGCCGGTTCCAACCCGTTCTGGAACAAGAGCCTGCCTTTCTCCGCGACCACCTATCCGCACATCAATCCCAATTACCGCAACGTCGAGCCGCGCATCGGTTTCGCTTACATGCCGGGATTTGCCCCGAAGGCGGTTGTACACGCGGGATTTGCGATCGACGTCGATCCGGCGTTTTACAACATCTTCCTCAATGCGGCCCAGAGCGCCCCGCTGGTCAACGCCAATACTGTCGTCTGCGACGCGAACTGCATACCCTCCGGCGGCAACTTCACCTACACCGCCGTTCAGGCTGCCGACGACAAGCTTCTGCCCACCGGCGGCGACCCGCGCGTGATCCCGCAGACGCTGGTGCCGACAAACTTCAAGAACCCGATGGCCGAAACCTATACATTCGGCGTTCAGTACCAAGTCGCTCCGGCTGCGGTGTGGGAAGTTCGGTACGTCGGCAGCCACACTTTCAGTCAGTTTCAATCCCTGAACACGAACCCGGATATCGCGACTGTGCAGAGCGCGTTTCCGAATTACGGCGGTTCGTATTGCACGGACACAACCGCCGCCGGTTACGGCAGGCCGAATTGCAGCTACGATCTGGTCGACACCGTGGGCAACACCGCCTTCGACATCTACAACTCGCTGCAGACCTCGCTTACGGTCCGGAATTACCATAACTGGACGGGACAAGCGTCCTACACCTATAGCCGGGCCATCAGCAACTCCAGCGAGATCTTCAGCACCTTCGGTGGCGGGAACACCAACGCCTTCGCCCAGGATCCGCTCAACCCGGACGTTGGCGAGCGTGGCGTCGACGGCAACTCCTACCCGAACATCTGGGGAATCCAGTTGACCTACACCGACCCGTGGTTTTCGAAGCAGGATGGAATCCTGGGACGGATTCTGGGCGGCTATTTCCTCAACTCGTTCTACCAGTTCAACGGTGGCCAACCGTTCAATGTGTTCCAGGCCGATGCGGTGACGAGCCCCAACGTGACAATCCCGTCAAATGATCCGACGGTGATTGCCAACGTGACGAGCAATTTCTGCGATGCCGGATTCGCCACGAATTTCGGTTCCGGCGGGGCGTTGAGCCAATGCCGACCCATCCTGGACAACAAGAGCGCGCCCATGACATCGGTCGGAATCAACGTCGGCGGCGGAGTCTACGAGAACTACGTGACCGGAAATGTCGAGTCGCGAAACTCGTTCCACTGGCTGTGGAACAACAAGGCCGAAGCGCTGGCGCTGGGGAATCCCTTCCCTGGTGTAGGCCGTAACACGCTGCGCGGCGACAGCTTTAATAACCTCGATGCGTCGCTCGGCAAGAACGTCAAGTTGACCGAGCGGGTGAGCATGCAGTTTACAATGAACGTCTTCAATGTATTCAACCGCGCGTATTACGGCACACCCGATGCAAATGTCGAAGATTCTGCTCTCTACCCCTACCTCGGGCTGCCCCCCAGCTTCTTGCTGAATACCTATACCGGTGGCTCGCCGGGTACCGCGGCCGGCGGTGGCGCCTACTACGCCGGCTTTGGCAACCGCAACATTCAGCTCAGCGCTCACGTCAATTTCTAGAGCGCGATCTTTCATCGCAGTCAATGGGCGTCCGTAGCGGCGGGCGCCCTCTTTCTTTCAACATCCATCCCGTCGGCGACTTCAGACTTTGCGCGCATCTCTTCCTCCGCCGCCACATTCGGCACCGTCACCTCACGCTTCACGGAAAGTGCCTGCTTTTCGTGAAGCGTCTCTTTTTCCGCCGGCGCGGCGGCTGCTGGCAGGATTTTCCGCTTTCGGGCTCACACAGCTCCCGCACCCTGCGCCGCATCAGTATTCTGATGGTGCCGGCTCGTTCTCTCCTCGCCGAAGCAATCTTCGACGGCTGAGCGGTCGCCCTGACTCCTCCGTCAGTCATCGAGGATGAAACGAACCGAACCGGCCCGGAGCTGCAGCGAGTGAAGAAATACGCAAGCGCGACCGATCCCCTCTGGTACAAGGATGCGATCGTTTACGAGCTGCACGTCCGCGCCTTCGCCGACTCCAACGGCGACGGCATCGGCGACTTTCCCGGCCTGCTCTCGCGCCTCGACTATCTCCAGGACCTCGGCGTCACTTGCCTGTGGCTCCTGCCGTTCTTTCCTTCGCCGCTGCGCGACGACGGCTACGACATCTCGAATTACGTCGACGTCAATCCCTCCTACGGCACGCTGAGCGACTTCAGGGCCGTTCTCGAGGCCGCGCACCGGCGCGAGATGCAGGTCATGATCGAACTGGTCATCAACCACACCAGCGATCAGCACCCCTGGTTCAAGGCCGCGCGTCTGGCTCCGCCCGGCTCGCCCGAGCGCGACATGTATGTCTGGTCGGCGACCGATCAGCTTTACAAGGACGCACGCATCATCTTCACCGACACCGAGAAATCCAACTGGACCTGGGACGAGACCGCCAAAGCCTACTACTGGCATCGATTCTTCTCCCACCAGCCCGACCTGAATTACAGATGCCCGCTGGTGATGGAAGAAGTGCTGAAAGCCATGCGCTTCTGGCTCGACATGGGCGTCGACGGCCTGCGCATGGACGCCATCCCTTACCTGTGCGAGCGCGACGGCACCTCCTGCGAAAATCTTCCCGAGACCCACGCCGAAATCCGGAAGATCCGCGCCGCCATCGATGCCGAGTACGGCAACCGCCTTATCCTCGCCGAAGCCAACCAGTGGCCGGCCGACGTGCGCCCCTACTTCGGCGATGGCGACGAGTGCCATATGGCCTTCCACTTCCCGCTCATGCCGCGCATCTACATGGCGCTGCGCCAGGAAGACCGCCTGCCCATCACCGACATCATGGCGCAAACGCCGTCCATCCCCGACAGTTGCCAATGGGCGCTCTTCCTGCGCAATCACGACGAGCTCACTCTCGAAATGGTCACCGCCGACGAGCGCGACTATATGTACTTTGCCTACTCCGCCGATCCTCGCATGCGCGTCAATGTCGGCATTCGCCGCCGCCTCGCGCCCCTGGTCGACAACAACCGCCGCCGCATCGAGCTGCTGAATTCGCTGCTTTTCAGCTTTCCCGGCACGCCCATCCTCTATTACGGCGACGAGATCGGCATGGGCGACAACATCTATCTCGGCGACCGCAACGGCGTGCGCACGCCCATGCAGTGGAGCTCGGACCGCAACGCCGGTTTCTCCCGCTGCGATCCGGCGCGCCTCTATTTTCCCGTCATCATGGACCCCATCTACGGCTACCAGGTGGTCAACGTCGAGGCGCAGCAGAGCGACCAATCCAGTCTGCTGCACTGGACGCGCAACATGATCGCCCTGCGCAAGCTCTTCCAGGTCTTCGGCCGCGGCTCGCTCAAGTTTCTCAATCCCGCCAACCGCAAGATTCTCGCCTATCTGCGCGACCTGGATCGCGGCGACGGCACGCACGAAACCGTCCTGTGCCTGGCCAACCTCAGCCGCTTCGCCCAGCCGGCATCGCTCGATCTCGCCGAATTCGCCGGCTGCGAGCCGGTGGAAATGCTTGGCTACGTGGCCTTTCCTCCCGTCGAAGACTCGCCCTACGCCATCACGCTCGCACCCTATTCGTTTCTCTGGCTCGAACTGCAGCCGCCCAGCCCGACGCCGGAGGAAACGGCGGGGCTCCCGGTAGCGGCATCAGAAGGGGCGGAGGAACACGCAGCCGCCGCAAGCGATCTGATGGCCTGGGGTTGGCCGGCGCTGCTCACGGCGAATGGTCAGGCATGGTTCAGCGCCGCATTGCTCAACTGGCTGCCGCGCCAGCGATGGTTCGGAGCCAAGTCCCGCAAGATTCAATCCACGCGCATCGTGGACTGGGCCGGGCTTCCGGCAGCGGCCGATTCCGACGCCTCGGCGCTTTCGCCGGCGCTGATCTTCGTCGAAATCGAATACGCCGGCAATCCTTCCGAGATCTATCAGCTCCCCGTATCTCTTGCCATCGGTCCCGAAGCGGAGAGTCTCGCAGCCGAAAGCCCGCAAAGCGTCCTTGCCACTTTCCATGCGCCTTCCGGCACCGCCGTTCTCCACGACGCCACGATTCGGGAAGACTTTCGCCAGAGCCTTCTGGCGCTGATTCACGCCAAAGGCACGCTTCCGCTCTCCCCCGACGTCTCCGCCGTCCAGCCGATTCCGCCGCCAGTGCCGCCGGATCGCGAGGGCGCGGATCGGTCCGCCGGTGCGTCCATACAAACCGCGCAGGCACCATCCGTGCAACCATCGGCCGTTCCCGTAGTGCCTGCGCCGATCACGGCGCAACCCGGAGAAGCCGCTGCGCCTCCACGCGATGAGGCGCCGACTTCACATTCGCAGGGGGCGCAGCAGTTGGCGCCGCGCGAGTCGCCTGCCGCCGGACCGGAAGTTCCGCACCCGGGCAAGGTCGAGGGGTGCCCATCCAAGGCTCTCGCCGATCGGCCCACGCACGAGCCAACGCCTTCGCGCGTCGGCTCGGCGGAGCAATCCAACACTTCAATTCTTTACGGCAAACAATTCATATTGAAGCTGTTTCGCCGTCTGCAAAGCGGCGAGAACCCCGACGTCGAGATTGGCCGCTTTCTTACCGATTTCGCCCACTTTGCCCACATTCCTTCTTTCCTGGGCGATATCGTCATGACCTCGCCAGCCGGGGAAAAGACGACCATCGCCATGCTGCAGGAGCTTGTTTCCACCCCCGGCGACGGATGGCAATGGTTCCTCGACAGGCTGGAAGCGTTCTTTACGGCAGTCTCCAATCTTCCGGCCCCGACGCCGGTCGCTTTCCCGGGATTTCTCGCGAATTCCGATCCAGACGAGGGAATCCTTGAGCATGCCGCCGAATCCATTCGCGCCGCAGCCCTCCTCGGCCGCCGCACCGCCGAAATGCATCTCGCGCTGGCTACGCCCACCACCAATTCCGCGTTTGCCGCCGAGCCATTCACAAGCGAAGGCCTGGCTCGCGACGCGCGCCTCATCGATGCCCAGATTGCTTTCACCTTCGAGGCGCTCAAGGCAAAGCTCCCGGGCTTGAAAGACACGCTCGCCGACCAGGCGGCCCTGCTCTTGTCGCGCCGCCTCGAGCTCATCGCCCACGCTCATGCCATCGCCGGACTCGAAGCCGCCGGCCAGCGTTTCCGCATCCACGGCGATTACCACCTTGGGCAAACGCTGCGCATCTCCGGCGCCGCGGGCGAAGACGGCGACTTTATGCTTATCGACTTTGAAGGCGAGCCGGCGCGTCCGCTGGCCGAGCGCCGCCAGAAGCAATCGCCGCTCAAGGACGTTGCCGGTATGCTCCGTTCGCTTTCCTATGTATCCGCAGCCGGTCTCAACCGGTATGGTGCGGCGAATCCTGAAGCGGCTCAGGGCCCCGCTGCCAACCGCCTTGCCTTTTGGGCCGCCAACTGGCAAAACTCGGCTTCGTCGGCGTTTCTTCTCGGGTATCGTGAGACCATCGCCAGCCAGCCGGCCCTCCTGCCTGGGCCGGAACCAGCGCAATCCTTGCTCGGTGCGTACCTTTTGGAAAAGGCGCTCTATGAGCTGCTTTACGAGCTCAATAACCGGCCCGACTGGATCAGGATTCCGCTTTCCGGCATCCTAAATCTTTAGCAGTCTTCTGTTGAGCATTCTTCTGTTGAGCTTGCGAAACGATGGTCAGAGATCTTTCGCGGGAATCCGAAATGGCTGCTGCTGATCCGACGCCCGACGTGGCTTCGCCCTCCGATCGCTCCGGCGGTAGCCTGCTCGTCCTGCTCGCGCCCATGCCGGCGAGCCAGACTGAACTTCTGCTGGCAAGGCTCGCCGCGTCGTTTTCCCCGGGCAGCCTGATCGTCGCAACCCCGGAGCCACCGGCGGCCGAATTGTATCCTGACCTGCACCTGCTCGCCATTCCCGCCGCCAAGCCGGCGATGACCCTGACCGCGGCCGACTTTGCCAATGCGCATCAGCTTGCGGAAAAGCACCACGCCCAGGCCATTCTCATGCTCGGCCCCGAAGCCGGCTCGCTCTCGCCGGCGGCCCTGCAAAGCCTGTCCAACGCCGTGCTCGCCACCCCTGCGGATCTTGCTCTTCCGTACTACCACCTGCCGCCAAACGCCGGTCTGGTGAACTCTGCCATCCTCTACCCCCTCACGCGGGCTCTCTTCGCGGCGCATATGCGATATCCGCTGGCCATCGATCTCGGCCTCTCGCTGCGCATGGCCGAGCGGTTGGCTGGCGCCGCACAGAGGTTTTCCATGAGCAATCCGGGCGAGGCGCTGGTCTGGCCGGTCGATGAAGCCGCGGTCGCAGGCTATTCCATCGCGGAATTCGATGTCGGCCCCCGCGTGCTGCCTCAACCCATCGATCCCGACATCAACGCAGTGCTCGCCCAGGTCACCGGCTCGCTCTTCGCCGACATCGACCTGAAGGCCGCCTTCTGGCAGCGCTCCCGACGGTCGGCGCTGGCCCGCAATGTCGCGCGCCCGTCATTGTCCGTCGATGGCGTGGCCGACATCGCATCCATGATCGAGACCTTTCACCTCGGCTACACCAATCTGCGCGAAATCTGGTCGCTCGTCATGCCGCCCAACTCTCTTCTCGGACTCAAACGCCTTTCCGTCGCCGATGCCGCAACGTTTCGCATGCCCGAGGGGCTTTGGGCGCGCATCGTCTACGATTTCGTGCTCGCGTATCGGCTTCGCACCATCAACCGCGGCCATCTGCTCGGCGCGCTTATCCCGCTCTATCTCGCGTGGGTCGCCGGCCACATCAACATCGCCGCCTCCGGCACCGATCCGGAACAGCACGTCGAGGCGGTCGCAGCGGCCTTCGAGGCCGAGAAACCGTATCTTGTCTCGCGCTGGCGCTGGCCCGACCGGTTCAATCCATGACCGTTCGCCTCGGCGCTGCCCGGCTGGCAGCGAAAGGAGTTTTCCTTCATGGCACATTCATTGACCGCGATGCTCCACCGCGTCGCTTTTCAGGCCGCCGCGCCGCCCGCGTACACCGACAACAACTCCATCTGGCGCCATATGTCCGACGCACTCCATCAGTCTGTCTACCGCGTTCTCTCCCTGCTGATCGCGATCCTGCCCGGCATTCTGGCCTTCTTCGTCGCGCTGGTCGTCTTCACGCTCATTGGCAGCGTGGTCTCCGCGGTGGCGCGCCGCATCCTCACCATGGCCAAATTCGACGACCGCATCGCGCGCAACCGCGGCAACGCCGATTGGACGCCTTCGACTTCTCCCACGGCGCTCTTCGCCCGCGTCTCGTTCTGGGTCTTCGTCTTTCTTGGACTCATCATCGGTGTCTCCGCATTCGACACCTCCTACGCGGCGGGAACCACGCTTCCGATCTCGCTGTTGCCGTATCTCACCCACCTCGTCGGAGCCATCCTGCTGCTCATCGCGGGCACCCTCATCGCGCGCTTTCTCGCCCGCTCGGTGCTCATCGGCGCCGTGAACGCGCAACTGCAATACGCCAAGTTCCTGTCGTTGGGAGTCAAGTGGCTGGTGCTGGTGCTCACCGCGGCCATGGTCCTCGAACATCTGGAGCTCGGCGGCTCCATCGTCGATCTGGCCTTCGGCATTCTCTTCGGCGGAATTGTCCTCACCCTCGCGCTGGCTGTCGGTCTCGGCTCGCGTGACCTTGTCAGCCGCTCGCTGGAGAGCCATGTCGAGCGCTCCGGTGAGCGAGGCGCCCCGCAGGCGAACTCGCACCCCGCCGGCGCGAGCGAAACCATCCGCCACTTTTAGGTGTTGCTACTTCCAGAACTGGGTGCCCCATACTTCGAGTGCGCCGCAAGTGAAGTAAAACGAACGCACTGGAAATCATTGCTAGTTTTTTGTGGCAATTT
>JASHQQ010000255.1 GCA_030039035.1 Acidobacteriaceae bacterium | reverse complement strand
TCGTGGTATTCATGCTGCGAACGGCACTCGCGCGCCGCCTCGTCGGGCACGAACCCCGTCGCCCAGATCTGGCAATGCGGATGGGGATTGCTGGCGCCCATCATGGCGCCGCGATTCTCGAAGATCTGGATGTATTCGATCCAGCCGAGCGAGGATAGCTGCTTGTACTCATCGGTCCACGCATCGACCACGCGCCGGATCTCTTCACGGCGCATGCGGGCCAGCGTCAGGCTATGATCGGGGTGGTAGCAAAGCACCTTGCACAGGCCGCGCGCCGGCGCAGATTCGAGCAACGGCGAAGGAGGCGGATCGGGCTCGGGCGCCATCTCCGGAAGCAGCGCCGCGTAGTCATTCACAAACGAAAACACACCCTCGTATTCGGGATTCCCGACTCCGCCGGCACGCTTGTTGCCCGGGCAAAGATAGCACTGCGGATCGTAGGTCACCGCCGACGGCGCGGCCTTCTGCCCCACTTCGCCCAGCCACGGCCGCTGCGTGCGGTGCGGCGACACCAGCACCCAGTCGTGGCGCAGCGGATTCCAGCGCCGGTGAGGCGATTGTGCGGTTTTTTCCATGCGCTCCTTATGTGATTTGCCACGACGGCTTCCGGCATCCGCGGCGTTCTGTGTCCGCGTGCCCGCCAGTTGTTCATTCTACGAGGCGAATTTCAGGATTCGGAGATCAGGTCGCGGGCGGTCCCGCACAGAGACTAAAGAGGCTGCGTGAGAGCTCCTCCCAGGGTCATAAGGTCCGTTTCAGGGGGCCCGTGGCTGAAGCCACGTCGATGTTTTGCGCTGAATTCAGCAGCCTAAAGGCCGCTGCTCCCTCCGATTTGTCGTTCATCTCGCGAATCAAGGCGCGCCGCCCAGCGCCGCCTTTAATTCCTCCGCAAACCCGGCGGGCAGGTCGTTGTAGCCTCCATGGCCGCCGGGAAAGACGACGGGAGCGATTCCAAGCCGCTCGGACAACGCCAGCGCAGTGCGATGCGCGATCTGGCCGGCGGAGGTTTCGCCGACTCCGATTACAATGCGCGGCTTGCCGGACCTGAGCGTTGCCACATCGGGAACAAAGAGGCTGATCGGCCTGAAACCGTGCGCGAAAAAATAGTCCAGGTTGCCCTGCATGCGCGCAAACGATTCGCGCAACCCGGGCGGCGGCGGCACGGCATTCCCGGGTTTGCTGCCCGCTCCAAGCCCGGTAACGGCCAGGAACTTCTGCATCGCCGCATTTGCGCCGGAGGCGAGATATGTTTCGTAAATCTCGCCGGCAAATTCCCGATGCTCCTCCGCATTGGGCAATAGGTGAATGCAGGGTGGTTCGTGCGCCACTAACACATCTACACGCTCCGGATGGCGCGCCGCCAGGTTCAGACCGATCTGCGCGCCGCCGCTCGAGCCCAGCACAAAGGCCGGTTTTTCGCCGAATACGGCAAGCAGCCGCGCGGCGTCCTCGCCGTGCCGGTCCATCTCCTGCTCCTCGGCGGGATCGTCCAGAACGCTGCGCGAGTTGCCGCGCGGATCGAAGCGCACCACGGTGAATCGTCCGGCGAGATGCCCGGCGAGCGCGGCGAAGATTCCCGCGTCCGCGGGGCCGCCGGGAATCATGAGCAGCACCGGTCCGGCTCCCTGCGCTTCGTAGTAGAGCTTCGCGCCCGGGACATCGAGTGTCGATGAGCGAATGCCGGCCGGCGATAACTGCGTCATGATTTTCTCCTCGAGGAAAGCGCTTCAGGGAAACTCTGAAAAGGCCCTCAAGTTTCCCTCCGGGGCCGAAGTGTCTGCGTGAGGACCCGGGCCCAAGGCGATAAAGCCGGCTTCAAAGGGCCCGTGGCTAAAGCCACATTGATGTTTTGCGCCGAAACCAGCAGCCTGAAGGCTGCTGCTCCCTCCAATTCGAACACCGAAGAATTGCCCAAACGAGTTTTCACGCACACTCTGAAGCCCTGCTCAATTCTCGCCGCATTCGGCTCGACTGAAGCCTCCCCGGCAAGCAAGGACCGGCTTGCCGGGGGCCCCGGCAAGTCGTGCCCTGTTACAAGGTCGGCTTGATCGGAGCCTCCCTGGAGAGATCCGCGCCTGCGAGAGACCTGCGTCTACTCCGCCGGGATCAGGATTTCCGTGATCAGTTGATCCTCGGGCGTCACGCGCGGGTCGTTCACGTAATTCTCGATCGCGTAATCGTCGCGCACGGAAATTTTCCTCTCCGCCACGATATTCCATGCCTTGCCCGTTGCCTCGCCCAGCAGGTTGTAGGGTCCGGTCAACACGAACTTGCAGTATTTGCCGCCCATGAACTTTTCGTATTCGAGGCCGGCGGGCAGGTTCTTTGGTGGCGCGGCCAGGATAAAGCCGGCGCGATACACCTGCGGCCCCATCCTGTAAAGGCTCATGTAACCCGTGATCCGGTTATGCTCGCCGAGCGCGGCGGCAAAGGTATGCGCGCTTTCCCATGCCGCGGGGGCATTCTGCTGGAATGGACCCACCCTCTCGACAAAGACGTAATGGGTTTCCGGCCAGTTCACAGGCTCGTGATTCCCGGTGAGATTCATGTCGACTCCTCATTCCGGCATCGTGAACCGAACTTCATCATAAGTCACCGGCTCGAAGTTATCGATCTTCGGCGCCGGCTCCGGAAAAAAAGAACCCGCCCGAAGGCGGGTTCCCGGCGATTTGCCGGCGTTCAACCAGCGCGCGAAGCGCGGCTGCTTATTTTCCGCCGTACCCGACGGGGCTGCCGACGCCCGTGCACGGATCCCAGCCTGTAGTCGCCAGATATCCGGCATAAGGTCCGCAGATTCCCTCGGTCACGTCGAAGTAATCGGTTGCCGACGTCATGTTGGAGTAGACCTCGGTCAATTCCTTCGCGGAGCTTGCATAAAAACTGCCGGCGCGATTCACAATTCCAGCCAGAGTCGGAGATGCGGCGCTGGTGCCGCCCACGATGAACCAGCCTCCGCCGTCCGCCTCGAAGTAGTTGCTGTCCCACACCCATAATCCGGTGACGGGATTCGAGTCGGCCGAGACGTCAGGAACGCCGCGCGCCGGGCCGACGATGCCCTTGATCGGCTTCTGGTAACCGGGGATGGTTTCGTACAGGCTGATGCCTCCGCCTCCCAAGGTCCAGTCGGTCTCCTGGATGAAGTTTCCGGTCTCGGGGCTGCGACGGAACGTGGTTCCTCCGGCGCAGACGACGTTGGGCGAAACACAGGGCCAGATTGTCCCCGGCGAATCGCCCGCGGACGCAAAGTAAACCACTCCCGGC
Organism: Acidobacteriaceae bacterium; assembly: GCA_030039035.1. Classification (GTDB taxonomy): domain Bacteria; phylum Acidobacteriota; class Terriglobia; order Terriglobales; family Acidobacteriaceae; genus Telmatobacter. The sequence continues at coordinate 15,265 of JASHQQ010000255.1, read as the reverse complement.
GTGGTGAATATGGAATCGTACTTGGTTTCATCCGAAAACTCGCCACCGCCCCAGCTCATCGAAACCTCGCCCGTGCCTTTGCTTCCCGCGGGGCAGGTGGTTGTCTGCCCGCAACGGACAAGGTCGCTTGCGATCTCGACTGACGCGAGCAAATTGGCATAGGAATTCGATTCCGCTTCCACCAGGTAGATGGTTGCATCGGGGGCCATGGCGTGCGAGTACTCGATGTCCAGCGATTCCTCGACTTCCCAGCTTCCCGACTCATCGATGGGAGGCTCGGTACCGGGAGTCTGGTAAACGACCTGGAACTGGCTGGGCGTGAAGGGAATCCCGAACTGCGCGGAGAAATACGCAAGGTCGGGTCCGGCCCACGGATCATCGAAAGCATCCACGATGGCAATGACCTTCGAACCGCCGGATGGATTTGTCGTCACCGAGTTGGGGTTGCATCCGGTCGCCGTTGTCACCAGACCGTAGACACAAGCCAGGGACGCCGGCGTCTCATAGGCATAGCCGCCATACGGCGGAAGTTCTCCCGGCCGCGGTGGCTCAACCTCGGACCGGTTCCAGCCCTCCGGCTCGTAGATCAGCAGGCTGGTGCTGGCCAGCCTGGTTTTGAGCGTCGTGCCGTTGTGGGCAGGATGCACACTGGATTCGGGAACGATCACGTTGCCGGGAGATGCCTTCACCAGTGTGTTCCGTACTTCGGCATTGGCCTTCGTTCTTGCGATTCCACCCTGGTCTTGCGCCATGGCGAAGGTCAACCCGCAGAATGAAATTGCACCGACAGCAATACCTTGAATAAGCGAGCGATTCACGAATTTCCTCCTTTGTACCCGGTTTCTCGTTGAGTAGGCTTCTTATTTGGCCCGCTGCATGCGTTTCGCAATGAACAAGTATCCGCGGATCGTGTAGCGAGCAGGGCTTGTCCAGGCCTTTGGCCGCGCTTGCGATCGAAGTCAGCGATTGGAAACCAACGCGAAGCGGAGAGTTGCGATCATAGTGGCGGACATACTCGCCGTCAAGCCGATTTCAATGCGCGCTTCCCGACTGCCTTGTCCGCGAGCCTGCGCGGCATCAGGCCCGGCAAAGCTGCGACCCGGGAAAACAAGCCACGCCCTGGGCCGAATATCCATTGCATCCCGAATTGTTTCGTGGAATTTACCGATTTGCAGCTTCGGATCCTGAAGCGGTTTCCCGGTCACGCCGTCGGCTTCTCCGGCGCCGGCAGGGTCGCCAGAAACTGACGCGCAAAGTCGCGGCCGTACTCCTCCACCAGCTTGCGCACGCGTTCGGAATCGGGCGAGCGCACGATAAGTCCGGCGTGGTGGTGTTTCTTCATGCGGTAAACGATCTCGGGCGCGTCGAAGGCCGATGTATCCGGCTCGGCGGTCGTCGCCAGGCAGAGCACGCTGCCGGCGTACTCCTTGCGCGTTTCCGGCACGGTGTACTTCTGCCCGCGCAGGTAGGCGACCTCGATCCTGGCCCACTCGCGCCACAGGTTCAATCCCGTTGCGGCCTCCACCAGGTCGGCAATGAATGCACCGCCCACGCGCGCCGCGATCTCGAGAAAACAGAAGCGCCCGTCGGCGTGAGAGTGAATGTATTCGGCGTGCGTGATGCCCCTTACCATGCCCAGCGACGGAGCCAACTCGGCGTTGAAGATGCTCAGCTCGCGCCACTCGCGGCTGGCGCGCTCCACGGTGCGCGTGGTAAACACGCCGCCCTCGTGCATCACCTGCATGGGCGGCCGGCCGTACTGGTGCACCACCGAGAAGACCACCTTGCCCTTGCTCACGATCGAGTCGACGTGAAAGATGTCTCCGGGAACGAATTTCTCGAGCAGGAAATTACTCTGCCGGTCGCCGAGCTCGTCGAGGTTGCGCCAAAGCTGCTCCGGCCCTTCGATTTTGCGAATGCCCAGCGCCGATGCTTCGGAACGCGGCTTGAGCAGCCACGGCCCCGGAACATGATCCATGTAGCCGCGCAGCTCGTCGTAGTTGAGCACCGCGCAGAACGGCGGCACCAGGAAGCCGGACTCGCGCGCGGCGGTGCGCATGGCCAGCTTGTCGCGGTAGTAGCCCGAGGTCGTGATCCCCATGCCGGGAATGCGCATGTGCTCGCGCAGGGCCGCCGCCGTCTCAAGATCGAATTCGTCCAGTGCGATCACGCGATGAAATCGCCGGCCCCGCGCCATCCACGCAGCCGTGTTGACGATCTGCTCGCGGGTCAGCTCCGCGGGCATGGTGGCAATATCCTCGATCGCGTCGCGCGGCCAGTCGGCGTCGCGCAGCTTTTCCACCGTGAGCAGCGTGGGCCTTACGCCCAGCTCCGCGCACTGGCGCAGGAACTCCTGCCCCTTTTCGTAGCTGGCGATACAAAGAAAGCGCTCTGCCGCGTCGGCCATCGAAGCTCCGCTGGAGGCGTGGACTCCCGGTGAGGATAGTATCTACCATGAGCCCGTAGCTTCAGCCTCGCCCATCGCGGGCCGCCAGGACGGGTCAGGATTGAAGATGCTGAATGCAGCCGCAATCATTGAACTCCATGACCGGCTCGTCGATCTCTGGCACAGGCGGCCGGAGGAAGACGGCGCGCCCGCTGGCGGCGAATGGCTCGCCCTGGTCGCCCGCCAGCATCGCGCCAACTTCGACCTGTGGCACCTCGAGGACGAGGCCCGCGCGCCGGGCGCAACCGACGCGGAGCTCGCCGCGGTCAAGCGCCGCGTCGACACCACGAACCAGCTTCGCAACGATCTTGCCGAAGAGATCGACCGCGCTCTGCTGGCGTGGCTCGACGAACGCGGCCTGCCCAACTGCGATGCCCCGCTCAACTCCGAGTCGCCCGGACTCATGATCGACCGGCAGTCGATCCTGGCGCTCAAGATATGGCACACCCGCGACGAGATCGGGCGCGCCGGTTCCGCGCCCGGCCACGCGGAGCGCAATCGCGAGCGGCTCGGGCTTCTCGAGGAACAGCGCGCCGACCTCGCCCACTGCCTCGATCGCTTGTGGCGGGAGACGCTCGCCGGCGCGCGCCGCTTCAAGCTCTACCGCCAAATGAAGATGTACAACGACCCGTCGCTGAACCCCGCCATCTACGGGAAAAAGAGCGGGTAACTCCGAAGGCGGCCGGCGCTCATGCGCCGCCCATTGACGGATTGCGGCGTTCTGCGTATAAAAGTGGCCTGAGCAGCACAATTCCCCGGGCGCCCTTGTTGGCCGGTATTTCGAAGGTTCATTCGGGCGAGGAGAAGTGCAAGCTCCTGGCGATGTCATGATGCAAGAAGTGCGATCCGCGGCGACGAGCCGCAAGAAATCGACCATCGCTGCCGTGGCTTCCGGCGGGCTCACCGCCGCGGCCCTGGCAGCCGCCTTTCAACACTACGAATCCGCCGTGCAGCTTTTGCAGGGCGGCAAATACGAGAAGGCGCTTGCCGCCTTCGAGAAACTGCTGGCTTCGTCGCCGCCGGAGCTGGCCGAGCGATGCAAGATGTACGTCGCCACCTGCAAGCGGCAGCTCGTGCAGTCGCAGTTGAGCTTTGCCTCGCCCGAGGAACACTACGACTACGCCGTCTCGCAACTGAACACCGGCTACTACGAGGAGGCGCGCGAGCACTTCAATCGCATTCTGGAAGAGTTTCCCGAAGCCGACTATGCTCTCTACGGCCTTGCCCTTCTGGATTCGATCACCGGCCGCAGCCAGGAGTGCCTGAAAAATCTGGCCCGCGCCATCGAGCTGAATCCCAAGAACCGGCTCCAGGCCCGCGCCGACAACGATTTTCAGAGCATGGTGGACGATCCCCGATTCACGGAGTTGCTTTATCCTGAAGTTCCGTGAAGGCGCCATCGTGACGTCGCAGCCGTACGCACAAGCGGGCGTTTCCTCGTCCGCGCAGGCCGAAAGCGGATCGCTGGCCGAGCCGAAGCTGCCGCGCGTGGTCGCCATCGGGGGCGGCTCGGGTCTTTCCACACTGCTGCGCGGGCTGCGCAAGCATGTGGCCGCGCCGGGTGCGCCCGCCGCCGGCGCGCCGGCGCTCATCTCCGATCTGGCCGCGGTCGTCAGCGTGACCGACGACGGCGGTTCGTCCGGCCGTTTGCGCCAGGATTTCAACATGCTGCCTCCCGGCGACCTGCGCAACTGCATGGTGGCGCTCAGCGAAGAGGAGGATCTGCTGGCCCAGCTCTTCAGCCATCGCTTCCGCTCCGGCGGATCGCTCCAGAACCACAGCTTTGGCAATCTCTTCGTTGCCGCGCTCACCGAGATCACGGGCGATTTTGCGCTGGCCATCGAACTGGCCTCAAAGGTGCTGGCCACGCGCGGGCGCATCTATCCCGTGACCACGGCCAACGCCACGCTGGTGGCGCGAATGGACGACGGGGAGTGGGTGCGTGGAGAAACCAATATCAACGCGAGCCAGAAGCATATCGCCGAGCTGATGCTCGACCCTCCCGATCCCGTGCCGCTGCCGGAAACCGTCGAGGCGATCGAGCGCGCCGATCTCATCACCATCGGCCCGGGCTCGCTGTACACCTCGCTGATCACCAATCTGCTCGTCCGCGATCTTTCCGCGGCGCTGGTTCGGGCGCGCGGCGTGCGCGTGTTTGTTTGCAACCTGATGACCGAGGCCAACGAGAGCCTCGGCCTCACCGCATCCGAGCACATCCTGCGCATCTACGAGCACACCCGCGCGCCCATCTTCGACTACGCGCTGGTCAACACCGCGCCGTTTTCCGCCGAAACGCTGGCGCGCTACGCGGCCGAAGGCGCCGCGCCCATTGTCGCCGACGTGGAGCGCATTGAGGCGCTGGGCGTGCGTTGCATCACCGGCAATTTCGCCAGCGAAGACGGCGTGGTACGCCACGCCGGCTGCATCACCGGCGCCCTGCTGGGGCTTGCGCATTCGGTACCTGCCCGCAAAGACTGACGATTTTCCTCTTCCCCGCCGCCCGCATTCTCGCGTAGAGTGAAGGCGCGCGCGGGCACGAGCCTGCGGGATCTCAGCAGTTTCACAGTTGGCATACCCCGGAGCCACAGACGCCAAGTGGCTCTTTCCTCAGGAAAGAGCCACCTTGATACACGCCTGAAACCGGGTACAGTCACCGTGGAACCGCTCGAAAGAGGAAAGTCATGCGTTCGAATCGAATCTGGATCACGTTGGGCCTGGGTCTCTGCGCCGTGGCCATCCTTGCCTGGGCTCAACCCAGTCGCAAGCCCGGTCTCTGGGAGATCACCAGCACCATGACCTGGCAGCAATCGCCTTTCCCTCCCGGCATGCCCATGCCTCCGGCGGCTGCGGCGGCCTTCGGAGGCGGTCCGCAAACCACGCAGGTGTGCCTCACGCAGGCATGGATCGACAGGTACGGCGCGCCCATTCCCCAGAGCCGCAACGGCTGCCAGGCGACCAACGTGTCGCTCAAGCCGAACAGCATGACGGCCGATTGGGTGTGCAACGGCCAGATGGTGGGCAAGGGCACGCTCGAGTCGTCGTGGGACGAAACCGACCACGCCAAGGGCAAAATGCACTTCGTCGGAACCATGCAGCCCGGCCGCAGCCCGAACCCGATCCCCGTCGAATTCACCGTCACCAGCGAGTCAGTGTACAAAGGCCCTGACTGCGGCAGCGTGCAGCCCATCCAACTGCCCGCGAGCCAGTAGCGCCCAGGCATCATGCGGTCGGGCTATAGCTCTCTTGCATCCCTTGAATCCCCGTCGTCTTGCGGAACTGCCGCCTTCGACGGGGATTTTTCTTTAGTGACGCTGCAACGGGAATGGTATCTTTTGTGCTACCATTATGAATGGAATCGAAATTCGCCAGTACGTCGATCGATTCGGGAGGAACCGTTTCGAAGAATGGTTCCGGTCACTCGAAGCCGGGACGCGGGCTCGAATCGGTGTCTCGCTGGTACGTCTGGAACAGGGAAACCTCTCCAATGCGAAGGGCGTTGGCGCCGGGTTGTTTGAACTGCGGCCCGATTTCGGGCCGGGCTTCCGGATTTATTTCGGAAGGGATGGAGACTGGCTGATGATCCTGCTCGCCGGCGGCACAAAGAAGCGGCAACAGAACGACATCGAAATCGAAGCTGATCTTTGGAAGGAATACAAGAGTGAAAAGAGGAAGGGCAATGCCGCTCACCAAGAGCTTCAACGACACAATCAAGGCCGAACTCCAGACAAGCGCCGCGTTTCGGCGGGCTCTCCTTAAGGAAGCCATCGGCTGCATGATCGCGGGCGATGTCGAAACCGGCAAATCGGTACTCCGCAAGTACATTAACGGAACCATTGGTTTTATCAAACTCGGAGCCGATCTGGGGCGCTCGCCCAAGACTCTTATGCGCATGTTCAGCCCGTCGGGCAATCCGCAAGCGAAGAATCTGTTTGAAATCGTGGCCTACCTGCAAAGAACCGAAGGCACGATTCTCAAAGTCGTGAACCGCGCCGCGTAGCACGTTATCCGTGCTCTGTTCCCTATTCCCTATTCCCTATTCCCTATTCCCTATTCCCTCCGCCTCCACCGTCCTCTTCAACTGCCCGCAAGCCGCGTAAATGTCGCGTCCGCGCGGGCGGCGCAGATATACCGGCACTCCTTCCTCGGCCAGCGTGCGCCGGAAGTCCTCGACCGATTCCGGCGAAGGCATCGCGTACCCGATCCCCGGCCCCGGGTTCCACGCAATCAGATTCACCTTCGCCGGCAGCCCCGTGCGCCGCACCAGCCGCGCCACCTTTGCCGCTTGCTCCGGCCGATCCGTCACGCCGCCGAGAAGCACGTATTCGAACGTGACGCGCTCGCGCGATCGCAGCGGCACTTTGCGCACGGCGTCGATCACCGCACCGATCGGCCACTTGCGGTTGATCGGCATCACTTCTTCGCGGATGACGTCATCCGGCGCGTTCAGGCTGATGGCGAGTTTGGGCCGAACCGCGTCCGGCTCCCGCGCGAACCGCCCGATGCCGGGAACGATGCCGGAGGTCGACACGGTCATCCGTAGCGGACCGATTCCGGCTTCTTCCACCAGCAGCCGCACCGCGGCCATGAATTCGTCGTAATTGAGAAACGGCTCACCCATGCCCATGAAGACGAGGTTGACGCGATCCCGGCCCACTTCCACTCCATGGCGGTCGAGCACGGCAACCACCTGTCCCGCAATTTCGCCTGCGCTCAGGTTCCGCTGCAGTCCGAGTTTTGCCGTAAGACAGAACCGGCAATTCACAGCGCAGCCCACCTGGCTGGAAACGCAGATCGTCGCCCTGTCCCACTCCCTGCGCCGTGCCCCATCCTCACTTTTCGAGGGTGCCCCATCCATTCGACGGCCCACCGCCAGGAGGGTCGACGAGAGGGTGGGATCCGTCTCCTCAACTTCACTCCCGTCCCCCGTCTCGCCGCCGTCCCCCTCCGGCATCCAAACGGTCTCCATGGTCTGGTCGTCGTTTCCTCGGACCAGGTACCGCTCGGTCCCATCGGCGGACCTGAAAACGCTTACAATCGCCGGCCGCCCGACAGTCCAGCCCGCTTCCATGAGACGCCGGCGCAGCGATCCGGGCAGTGTCGTGATCGCGTTGACGTCTGTAAGTTTTTGACGATACAAGGCTTCTGCCAGTTGCTTGCCCCGCCATCGGGGCTCTCCCGCCTCCGCCATCAAGGTTTCCAGTTCTGCCCTCGACATCCCAAAAAGTGGACGTGGGCTTTCGCGATGGGCAAATTCAGCGTCTAATGAGACAAGTTGGCTGGGGTTCCCGGTCATGGCTGGGGTCAGCATAGAGCATTTCGGCCTTCCTCGCATTGCGCCAGGCCGGTCCGACCCCCGCCGTTGCCGCATCCCGCAATTCCTGCCAACGTGCCGTTTCCGTTGCATTGACCTACAATCTGATTGCGAATAGAACGAAATGACCAACCAGCGAAATCTTCGCCGCACCGAGCTTCCCAACGGCCTGATCGTGCTCACCGAGCGCATGGAGCACCTGCGCTCCGTCGCCATGGGCGTGTGGATCAAATCCGGCTCGCGCTGCGAGCCCGCCGAAACCAACGGCATCTCCCACTTTGTCGAGCACATGCTTTTCAAGGGCACGCGCTCGCGGTCGGCGCTGCACATCGCCCGCGAAATGGACTCCATCGGCGGCAATCTCGACGCCTTCACCGGCAAGGAAACCATCTGCTTCACCGTGAAGTCGCTCGCCGAGCACGTGCCCATCGCTCTGGACGTAGTGACCGACGTGGTGCTCAACCCGATCTTCGCTTCCACCGACATCGAGCGCGAGCGCGGCGTCATTCTCGAAGAGATCAAGATCGACGAAGACAACCCCGATGTGCTCGTCCACGAGCTCTTCACCCAGAACTTCTGGAAGGACCATCCGCTGGGCAAGCCGATTCTGGGCACCACCGAAACCGTGGCGCGGCTCGACCAGGAAAAGCTGTTCGCCTATCACGGCGATCGCTTCCACGGCGGCAACATCGTCTTCTCGGCCGCCGGCAATCTCGACCACGATCGCTTTGTCGAGGCCGTGCACGCCAAGTTCGCGCCGCTCAGCCCCGGCGAGCCGCTGCCCGAGCTCAGCGCGCCCGAGCCCAGCGCCCGCATCGTGCTGCGCAACAAGAAGGCCCTCGAGCAGGTGCAGATCTGCCTCGGCGTGCCTTCGCCTCCCATCACCGACGACAATCGCTACGTCACGTTGATCCTCAACACCGTGCTGGGCGGCGGCATGAGCTCGCGCCTCTTCCAGACGGTTCGCGAAGAGCGCGGGATGGTCTATTCCATCTACTCCGACCTGAGCCCGTTTCGCGACACGGGGATGCTGTGCGTCTACGCCGGCACCTCGACGGCCAAAGCCCTCGAGGTCGTCGACCTGATCCTCCTCGAATTCCGCAAACTGAAGGACGAGTTGCTCTCCGCCGACGAACTGACCCGCGCCAAGGACCAGCTCAAGGGCAACATCCTCATGGGCCTGGAAAGCTCGAACTCGCGCATGGCCAACCTGGCCCGGCAGGAGATGTACTTCCACCAGTTCTTCACCGTGGAGGAGGTCATCGCCCGCATCGATCAGGTGGAGTCCGGCCAGGTGCAGGCGATGGCGCACAAGCTCTTCGACCCGACGCGTATCGCGGTCACCCTCCTCGGCCGTCTCGACGGAATCAAGCTCGGCCGGAAGCGGCTGGCTTGCTGAAAGCAGGGAACGGGGATCAGGGAATCGTCGAAAGCCGCCGCCCATATTCCATCGAGGATGGAGACGCCATCAGCGGCAAGAGTATGCCTGGACTGTTTGCTTCCGCAAAGGGTCCAGCGATTTCTGCCATCCCGACTTTCCAATCTCCCGGTTCCCTGTTCCCTCTTCCCTGTTCCCTGCTTTCCGAGCGTTTCCTTCCCCATTCGCGTCGATTGGTTGTAGCATTTTGTCGGAAGGGCCGTGTGTGCCGTGACGGCCCGGCCGCAAGACCGCGAGCGACCTGCCCGCGGTGCTGGCTTCGAGGGTTAAGTCTTATGGATCGCAGAGATTCTCTTTCAGGCGCTGGCCCTGAACGTGTAGAACGTCGTGCCAACGGTTTCACCCTGATGGAACTGCTGATCGTCATCGCCATCATTCTCATCCTGATGTTGATGGCCATTCCGACGATCGGCGGCTTGAAGAAGTACGGCAACGAGACCTCCGCCAAGAAGTCGCTGCAGACCATCGAACAGGCGGAGATGCAGTACGAAACCACATTCCCGACCAACGGCTATGCCTGCTCGCTGGCGGCGCTGGGCGGCGACCCCAGCGCGGGGGCGCCGACGGCCACCGCCGCGCAGATGCTGCAGCCCGATCTGGCGTCCGGCGTGAAGGCGGGCTACGTGTTCAACATCACCAACTGCCAGAAGGTGACGGTGAACGGCGCCGACCGCTTTACCGGCTACCAGGTCACGGCCGTGCCGGAGACCGTGGGCAAGACCGGCGACCGCGGCTACTGCACCGACCAGTTCGGAGTTATCAAGCTGGATCCCGCGGGCGGCACCAACTGCACGCAGCCCGTGCAATGAGGCAAGCGATTGCATTGGAAGCGGGCGAGCTTCAGAGGCTGCAGAAAAAGGTCGGAGCGGAGACGAATCGCAGCGCGAAACGTTGCGCAGGGGCTAAAGCCCGAGTCGCTTTTGCGCTCTTTTCAGCACGACTGAAGTCGTGCCCTGACACTTGTCCCGTGGGCCAACGAGTATTTCCGCAGCCTCTGAAGGCGTGCCCTGCTACAAAGCATTCAAGCGGGGGGCTTGTCAGACGCCGCTTGAGACCTCGATTCTTCTTGCGGAGCGATGCACGGGATCATGCCTGTGCCCTTCGCCTTCAAGAGAAATCTCGGCGAATGACGCGACATTGCCGCTTGCTCCTTATCGCTGCTCTCTCCTTTTCTTCTCTGTATTCCTCCAGTCAGGCTCCGTCGCTCACCGCTCACGACCTCGCCGAGCGCGTTGATCGCCACTACAATCAATTGCACTCGCTCAAAGCCGAATTCACCGAGAACTATCAGGGCCTCGGCATGGACCGCACCGAGAGCGGCACGCTGCTGCTGCTCAAACCCGGCCGCATGAAGTGGAACTACTCCTCGCCGGCCGGCAAGATCTTCCTGATCGACGGCAGCCATGCATGGTTCTACCAGCAGGGCGACGCGCAAGTGCAACGCTTGCCCACCAAAGACCTCGACGACCTGCGCTCACCGCTGCGCTTCCTGCTCGGCCGCACCAAGCTTGAAAAAGAGCTGGAGAATCTCGCGCTCACCAACGGCCCGAATGGCCGCTACGTGCTGACCGGCATCCCCAAAGGCCTTGAGCAGAGAGTTGCCCGCGTCACGCTGACCGTGACCGCCCAGGGCGCAATCACGGCGATGGAAATCGAGGAGGCCGACGGCGCGCTGACGCGGTTTACCTTCTCCAGCGAACAGCCCGACGCATCGCTTCCCGCGGCGGAGTTCCGCTTCACTCCGCCGCCCGGCGTGCCCGTGGTCGACGCGCTGCCGCCGGTGTGAGACGAGGGAACAGGGATCAGGGATCAGGGACTAGGGAACAATACTTCGCAGGACGGTCCTCCCGTCTCATCGACAGGTGAACGACCGGCCTGCAAAGGCACTATCCTTCGTCCTTATCACCTTCGCCTGACCCTAAATCCTTAATCCCCAATCCCTATTCCCTATTCCCTGTCATTCATACCGCAACGCCTCGATGGGATCGAGATTGGCCGCGCGGATGGCTGGAATCATGCCGCTCACCAGTCCGACCACCGCAAGAATGAAGGTGGCCACGATGAGCGAAAGGGGCGAAATCTTCAGCACGATGTCGGCGGACTCGGCGTGAGTGGCCATGGCGCTGTAAAACGTGATGCGGCCGACGGCGAGCGAAATTGCATAAGAGAGCGCAATGCCGCCGATGCCGCCGACCCAGGTGATGGCGAAGGCCTCGGCGAGAAACTGCAGGAGGATATGCCGCTTCCGCGCGCCCAGCGCCTTCTCCACGCCGATTTCGCGCGTGCGCTGCTGCACCGCCACCAGCATGATATTCATCAGCCCGATGCCGGCAATCCCCAGCGTGAGCGCGCCCACCATGGAGAGCAGCACCTGCAGTGCGATGGACAGGATGCGGAACTGCTGGAGTTGCGTCATTACGTTGCCCACGTAGACGGCATTGTGATCCGACACCCGAAAATGATGCGCCAGGGCCAGGTTCTCGCGCAAACTCTTTTCCACCAGCTCGTTGTTGCCGCGGTAGGTGAACCAGATTCCGTCGAGATACGTTGTGTCTTTCAGGTCGCTCATCACGTTGAACGGAATGTAGACCTGGCGGTTGCGGTCGCTGTCGCCCTCCTGCATCTTGGGGCTGAGCACGCCGACGATGATGAACTGGATGCCGTTGAGGCGAATGGGCTGGCCCACCGCCCAGCCGCCGGAGAACAGCTTCGTCTTCGCTTCCGAGCCGATGACGCACACGTGCGCGCGCTGCTGGTCTTCGGCGCCCGTAAAGAACCGCCCATCGTCGATATCGAGCTTGAATATCTCCTGAAAATCCGCGCGCACCCCGTTCACTGTCCACGTATAGGTGTGCAGGTCGTTCTCGACCGGCTCGTCCTGGATCACCCACGGCGAAATATGAAAGATGCCGGGCACGTTGTCACCGATGCGCTGCACATCGTCGGCCTTGAACCGGATTTTGACGCCCGCCTTGTCTCCACCGGCCTGCTCGCTGGTGCGGCCGGGGAAGACGCCGATCAGGTTGGTTCCCCACTCGGCAAAGATATTCTCGATGGCGCGGCTGAATCCCGCTCCGTAGGCCAGCAACAGCACCACCGTGGCAATGCCCCACGCCATGCCGATCATGGTGATGGTCGTGCGGCGGCGGTTGTAGATCATTGCTTCCCACGCCTGGCCGAGAATGTCTGTGAACATTGCGGCAGCTCCCAGCTTTTAGCTCTTAGCTTTCAGCTATCAGCTCTCAGCTCTCAGCTCTCAGTTTGGCTTTCAGCTTTTGGCGGATAGCCAACCCTGGAGGCTGGGTTCTCAGTCCCTCAGTCCCTCAGTCCCTTAGTCCCTCAGTCCCTTAGTCCCTCAGTCCCTCAGTCCCTCAGTCCCTTGTTCCCTTAGTCCCTCAGGCCCTCAGTCCTCCAGTCACTCCCGCCGCAACGCCTCGATCGGATCCATCTGCGCCGCCTTGCTGGCCGGGTAGAGACCAGCCGCCACGCCGCACAGCACCAGCGACGCCAGCGCCACCGCGGCCGACCACGGCACCACGCGCGGCGGATCCCAGCCCGGCATCTTGCCGGTGAGCGTCGCCTGCAGCACCCACATGAATCCCTCCGACACCGCGATGCCGATCAGCCCGCTGATCGCGGTGAGGAGCAATCCTTCCCAGAAAAACTGGGCCAGAATACTGCGCCTGGTGGCGCCGATCGCCTTCAGCACGCCGATCTCGCGCGTCCGCTCGGTTACCGAAACCAGCATGATGTTGATGATGCCCACCGCGCCGAGCCCCAGCGTGACCACGCCCACGCTGCCCAGAAAGACGTCCATCGCCGTAAAAATGGTGCTGATGATCCTCTCCTCTTCGATCGTGTCCCACTCCTCGAAGGCGTCCTTCATGCCCGGATCGAAGCCGTGGCGCCCGGCGATGACGCGATGCGCCGCGGCTTTTGCGGCTTCTTCGTCGCCCTTCATCGCCGGTTGATAAAAGATCGCCGTCAGGGCGTTCTGCGCCACGTTGTCGCCCTTCATGGCGAAGAGCTCCTGCATGGTCGAAAGCGGGATGTAGACCTTCTGGTTGTCGCTGTCGTTGTTGCCGTGGCTGATCGACTCCACGCGGCCCACCACCGCGAAATCGATGTCGTCGATCTGGATGGTCTCGCCCAGCATGGGCCGGCCGGGAAAGAGCAGCGTGGCCGCCTTTGAGCCGAGCACCGCGACGCGCCGGCGCTGCGCGATATCGCTCGCGTCGAAGAAGCGGCCCTCGGCGATCGGCACAAAGCGGATGCCGGAATAGTTCGGCTCGACACCCCACACCGCTCCCGAGGTGTTGGCGAACGCGCTCACTTCGTAGAGATCGTTGCGGCTCAGGATGCCGGTTACGTCGTGCACGTCCGGCAGGGCGCGCAACGCTGCTTCGTCGCCCGGCGTGAACTGGTAGGGGCGCATCCCCGTGTGCTGGTTGGCGACCGCGGGGATGGTCCCATCCCACATCATGATCAGGTCGTTGCCAAAGGTGGCCAACTGGCGGTGCTGACCGCTGCGAAAGCCCTCGCCCAGCCCCACCAGCACGAGCAGCGACCCCACGCCCCAGGCGATTCCGAACATGGTGAGGAAACTGCGCAGCTTGTTGGCGGCTATGGCGCGAAAGACCTGCCCGAGCGTGTCGGCAAAGCTTTGCATACCGGTTGGACTGGAGCGGTGAGTGGACAGTGATCAGTGGACAGTGAAAGGCGGCACACAGTTCACGGTACGCAGTTCAGGGATCAGGGATCAGGGATCAGAGATCAGAGGTCAGAGGTCAGGGATCAGGGATCGGAGAGCCAGGCTCGCAACATCTATTGAGGAATACGCGTTGACGTGAGCAGAGGTTCCTTCCGGCTGCAGAAAAGACCGGGGCGCCTGCCTGGCTGGCCCGATGACTTGCCGGCGCGCCGACTGGCTACCGCTCGCCCCAGCTCAGCTTGTTGCGCAGGGCCTCAAAGAAGCCGCTTTCGCTGGTCCGCACCAGGTTTACGGTGAAGCGCGATCGCTGGCAGCGCACCTCGTCGCCCAGCTCCAGTGTGACGGCCTGCTGGCCATCGATGGTGAGCAGCGCCTTGTCGGGGATGCCTTCCACGCGCACCGTCAGGCAGGCGTCGCCGCGTACCACAATGGGCCGCAGCGTAAGCAGGTGCGGGCACACGGGCGTGACCACCATGGCGTCGACATCGGGCGTGAGAATGGGCCCATTGGCGGCCAGCGTGTAGGCCGTCGAGCCGGTGGGCGTGGAGACGATGACGCCGTCGGCGCGGAACTGGGCGACGTTCTTGCCGTCGAGTTGCACGGCGAACTCCCCCATGCGCGCGATGTCGCCCTTCGAGACCACCGCATCGTTCAACGCCTCGAAGCTCGAGTGCAGCTTGCCCCCGCGCCACAGCGTCGCTTCCAGCATGGCGCGCGAGTCGATCTGATGGCATTTGTCGCACCACCCTTGCAACGTGGTGTACAGGTTGGCGAGCCGAACTTCCGTGAGAAAGCCAAGGAAGCCCAGGTTCACGCTCAAAATGGGCACTCCCGTGGCCGCAAAGGTACGCGCCACGGAGAGCAGCGTGCCGTCGCCGCCCAGCACGATCACCAGCTCCGGCATCCAATCGGGCATCTCCGGGCGATCGACCGCGCGCGCGGCGGAAGTGAATTGCGCTCCGGCAAGATCGATCAACGGCTCGTAGCCTTGCCCGGCAAGCCAGGCGATCAGCTCGGGCAGGATGCTGCCCAGCTCCTCTCGTTGCGGCTTGCAGACGATGGCGACGCGAACCATGCGGTCCCAGTGTAACGGATGAGGGACTGAGGGACTGAGGGACTGAGGGACTGAGGGACTAAGGGACTGAGGGACTAAGGGACTAAGGGACTGAGGGACTAAGGGACTAAGGGACTGAGGGACTGAGGGACTAAGGGACTGAGGGACTAAGGGACTGAGGGACTGGGGGACTGAGGGACTGAGGGACTGAGGGACTAAGGGACTGAGGGACTAAGGGACTGAGGGACTGGGGGACTGAGGGACTGGGGGACTGAGGGACTGGGGGACTGAGGGACTGAGGGACT